>JAFGKR010000012.1 GCA_016928515.1 Bacteroidota bacterium | reverse complement strand
TACGCCAAGTGGACGCAGCTTGATCGGTTCCAGCGGACGCGCGGGGTGTTGCGGACCTTCGCATTGGCGCTGCGCGAGGCGGAGAAATGGGACACAAGCGCCTTGATCGGCCCGTGTGTGTTTCTTCCGAAAGCCGGGAAGGATGGGCTTTCCGAGGCAATGCGGGAACTGGTCACTGTTGCCGACACCGAGGAGCATGAAGGCAAACGGCAAGCGTGGACGGGAATCATTGAGGGGGAACTTCAGCGCGCGAGAGACATTCAGAGGGATTCGGTCGGGTTACGCTTCCGGGAGGTCGAACAGGCAATCATTGCCACGTTCCTCCATTCTCAGCCCATTGGCCAGAGCGCACGGACCCGGGATCTGACCGTGCTGATCGCTTCCAATCGTCCGGACAAGATCGAGTTGGAGAAGGGTCTGCTGCGCTGGGCGCAGGTCAGTTTCTGGCTGGATGACCAGTTCACGACCGTGAACGAGAACGAACTGCCCGGAACATGGCGTCTCGGGAATCGGCCGAACCTGACCCAGATGCATGCCGTTGCCGCCAGCCGAGTCTCCGATGACGTGGTGCGAGCGCGGCTTCTGGACGAGATCGGGAGATCCAAGTTTCTTTCGGCAGGAGCGAACGCTGTCGGCGTTCGCGTCCACTCTCTGCCGACAAAACCACGCGATATAGATGACGATGGCCTCTTTCACTACGCCATTCTTGGACCCAACGGTGCCAGCGAATCGGGCAAGCCCAGCGCCGAGGCCCGACGTTACCTGGATGAAACGACGGGGCCGGAGAAACCGCGCGTCTATCGGAATGCCGTTATCCTGCTGACGCCGTCGAAGGACGGACTTGAGGTCGCCTCGGCGAGTGTACGAGACTATCTGGCGTGGGAGATGGTCGGCGTCGACTTGAAAGAGCAACAGAAGGAAGGCAATGTCGATGTTGCGCGGATGCAAACGCTGGCCATCAATCTGGATAAGACAAAGGGCCGCATCCCCGATGCGATCCGGCAGGCTTATTGCACTGTCGTGACGGTCTCGGAAAAAAACGACGCCCAGGCTTTCAAGATCAACGTCACGGACGAACCGCACTTCACCATCATCAAGAACGATCCCCGCTCTCGGGTTCAGGACTCTTCCGTCGCGGCGGAAGCCCTGCTGCCCGGCGGTCCCTACAATCTGTGGCGCGAGGGAGAGACAAGCAGGAGGGTGAAAGACCTCTCCGGTTCTTTCGCGCAATTGCCGCATCTGCCCAAGATGCTTAAGTCGCAGGCCATCATCGATACTTTGGTGGAAGGATGTCTGGCGGGGGCTTTTGTTTTGCGACTGAAGCGTCCCGACGGATCGGCGAGGACATGGTGGTGCGCGAGCCCGGACGAAGCTGCATTGACCGACCCGGCGCTGGAATTGGTTCTCTCCGAGGCGGCGGAGTTAAAGGAAATCGCACCTTCGCTGTTGGAAGCACAACGGCTTCCCGATCTCTGGAAGAGCGATTCCATCAGCGTGCAGGCCGTGATCGATTACTTCAACGGCTCCAACGTGGTCCAGGTGCAGCGCGACGGGTATATGGAACCCCAGCCGATTCCGAGGGCGTCGGATGCTGTGGTCAAAGCGTCGATCACACAGGCTGTCGAATCAGGCGTGCTTTGGCTGACCAATGGCCCCGCGTCGATTCTGGCGGAAACGATACCGGCAGGCGTTCTTACAGAGCAGGCCAGGATTCAGAAACCACCGGCCATGATCGCAGCAGCCGAGATTCTGCCGGAGAACCTGCCTCAAGCATGGACAAACGAAGAGGCTACAGGTCTGTCCATCGCCACGGCACTCTCACAGAAGTTCGGCCAGACACTGCCCTGGAAGACTGTGAGCGACGTCATCACGGCATCTCTGAATGCCCGCTTCACCGAACTCGATCCCAAATCAGAGAAATGGCCATGCCCATATCCCTCTGCTTCGAGCCTCAGGTTGCGGGTGGCTTCTGGGCCAGGTGCAGGAACCGGCGTCGGCGGAGGGGCGGGAGAGACTGGCTTTGGAAGTCCAGGGGCCGGTTCATATTCGGTAGTTGCCCATGCGGAATTGGCGCCGGCAGCAATTCAGGACCTGGGTGATGTTATTCCACAGCTCCTGGATATCAAGAACAAGGCAAATATTCCACTGGTGATCAAGGTTCAAATTGAGGTAGGAGATATCGATATTCGCCCTGACGAAGAGACGATTCAGGCACTGAATCAGATTCTCGAAAGCATCGATGAGAGTTTTCGTTTCGAGATATAACACGTACGTTTCCCCGACTACGGGACTGCGAAAATTCCAATTTACCCGGAACGAATGCTCAATATTCCTTCGTCCGGAATCACAAGACTGGTAAATCAATCGCGATATCACACGGAAATTCAGCATTCATAATTTGTACAGAATTCTGTACACTGCTGTACAGAATGCCGTCTCCTCTCCCGTTGCGGATCTGAAGGGAAAACCCGTACCTTTTTGCGTTGAGCTGCCGGGTGCCCGTTGATTGAACTGCGAGATCCCGCACCCGAAGCTGCGCGGTGTGATACAAGGCAACAGAGGAGAGAACATTGGACGATTACCGGCTTCTGATCGATCTTCATAAACATGCATACCGGCAGGGTCCGGGCGGGGATGCGGAGACGGAACTGGCGGTCAACCTGGCCGGGATCGATCGGACAGCGCCGCTTACCATCGCCGACATCGGATGCGGTACGGGGGCTTCCACCCTGGTGCTCGCGCGGCTGCTGAACGCCCGGATTACGGCAGTGGATTTTCTGCAGGATTTCCTCGACGTGCTGAAGAAACGGGCGGAAGGCGCGAGGCTGGCCGATACGATCGCACCCCTCTGCTGCTCGATGGACAGCCTTCCCTTCGCCGATGAAGAATTCGATGTCGTCTGGTCCGAGGGCGCGATCTACAATATCGGCTTCCGGAAAGGTGTCACCGACTGGCATCGCTGCCTCAAACCCGGCGGTCTCCTGATCGCTTCGGAGATCACCTGGTTGACGGACTCCCGTCCTCCGGAACTTCAGAAGCATTGGGATGCCGAATATCCGGAAATCGACCTGGCATCAGCGAAAATGGGCATACTCGAGGAGAGCGGCTATGCTCCGATCGGCTATTTCGTGCTGCCGGAACATTGCTGGATGGACAATTACTATCGGCCGATGCAGGAGAGTTTTGGCGATTTCCTCAGGCGCAACGGAGACAGCGAAGAGGCCCGGGGAATCGTGGAAGCGGAAAAACGGGAGATTGAGCTGTATGCAAAGTACAGGGCGTACTACAGCTATGGTGTGTATGTCGCGAGGAAGATTGCGTGAAACGGGCGGCCGATGGCCGCCCGTTTTCAAAACCATTATTACCGTGCGGATGCGGGCGAGATTCCGCCTCAGGCGGATCGCCCCTACATGAGCGTTACGCTGCCGACGGCGTTGTCGGCGCCGGGGGTGACGGTGAGGGCGTCCTGCGTGTAGACGCGACCCTGCGTGTCCTCGATGCGGATGTCGTAGCTGCCCGGCATGAGATAGCTGAGACGGAAGCTGCCGTTTGTCTGATCGACGGGAGTGGAAGTCACTTCCACGCCGTTCTGCAGGACCATGGCTATCGGGGCGTCAGCAAAGTTCGTCACGGTACCGGATATCGAGCCGGTCACGGCTTTCTCAACGACACGAATGGTCGGCTGAAGCTTGTAACCGTTGGGATTCTGCGGCGGACCGGTGGTCACGATGGACTTGTGCGCGTCGAAATCGACAACCAGCTCATACGTGGATCCGGCAACGAGATCGAAGTTCGTAATGAGCTTGAGCCCAGTCTGCTCCGCGCTGGGGATGGTGACGCTGTAGGTCTGTCCGTCGACGACAACCTCGGCATCCGTGACCATCAGGCGGATCTGCGTGACTTTCCCCGGATCGAGATCCTTGCGTCCGAGTTCAATGGACTTCCCGTTGTTCCATTCCAGCAGATTCACCGTGACCGGATTGCCGCTCAAAACGATCCAGCCGCCGTTCATGCTGACGGCAACCTCCGAAAAGGTGATGTTCACGGCGTCGTAATCGGCGGGTGCGTCCGTCAAACTGACAGCGAGCGTGGCAGTCGTCGCCGGCTCGTTGGTGTCATCGTCACTGCAGGCGGTGAAACCAATCGCGGTGACGAAAAGAAGGGCGAGAAGAAGGATGTGGGTTTTCATGGATGGTATCCCGTTTTGTGATGAATGAGAATGTGTATTATGAATTCAGTGGCTTATGTAAGTATTTTTGAATAAACGCTTTATGCAATTTGGCTCAGGTGCTGCGGCGTGCCATTCTTATTATACCATCCGGTTTGTTCTGCGGTTCCGGTTTGTACATCCTGCCGGTGCCGCCGCCCCTCGCTACGGTCGTCCTTCGTGAGCCTGAGGCGCATCAGGGTGACGGTCCGTTTCTGACTTATCGGACAGCCTAACGTCGATGGTGAACGCTCCGCATCCATCGGTACAGAACCAGGATCACGGAGCGATCGTGAGATGCGTTCCCACGCAGAGCGTGGGAACGAGCGAAGATTGTAAGATGCGTTCCCACGCAGAGCGTGGGAACGAGCGAAGATTGTAAGATACGTTCCCACGCAGAGCGTGGGAACGAGCGAAGATTGTAAGATGCGTTCCCACGCAGAGCGTGGGAACGAGCGAAGATTGTAAGATGCGTTCCCACGCAGAGCGTGGGAACGAGCGAAGATTGTGAGATGCGTTCCCACGCAGAGCGTGGGAACGAGCGATCTCGACCCAACGGATTTCGCAGATGCGGGCGAGATGAATCTCGCCCCTACCAATGCTCATCCTTTGATGACGCCGAGGGGCTTGAATTTGGCGACCTTGAGGGTGATGCCGGCGTCGTGCATGACGTTGACGACGTCGGCGACGTCCTTGTAGGCGTGCGGCATTTCCTCCGCGATAGTGCGGGTGCCCGTGGCCTGGATTTCCACTCCGCGTTCGTGCAGTTCCTGAATCATGTTGCGGCCTTTGCTGGCCGCCATCGCTTTTTTCCTGCTCATGTGGCGTCCGGCACCGTGACAGGAACTGCCGAAGGTCTCTTTCATCGCACGATCGGTGCCAACAGTGAGGAAGGAATACCGCCCCATATCGCCCGGAATGAGCACAGGCTGTCCGATGCTGCGGTATTTTGCGGGGATATCGGGATGTCCCGGACCAAACGCACGCGTAGCACCCTTGCGATGCATGCAGACGTCCAGCTTCCGGCCGTCGACGTCATGCGTCTCGAACTTGGCGATGTTGTGGCAGATGTCATACACGAGATTGAACCCGACTTCCCGCTGGGAGAGGGAAAACGTCTCCATGAACGCCTGCTCCGCGAGATGCATGATCACCTGCCGGTTGGCAAATGCGTAATTGGCCGCACAGCGCATCGCCCCGATGTATGCCCGTCCCTCGGCGCTTTTCAGCGGAGCGCAGGCGAGCTGACGGTCGGGGATGGTAATTCCGTATTTCTGCGTCGCCTGTATGGTCACCTTCAGATAGTCGTCGCAGATCTGATACCCGAATCCCCGTGAACCGCAATGGATCAGGACGACGATCCCATCCTGCCGCAGACCGAAACGTTCCGCCGCTTCAGGATGATAGATTTCCTCCACGCAGCCGATTTCGAGAAAGTGATTGCCCGATCCGAGCGTGCCGAGCTGGTCGGCACCGCGCTGCCAGGGCCGCTCGTCCACCGCCGACGGATCGGCGCCCGCGAGACAGCCGTTTTCCTCGATGAAATCGGTGTGCGCGGCGCTGCCGAAACCGCGCTTCGTTGCCCAGGCGGCCCCCTGCACGGCGACGTCATGCAGTTCCTTCCGCGAAAGTTTCGATATGGCCTTCGAGGCACCCACTCCGGTGGGGACATGGGAAAAAAGGCTGGAAACAAGGTGCCGGATGCGGGGCCGGACGTCCTTCGCGCTCAATGCGGTCCCGACGAGACGCACGCCACAGTTGATATCATAGCCGACACCTCCGGGAGAGATCACGCCGTCCTCGGCATGGGTAGCGCAGACTCCGCCGATGGGGAAACCATATCCCCAGTGAATGTCGGGCATGGCGAGTGAGTATTTCACGATCCCGGGCAGATGTGCCACGTTTGCGACCTGCTCCAGGCTTTTGTCCTCCCGGATGTGTTCCATCATGCTCCGGCTTGCGTACACGCGCCCGGGCACACGCATGCCGCCCGTTTTCGGGATTTCCCAGAGGGTATCGTTGATCTGGCGTATCTGCATGCTCATGGGATTCCTCAGGTATCAAAAATGACTTGCGCCTGCCACCCGTCCGCCGTCTGCTCCACCGAGAGTCCGTGCCAGGTGACGGCCTTGATCTCCGTCGCCGCCGCGGCCATGTCCTTCGTCAGTGGTACGAGGTCGATGAGAACGCGCAGCTCCGAGGGAGTGCAAGTCTCCACTGTGAAGTCGACAGGGAACGTGCCGGTCACGGTCATTTGAAAGAGCAGTTCAGAGAGCCAGACGTGCAGCAGTTCATCCGGTGTTTCGGCTTCGACAGCGATCTGGAGCTTCTCTCCATCCGCGGTTACCTGAAGCGCCGATCCTGCATCCTCGAGCATGAGATGCAGCATCCCCCGTGCCGCTTGCATGACCAGTTCGTCCAGCGAGCAGGCGAAGACGCGGAGTCCCACATCCGCGGTGTGATCGATTTCCTCGAATCCGTTTATCATGATGCGCGCCGGAAAATCGGGTTACCAAATATACACATCAACCGATGCTCATTCATCAGATGCAACCTTACGGAATTGTAATAATTTCCCCCTTGCCGCGACAGTGCTGAGACTCTACTTTATAAAGTTACTGCCGGAAATTGTCGATCTTGCAGTAGTATGGCCCGAATGAACTTCCTCAGCGATGGCCTGAACCGTTCCTGAATCGGTGGCAATCCATTTCGTGAACCTCCGGTACGGCACGGGATTTCTATCCATACGGAAAGCATCATGTCCATTTCACCATCCTCCATGAAATACACGTTCCTTCTCGCCGGTTTACTGACAACCATTACCTGTCTTCCGCTCTCCGGGCAGACCGTCATCGAGTGGCGCCACCCGCATCCGCAGGGCAACATGCTCATGTCCATCAAATCCACGGCCGATGGAACCTGGCTCGCCACCGGGCAATACGGCACCGTTCTGGTCAGCACGGACGACGGCCTGACATGGCGCAACAGCATGTTCGGTCTCACCGATAATGTCATCAGCTGCGACGCCTCGGATCCCACGCATCTCTCGTGCGTCGCTGATAACGGGATTTTGCTGGAAAGCACGGACCGCGGTGCGACCTGGATCGACCGGCAGTCCATCACCCGCCAGGGACTCAATGCCGTCGCGCGCGTGGATGGACAGACCCTCATGGCCTGCGGTGATGCGGGTACCATCATCCGCTCAACCGACGACGGCGTCAGTTGGCAGGAGGTGTTCAGCGGAGTCGGGACGATTCTCAATGCCATCGCGTTTTCCGATGACCGGAACGGATACATCGTCGGTGAAAACGGAACCCTGCTGCAATCGTCCGACGCAGGTGAGAGCTGGAGCACAAAGCAGATTGCCCCACCCGAGGACCTGTTTGCCGTGGCGTTCGCGGATCCCTCCACCGGGTGGATATGCGGAACGCGCGGCTCCGTCTATCAGACGGTGAACGGCGGTTTTCGCTGGGACAAGCAGCGCAGCGGCAGCAGTCGGCATCTCAATGACATCCTTCCCGTGAGCAGCAGCGAGGCCTGGGCAGTGGGCGACGGCGGTACCATGCTGCATACCATGAACAGCGGAGCGGACTGGACGCAGCTTCCCGTGTTGCTGCCCGAATCGGTCATCGAGGGAATCGCGCGTGTCGGCGAGACCATGGTCGCCGTGGGGGAATTCGGGCATATCCTTCGTTCATCCGACCGCGGCGCGACATGGAACGTGATGAACGGCACGTCGCGCAAATCCGCCAACTGGACAACATGTGCGACGGAGACCGATGGCTGGTGTTTCGGGGAGGGCGGTGTCATCCTGCACACGACCGACGGAGGAGGCAGCTGGCGCGAGGAGACGGCACTGCTCGGGAACAGCCTTTACGGCGGCAAGGCGGTCAGTCCCTCGGAGGCCTGGGCTGTCGGGGAATTCGGTGTCATCCTCCATACCTCCGACGGCGGAGACAGCTGGCAGCAGCAGACCAATGCATTCACCAACATCCTTCTCGCGGTGGATTTCACAACGCCGGATGTCGGATGGGCGGTGGGTGAATTGGGACTCATCCTTCACACAACAGACGGCGGCGCCACGTGGACGAAACAGGAGAGCGGAACGCAGGATTATCTGTTCGGTGTGCAGGCGGTCTCGAAGCAGCACATTGTCATCGCCGGTGACGCGGGTCTCGTGCTCACGAGTTTCAACGGCGGTGCAAGCTGGGCACGCCAGCAGACGCCTGTCGCCGTTACCCTCTACTGGCCCCGATTCGTCAGCGACGCCGAGGGCTGGATCGTCGGGGAGGAAGGGACGGTATTGCATACCACCGACGCCGGGGGCACCTGGCTGAAGCAGGATGCCGGAACGACCCGCGCACTCTACGTGATCGATGGGCCGCATCGCGACGCGCTGTGGACAATCGGAGACGAAGGAACCATCCTCCGCAGCCGGAGTGCCGGCGCATCCTGGGAAGCGATGTATGCGAGGACGCGGTACGATCTCTTCGGCCTCGACGTTCCGTCGGAACGCAGCGCCTGGATTTCCGGGGATTATGCTACCGTGTTGTCGTGGACAGATCCCGCGGTGTCCGTTCGCCCGCCTCCGCCGGCCGCGGAGTCCACGCTGATCGTCTCCGTCGCACCGCATCCGTTGCGCACAGCTACAGTGCTTTCCGTCAGGAGCACCGGGTCAACCGCGTCGACCGAGATACTCCTTTCTGATGTGCTCGGACGCGAAGTGTTTCGTCAGTCCGCCGTATCGGCGGGGTTCGGCAGCGCGACGTCGCATGTCACGATACCCCGTGACATCTTTCCCGCCTCAGGGACATATATTCTTTTCGTAAGGTCCGGGGGCGTTACCGACAGTCGACTGATCATCGTTGAATAGAAGGAATTGTAGGCAGCGCATGCGTTCTCTCATTCTGTGCATCCTCCTGTTTTCCGCCATTCCCCTGCATGCCCAGTGGCAGTGGGGAAATCCTCAGCCGCAGGGGAATGACCTGTGGAATGTGGATTTCGCTCCATCCTCTGCCACCGGCTGGGCGGTGGGCGCGGCGGGAATGATCGTGAAAAGCACGAATGGGGGAGCGACCTGGTTCACACAGGAAAGCGGACACGAGGATTTCCTCCGTGGTATCGAAGCCGTCGACGCATTGACCGCGTGGGTGGTGGGAGACAACGGGGTTGTGCTCAAAACGACGAACGGCGGAAACTCCTGGATGCAGCAGAACAGCGGCACCACGGCGGGAATCAACACGGTGTTCGCGTTATCCGCCACCACCGCCTGGTTCGTGGGTGATGCCGGTATGCTGCGCAGCACAACCAACGGTGGTATGACGTGGCTCACACAGAACTCCGGAACGATTAACAACCTGAACAGTGTGCATTTCGTGTCCGCGACAAACGGAGTCGCCGTCGGCAGTGATGGCACGATCGTGCGCTCGACGAACGGAGGCTCATCGTGGGCGCTGGTGCCGCTTCCCGGGGGACCGGGTCCCGGCTTCTCCGCACATCTCCTGGATGTCTTTTTCGCGGATGCCTCATACGGCTGGACCTGCGGGGCAGGCGGCGCGCTGTACACAACGGTCAACGGTGGGGCGAACTGGAGCAGGATCATGAACAACGGGATGACCGCCGATATCAATCGCGTACGATTCACATCCCGGACGGAAGGCTGGGCGGTCGGGGAGTCCGGTGCCCTGCATCGCAGCACCACGGGGGGACAGTCCTGGTCGACACTGACATCCGGCACTGTGAACGGACTCGAAGGACTGGCTCTGTCGGGCGGGAACGTCGTCGCCGTCGGCTTGTTCGGCGACATCCTCCGATCGACAAACGGCACCGCCTTCACCATGATGACAGGTGGACCGCGGAGCACCGTCAATGCGGTCTGTGCCGCAGTGCCCTCGAGCGCCTGGGCGGTGGGCTCCGACGGATTGATCATGCGAACGACAAACGGCGGAGTGAACTGGACGCAGTTGAACAGTGGCACGACAACCGCACTTTTCGGTGTCGATGATATCAATGGTCAGACTGTCATCGCCTGTGGTAACGGTGGATTGATTCTGCGTTCGACAAACGGTGGGGATACCTGGTCCACGATTGCCAGCGGGACTACCGTTGCCCTCAACGGCGTCGATCTGCTCCCCGGAGGCATTGGATACATCGTCGGTGCCAGTGGCCGGTTGCTGAAAACCACGAATGCAGGCGCGGGCTGGTACCCGGTCGCGAGCGGGACACTGCAATCCCTTTTCGGAGTCGATTTCACGGACGCGAACAACGGCACTGTCGTTGGTGCGGATGGTACGGCGATCGGTACCACGAATGGCGGCTACACATGGTTCGTGCAGCAGCCCTGGACCCTGGATGCGTTGTTCCATGTCGTCCGCGAAGGGCATCTCGGCATGCTCTGCGGGGACGGGGGAACGGCTGCCGTGACCACGGACGGTGGGCAGAGTTGGACGTCCGTCTATCCTCCCACCACCGAACCGTTGTTCCACCTGGTTCATCCCGCACCCAACGAGTTCGCAGCCGTCGGCGCGAATGGCGTCATCATGCGCACCAGTGATTACGGCCAGACCTGGGTGCGGGAAATCTCGCACGCGCAGAATACGCTGTACGGCGCGGATGCCCACGGTGGCAACGTCTATGCGGTCGGCGACTATGGCATGGCTTTACGGAACGGTAGCTATCCGTTTCCGGTCGAACTTCTTTCTTTCAGCGCCTTTCCCGATGGTGCATGCATTGGGCTGCGCTGGGAAACGGAGGCGGAGGAGAATCTTCACGGGTTCGCGGTGGAGCGTCTTGAGACGGGTGACTGGCTGGAATGCGGATTCGTTTTCGCCGGATCGACAACACACGGATTCTACGAATTCCGGGACTGTCCTGCATCGGCGGAGTTGCATACCTACCGCCTGCGGATGATGGATGTGGATGGGAGGGTGGAATACAGTCCGGAAGTCAGCTTTGGTACCGGATCGTACACGCTCCCTGAATATGTCGACGTGTATCCCCAGCCATCGAGGGGGAATGTCTCCATCCGCTTCGATCTGTCTACTCCGCTTCGACGGCTGACGTTGTCCGACATCTCCGGTAAAGTGTTGCAGGAGTGGCTTCCCGTCCCGGAGATCACCGGCGGCACGCATCTCGTCTCCGCGGCAGCATTTCCTGCGCCCGGTTTGTACATTGTATCGCTTGCGACGGATTCCCGCGTCATTCGCAGAAAGGTTTTGATACTCGAATGAAACATATTGTCCTTCTGATTCTGTTCGTCCTCGCTGCCTCTCCCCTCCGGGGGCAGCAGAATGTGCTCGTGCTTTTCGAGGGGCCGGAAAAAGAGGAGAATATCGGTCGTGGAGACGCATATCAGCTGGGACAGCTGATGGGGCATTTCGACACGCGTACGACGATGCGTTCACTGGACGACTATCGCGCGGGGGAGATGGAAGCCTACGACGCAGTGTTTTTCGTCGGATATACACTGGAATGTCGTCCTCCGGATCACTTCATGAAGGATTTGCTCCGGCGGAAACGAACCGCGGTGTGGCTGCACACGGGGATGACGGAATTCGCCCACAGGTATGACCTGACATCCCGTTATGGCTTCGAGGTACTGCGCGTCGACACCACCAGGGGGTGGACGCGTGTTCGTCGCGGCGCGGATGTGTTCACCAAAAGCGAGCCGAACATCACACTCGTGCGTGTCACCGACGAGGCTCGCTGCACGGTGGTGGCCACGGCGCATTCCCGCAGCAAGGGCACGACACCCTACATCCTGCGCAGCGGAAATTTCTGGTACGTCACCGACACGCCGTTTGCTCTCGTCGATGAACGGGACCGGTATCTGCTTTTCGCTGATCTTCTTCATGACATCCTCGGCGAGGATCATCCGGAGTCGCACCGGGCGATCATCCGCATCGAGGATGTTCATCCGTTGGAAGATCCCGATCGGCTGCGTCGACTGGCCGATGTGCTGTCCGACGAAGACGTTCCCTTTCTGGTTGCACTGATTCCTTTCTACATCAATCCCGAGCGCGGTGTGCGCGTCAGTCTGACCGACAAGCCGGATCTTGTCGATGCGATACACTATATGGTCGGGAAGGGTGGCGCGGTAGTCATGCACGGTGCAACGCATCAGTACAAGGGTATCACGGCGGCGGATTATGAATTCTGGGACATCAACAACGGTGCGCCCCTTCAGAACGAGACCATGGAATACGTGCGGTCCAAAGTACTCACAAGCCTGGAGGAGTGCATACGCAACGGCATCTATCCCATCATCTGGGAGACGCCGCATTACACGGCATCGATGACGACATACGATGCAGTTGCGACGATTTTCAGTTCAGCCATGGAACAGCGCTGTGCCATCAACAACTCCGACCACGGGCAGATCTTTCCGTACATCATCCATCGCGATATGCACGGGCAGCGAATTTACCCGGAGAATCTCGGTTATGTACCCTTCGATCGGCAGGATCCGCAGTCCGCTCGTCGGCAGGTGGACCTGATGCTGGGTCACGCACGGGTCGCATATACGGTGCGTGACGGATTCGCATCCGCGTTCTTCCATTCGTTTGTTCCGCATGACAACCTCCGGCGGCTCGTGCGGGGGATCAAAAAGATGGGGTACACGTTCATCGATCCCCAGCGTGACCGCAATATTGTGCGGTTGCGGGACAAGGCGATCGTCACCGGAGGAGGGGAGATCGCGATCGAGCTGAACGATCAGTATCTGCGGGAGTACTGGTTTCATCGAAACGGCGAGCTTGCCCGTATGGAGATTTCTCCCGACCGGAAAACCGGTCTGGTCAAGCGATCCGTCCGGATGGCGCCGGGTCAGCTGTATCTCGCCACCCCGACCGAGATACAGGAATATGACGAGGGGATGGTGCACCGCCTTCTGCGCAGCATCCGTTCGTGGTACGCGGGTCTGTTCAAGGATGAGGAGCGGCGCGAGGAAATGCGTGTCGTCATTCTCTGGGATTCCCTCGCGACCGGCGGTGCTCTTCTCGATCAACACAGCTTTGCCAGTGCCTTTCAGGTGATCGGCGTACGGCCCGATACGCTGCATGTGGGCGGCACCTTCGATGAGACGGCGTATAATCTGCTTGTCGTGCCGTACGGAGCCGTCGAGCGGTTGGAGAATCCGCTCTTCAGCCGTCTGGTGGAATGGGTGCGCGCCGGCGGGAGTGTCATCACCGACGGCTACAATGAATTCTCGCTGGAACTCGGTATCGAGTATACGGGCACAACGATTGGTCTGACAGGCCTCCGCGAACGACTTTATCCGGAAGAGCACGTCGTCTGGCACCGACCGTCCCCGTTTCGAAAATTCGAACTGCTGCCGGCGGATGTCGTCTACGCCACCGATGCGGAAACGGATGCTCCGATCGTGATCGGACGCACATTCGGAGACGGGAAATTTCTGTACATCGGGACGCGCTTTGATCCGCACTCGGATATGGGATACAGCAGGTATCCGTTCTTCCTTCAATATGTGGCCCGGTTTCTCGACCTGCACCCGGTGTTCCGCCGTGACGGATTGGAAATGTATTTCGATCCCGGTTTCCGCAGTGCCATCCCCGTCGAAACCCTGGTTCGCCGCTGGGTGGAGCATGGAGTGCGCGCGATCTACGTCGGCAGCTGGCATGAGTATCCCACATACACCTACGATTACGACCGGCTCGTCCGTCTCTGCCATGAGAACGGCATCCTTGTTTATGCCTGGCTCGAACCGCCACAGATCAGTCACAAGTTCTGGGAGGAACACCCGGAATGGCGGGAGAAAAATGCACTCGGGGGCGACAACCGCGCATCCTGGCGTTATCCGCTGGCCATGACCGATTCGGCGTGCGTATCGGCCATGCTGAAAAAGTATCGACAATTCCTGAGTGCGTATGATTTCGACGGTGTCAACATCGCGGAGGTGTATTTCGAGTCCGACGTGCGTGGACCTGAACAGCCGGGGAGTTTTGCGCCCATGCATCCAAGTGCAAGAAGGGAATTTCGTTCTCTGCGCGGATTTGATCCTCTCGAACTCTTTGATACGGCATCACCGCGATACTGGAAGACGAATGCGGCTGCATGGAAGGCGTTCGAGGATTACCGTGTGGACAAGGTGGTGGAGATGCATGAGCGCCTGCTCGCGCTGGCACATGATATTCGCAGCGAGCGACCGGGATTCGCGGTACTCGTCACCATGTTGGACAATATCGGTACGCCGGATCTGCGTCGCTCGCAGGGTGTCGACATTCGGCGCATTATCGCTCTGCGTGACCGGTACCCGTTCACCCTCATCGTCGAGGATCCCATGGCGCGCTGGTCCGAGGATCCCCGGCGGTACAGGGACATCGCGGCCACCTACAGGGAATTGCTCGGGGATGATTTCATCCTCGACGTGAACATACTCAATTTCCGTGATCCCGAACATCCGACGATATTTCCCACCACGGTGCAGTCCGGTATCGAAGCGTTTGCACTCTACAGCGTCAGCAGTATGGAGACCGAGCGTACCGTTGTGTATGCAGAGTCGACGATCAATCCACAGGATTTCCCTTTTCTTCCTTTTGCGTCGACGGGGAAGGCGCGGATTGAACGCACGGAGGATGGGTATATCGTTCGCAGTCCCTTGTCGCTCACACTGCAGCTCAGTCCCGATCAGAAGTCGATTCTCGTTGACGGAGCGATACGCACCGCTGCGGGGGACGGCCGCTTCCTCATACCTGCCGGGAGGCATACCGTCACGCTTCGACCTGAAGGCGAAGCGCTTTTCGATGCGCAGAGCCTGCATGCAACGTTGCGCTCCTGCACAGGCAACCTTCTGTCGATGGACGAGAGTGAACGCAGCGTGCGCTTTACCTATGTGAGCGGGGAACGCTGCTATGTGACGATCAACAAAAAACCGATCGACGTGTATGTGGACGGTGAGCGTGTGGACGTGCGGATCCGCGAAGGGATCGAGCGGTACAGCGTGTTGCTTCCGCACGGGCGTCACGACGTCCGCATTGTCACACAGGGGACAGTGTCGTACAGCATCAGCATGACCAGTCTCTGGTCCTCAACCCTCATCGTGCTTTT
Source organism: Bacteroidota bacterium (assembly GCA_016928515.1). GTDB lineage: Bacteria > Bacteroidota > Ignavibacteria > SZUA-365 > SZUA-365 > BM516. Next base: position 725 of record JAFGKR010000012.1, on the reverse strand, counting down.
CGGCATTCTCTCCCTGGTCGTTCTCCTGCTCATGTACGGTGTCATGCGCGTTCGACGGCGATCGCAGCCACAACCCGTCGTACCTCCCGGATCCGGGGAGCGCGTATGAACGAATCCCTGCAACTTCTTATCAACGGATTGTTTGTCCTTGCCGTCATTCTCATCTGGTTCATGATTGGCTGGCAACTGCTGTTGACACTGGCAGGCTTTTTTCATCAGTCCGCTTCCATCCGGGAGCGCCGAGCAGTCGATGCGAGGGAATACGATTTTCCCGGTGTCAGCATCCTCATACCCGCTCATAACGAGGAGCTCGTCATCGATCGTACGCTGCTGGCCATGCGCGCATTGGAGTATCCGAAGGACAGGGTGCAGATCATCGTGATCAACGACGGTTCCTCCGACAGGACGGGTGAGATCGTGCGCCGCCATGCGGCGGAGGACGCGCGTGTTCTCTGTTATGACGTCCCGAAAGGAGAGGGCGGGATGGGAAAGTCACGCGCCTTGAATCTCGGATTGTCACAGGCAGAGCATTCCCTCATCGCGGTGTACGATGCAGACAATACGCCGGCCGTCGACGCGTTGAAGTATCTTGCGATACAACTCATCGAGCATCCGGAACTTGGTGCCGTTCTGGGAAAATTCCGGACCGTCAACAAGAAACGGACGCTTCTGACACGCTTCATCAACATCGAAACGCTCAGCTTCCAATCCATCCTTCAGGCCGG
>JAFGKR010000105.1 GCA_016928515.1 Bacteroidota bacterium | reverse complement strand
CGAGATCGTACACACCGGCGTGGCAGAAGATCGCCTTGAACCGATCGGTGTTCCCGAGAAACCAGTTCATCATGTATCCGCCGTAAGAGGCGCCGGCCGCGCCGATTCGCTTTGCGTCGATGAACGGGTATTCCCTCAGCACGTAATCCAGTCCCGTGATGAGGTCCTTGTACGGTGCACCGCCCCAGCTGCCGTTCACCCCGTCGGTGAATTCCTGTCCGAAACCCACGGACCCGCGGCAGTTGACCGCAACAACCACAAATCCGGGCGAAGCGAACAGCTCCAGGTTCCAGCGGTAATGGAAGTTGTCGCTCCATACGCCTTGAGGACCGCCGTGGACGAGGTAGATCATCGGGAATTTTTTCGAGGGATGGAAGTCCGGGGGCACCACGATCCATCCCTGCACGTCCTTGCCGTCGAAGCTCTTGAAGGTGAAAGATGCGGGCGCGGGCATGTGGATCTGCTCCAGCAGCTCCGCGTTGGTCGTGGTGAGCTGGCGGATATCGAAGATGCGCTGGCCGTCGTACTTGATGGACATGACCTCGGCGGGATAATTCATGCGCTCGCCGATGAAGACCAGCGTTTCGCCGTCTGGGTGCATGCGGAAGTCGTGCCGGTACGTGCCCAGCTCCACGATTTTCACCGAATCCATGTGCGCGTACTGCAGTTCCAGCACGCCCTTGATGACGCGCAGCACGTCGCCGCCTTCCACCGGTACTTCGAAGAGAGACTTGTACGGACCGTCCTGCGCCGTGAAGAGGATGCGTCGGCTGTCGTTTGTCCAGATGATCTCGTCCACCGAGCGGTCGACGCCGGTGGTCAGCGTCCAGGTGCGCTTGCTGCTGCGTTCGTAAATTTTCAAATCGTATTTGTCGGCCTCGTATCCCGCCCGCTCCATGCTGCGGAAGGCGATGTACCTGCCGTCGGGAGAGTACACGGGTTGGTTGTCGTTGGCCTTGTTCTCGGCTGTGATGCAGCGCGCATTTGAACCGTCGATGTTCACCAGCCAGATGTTGTTGTTCGTGCTGGCGGCGAGCATCTTGTCGGTGTTCTTGACATAGGCAATCTCCCTGCCGTCGGGCGAGGCGGTGAAGTCCTGGTTTCCGCCGATGTCGATGGGCGGTGTGTCGTAGGGACCCGGGGTCAGTTCCACGGGGAGGCCACCGGCGGATGGCATGGCAAAGACGTGGCTGTACTTTCCGTCCCTCCAGGAATTCCACACGCGGTAGGGAAGAGCGTCGATCAGCTTTGCCTTGACGGGATTCTTCTCGATTTCTTCATCGCGTGTCTTGTTGCAGGCGTCGTTCTCGCAGTCCGGATACACCGACGAGGTGTAGAGGAAATGGGTACCGGTGGGTGTCCATTCGAACGCGTCGATGCCGGTGGAGAGATCCGTGACGCGGCGCTGGCCGCTTCCGTCGGGATTCATCATCCAGATCTGTCGTCCGTTCTCACGGGAGGAAATGAACGCTATGGAGGAGCCGTCGGGCGACCAGCGGGGATGTGCGTCGGAGGAGGGACTGTCGGTCAGCCGCACCCTGTTTTCCCCGAGGATGTCGATGGCATGGATATCGCTGTTCGGCTTGTTGCTTTCGAGGCTGTAATAGGTGACGACATACAGGATTTTCCCGCCGTCGGGCGAGACCTGCGGATCGCTGACGCGTCCGAGGGCGTACATGTCCTCGAACGTCATTGGACGTCCCAGTTCGGTTTCCAGCACTTCGACGCGTTCGACCTTCGTCTGGGCGGGGAGGAATGTGGTTGTGAGGAGGAGGAGAAGCGGGATGCGGAGATATCGTTTCATGGTGAAGATCGTGAAGAGGTGAAGAGGTGAAAAGGTTAAAGGGTGAAAGGAAGATTCCTATTTTTTCCGGGCGACGACGAAGTCGGCGAGGACGGTCAGGGAATGGCGCGCTTCGGAGTCGGGGAGGTCCCGCAACGTTTCGATCGCGCGGTCGCGGTATTCGTTTGCGACCTTTTCCGCATAGATGATGCCGCTGTATTTCTGGACGAAGGCGACGATTTCCTTGATGTCCTTGCGACGGACTCCGCTTTTCAGCGCACGGAGAACACGCTTGCGTTCGGAGGACGGTGCGTTCTGAAATGCGTGAATCAGCGGCAGCGTGAGTTTTTTTTCCTTCAGGTCGCCCCCGACCGGCTTGCCGATGGTAGCTTCGGTGCCGAGAAAATCCAGGATGTCGTCGCGGATCTGGAAGGCGATGCCGAGCGCCTCTCCATACGCGCGCAAGCGTTCGATGGTTTCCGTGTCTTCCGTGGCGCTTCGTGCGCCGATCTCGCAGCAGGTGGCGAGCAGGGATGCGGTCTTGTCGCCGATGATGCGGAAATACGTTTTCTCGTCTGTGTTCATCTGCCGGGATTTCTGTATCTGCAGCAGTTCACCCTCGCTCATGCGCTTGACGGCAATCGACGTACTGTGCAGGAAAGCGATGTCTTCGTTTTCGAGCGAGAGCAGGAGACCGCGCGCGAGCACGTAGTCACCGAGAAGAACGGATACTTTGTTCTTCCAGATTGCATTGATCGAAGGCCATCCGCGACGCGTCCCTGCGTCGTCGACCACATCGTCATGTATCAGCGTGGCGGTGTGCAGCAGCTCGACGAGCGCGGCTCCGCGGTAGGTCGTTTCATGAATGCCTCCGCAGGCGGCGGCGGAAAGCAGCACGAGCGCGGGACGAATACGCTTGCCCTTGCGCTTGACCATGTAGCGCACGACGGCATCCACCAGTCCGACATCCGAGCGCAGCGAGCGGCGGAAATGCGTCTCGAAGGACTTCAGTTCTTCCTGAACCGGCGCAATGATGGCGTCGAGTTTCAACTGCGTACCCGTATGATCATGCTTTCCTGGCTCGTCGTTTCTTGTAACTGATTTTGCTGATCAAGATGCTGAGTTCGTAAAGAAATACCAGCGGAATGGCCATGAGCAGCATGCTGAAGGGATCGGGTCCGGGCGAAATCAGGGCGGCGACGACGAAGCTGACAACCATGGCATGCCGCCAATATTTCCGCATCAGCTTCGGGGTGATGATGCCGAGGCGCGAGAGGAAAAAAGACAGCATGGGAAGCTCGAAAATCGCGCCGGCGCCGATCATCAGCGTCAGGATGAATTCGAAATAGTATTCGATGGAAATGATGTTTTCGATTTCCGTCGTTCCGAATGCCATGAAGAATTTGAATGCCGCAGGGAGGACAAAGAAATAGGCAAACGCCACACCGAGGATGAAGCAGAGAGATGTGAAGATAACGATTGCGCTGATGTAGCGGCGCTCGTGCGGATAGAGTCCCGGCGAGATGAACTTCCAGATCTGGTAGATGGTATTGGGAATGCTGAGGATGATGCCGCCGAAGATGGCGACCTGCATGTAGAGGAAGACCTGGCCGAAGGGACGCAGGTTCTGCAGGCGCATGTCGTACTGTTCGGCCGGCCGGAGCAACACGTAATCCATCAGCGGCGTGATGAAGAACCACAGCACCACGGCGCCCACGATCACGCCGATCAGTGTGTAGATGATGCGCCAACGCAGTTCCTCGAGATGGTCCAGGAAGGACATCTCGCCGCGTTCCTGTTCCTCGGTTCCGTTTTCCTCCTGTGAGGATGCGGAGGGCTGTTCCTGTTCCTCTTCGCTCATGAATGCCTGTGATGACCGGTTGCGGACAATCCGTAATCACTCAAAATACAAAAATCACCGCAGGCAGGGAAAATTCCATTGGTCTTGTTTCGTACGTCTGTTGCATATCAACATGACCTCGTTTCCATCAGCGTATCACCGCCAGTTTGCGGACGGTCACGCCCTCGGGGGAAAAGAGCATGAAATAATATGTTCCGCTCGACAGGTCGCGCGGCGAGAATGTCACGCGGTGCCGCCCGGCCGGTTTGATATCGTCGACGATGGTTTCCACGATGGCGCCGGTCAGGGAGCGGACTTCGAGCCGTACCGGGGCCGCATACGGCAACGTGTATTCAAGCACTGCCGCCGCATCCGATACGGGATTCGGATACCCGGCTTCGAGCGTGAAGACGGCGGGCGGTGGGATCTCCTTGATGCCGACAAGACCTGCAGGATCGATGGCCATGCAGATGTAGTCGAGACTGCTGCCACCTGTCGCAGTACCGGCGATGAACAGCGTGTCGGCCGTCGCTGTCATGAAGACCGGAAGCATGTCCGGCGCCTCGGAGAGGAGGAGTTCGCCTTCACGCGTGCCGTCCGCGTCGTATGCAAGAAGCCAGAGCTCGGACGCACCCGCCGCGTCGGTCGCGGATGCGGCGACGTAGAGCGTGCCGTCCGGTCCCACTGCGGTCACATGCGGAACGGCGATCGACTGTCCCATGACCGTCGAACCGGTGAGAACGGCGAAACAAAGACAGAGCAGAAGGAATGCTGTGGTTTTCATTGTATCTCCGGTGTATCGGTTGAACGGATCAGGGATCGAAAACGATGATTTCGATTTCCCAGTGATTGTAGGTCACGGGAACATCGGTGACGACTGTAACCTCGTCGAACTGCTGTCCCTGCGGGGCGGCGATGGCTGCGCTATAATTCGGGACCGCCGGATCTATGAACACTTCCCGCGAAGCGATCACGGTGTTGTTCTGATATCCGACCATGGTCATCATTCCGGGCGTGGTACCGTTGTTCTGGAAGTTCATGGAGAACTCCGTGTTGTACCAGTTGCGCGTGGGCTCGACGACATCCGTGAGCGTTCCCATGTCGATGGAAAAGCCGCCCGCTTCGAGGAAGACCTGTGGACCGGCCTTGAAGTAGCCGACGAGTTGTGGGATACCGGCCTCGGACTGTGACATGAAGTGCACGGTGACCTGGCCGATCTGCGTACCGAGATCCTTGTCGGTATAGGTGCCGAGGACCTGGTCCGATCCCGGGCTGATTGTTCCGTCAGGAATGGTGCTGAAGTAGATGTACCATGAATCGAAGATGAAACACCACTCACCGTCCGCGCCATCCGCGCCGTCGATCTCCTGTCCCCTGGGGGCATTGCGGGTTGCATTACCGCCCGCTCCCCCGGCTCCGGGACCCTTGCCGTCTCCGCCGTCTCCGCCGTTGCCCCCGAGGGCGTCTCCGATGCCGTTGTTCGGTCCGGCCGACGCGACCGCGTCGCCGCCGTTTCCGCCGTCTCCTCCGACAGGAGCCGGCGGAGTGCAGCAGTGGCCGCCGTTTCCGCCCGCTCCGCCCTGCGCGTAGGCCGTTCCGTCATCCGCTTCGTTGACTACCGCGGTGCCACCGCTCTGTCCGCGGGCTTCCGTTTTTCCGCGGAATCCGCCGTGGGCGTCCGCTTTGCCCCCGTTTCCTCCGTCACAGTCGCAGGTGGTACCGTTTCCGCCGCGGCCGCCGGTGGCGATGCCGCTTCCGCCGTCAGCGCCATTGACGGTGGCGGTACCGGGATCCGCATCCTGTCCGCGTCCGGTGAGCCGGCCTTTCTTCCCGCTGACAGCGAGGCCGTCGCCGCCGTTTCCGCCGTATGCCTCGGCGTCACCGCCGTTTTCTCCCGGACAGCCATCCTTCCCGACGGCAGGATTGGGGTGTGCGATGCCGTGGCCACCGTCACCCGGGGTCGCTGACGCGTCTCCGCCCTTGCCGGGCTTGAAGTTTTCTCCGCCGGCTGCAGCGGTTCCTGTCTGGCCGGAGCTTCCGCCGTCTCCGCCGAACGCTTTTGCCCAGCCGCCTTTTCCACCGCGGGCGAAGTTGTCGCATTCCGCATTTCCGCCCCTCCCGGCGGATGCGATCGCCGTACCGCCGTTTCCGCCCTGGCCTCCGGTCACTGTGACGTTATTCAGACCGCTGATGTTACCGCGGACCGTATGCCGCTTCCCGGCCTTGCCGCCTCCGCCGGCGCGTGCGAGGGCATTGGCGCCATTCTGGCCCGTGGGACATCGGTTCTGACCGGGTCCGCCGGTAGCGGTGGCATTCCCGCCGTTTCCGCCGTTTCCGGTGTGAATGGTGACGGGACCGCCGAACGTAAGAGAATTCGATGCCTGAATGCGGACGCGCCCGGCGGCGTCACCGCCGCGTTTCGCGAATGCCCGTGCCGTGCCCTCAGCCGGAACGCTGACACTCACATCCCCCCCATTCCCGCCGTCTCCGCCGGAGAGTGTGGTTCCGCCTCCGATCCATACGTTTCGTCCCTGCACGTACAGGCTTCCGCCCTTTCCACCCTTGGTGCCGCTGGATCCGTTCGGTGAGTTCGATGCTCCCGCACCGCCGCTTCCCGCTGCGATGTTCGAGCCGTTGATGATCAGCCAGCCGGGAGAGTATACCGAGAGACCACGACCCGAGCCTCCCGCGATGCCGGGAATCCCGTCTCTTCCGTTGCGCGTGGTGACGGCGGCGTTCGGTCCGATACGCATGTGCTGATATCCCCTGTACACGATGCGCCGCGTCACGTGCACCGGAGCATCGACATTCACCGTACGCTGCGCCTGCGGGGCCACGCCCCCAATTGAAGGTGCGCCGGGAGGCGGTGTCCGCACGGCATTTGTATCGGGAGTGTAGATGGAGACGGAACACTGTGTCATGGCGGTGTTCCCGGAATCATCCGTCGCCGTGCAGGTCACGGGATAGCGTCCCGCCTGCGCATAGAGATGCACCGGGTTGACGGCGTTGGATGTATTTCCGTCTCCGAAATCCCAGAGCACACTGGCGAGAGATGTGACCGGTCCCGTGCCTTCGTCGAGGGCGAAGTACACCGAATCTTTCTTCGGGACGAGCAGCCAGTCGGGGGAAATGCAGGCTCCGAGTCCTTCGGAACCGTCGGAGAGACTGTCGCCGATGACGATGCGCGCGGTGGCTCCGGTGCTGCGTCCTTCATCGTCCTCCACGGTCAGCGTCACGAGATAGCTACCGGGGACGCTGTAGCGTTTTTCCACGTCGAGACCGGGACCGACGTCGGGAATGAGGTCGTCACGTGTTTCCCCATCCCCGAAATCGATGGCGAAGGTCACCGGACCACCGTCCGGATCCGCGCCTTCACAGAGGAAGGAAACCGAAACGCCTTCACCGGGAGCGACGACGTCGTTGAGAACATCCGCGGTCAGCGCCGCGACGGGATCGAGGGGAGTGGTGGAACGCGCATCGGGCGTGACAACGGTCTCCCATTCGGCAATTGTCGTGTCGTCAGTCATGTGCAGGCCGCCGTGGGAGAAGATTCCGGAGGTCTGCGATCCCATCTCAATGCTGACCTCGCCGTGATCGCTGTAAAAGAACAGCGAACCGCCCAGCGTGGAATCTCCGGTCACGCAGCGATTGTCGATGCGGCCGCGAATAAGCGCGACATGGTAATCAAGGAAGGTCAGATCCGCGCAGTCAGCCACGAGTTCACCGAGCACGACGAGCGAGTCCGTGCAGCGGATGCTCGCAGGTCCCTCGAACACGAGGCGGGCACCGGGGTTTACATACAATGTGGAAAAGCAGTGCATTCCGCCGGGGAGCGTCATGTCGCCGGTGACATGGAGCCTGGGACCGGAAGCGATGGTGAGCGTCAGCTCTTTCGTATCCGTCTGGCGGTTCGCGTCCTCCACGCCGACGGTGAATGTATGGCTGCCGGGGATATGGGTTTCCCCGCTGAGTGCGCCGTCGTCGCTGAGCTGGAAGCCGTTCGGGAAATCACCGCCGATAATTGCCCACATGTACGGCGTTTGTCCGCCCTGTGCACGCAGGGTGAAGAGATACGGCTGGCAGACCTGCGCATCCGGAAGCATATCAGTGACAATTCTCAGTGCCGGCTCAGCGATGTTCACCGTGTATTCCTCTGAAGCCGTTGCGTTGAGGGCGTCGGTTACCGTGACGGTGAAGGTATAGCTGCCCGGTGTCGTCGGAGTGCCGCTGAGGAGGCCGGTTGTATCCAGCACGATGCCCGGTGGCAATGCACCGGCGGTCTGCTCCCAGTGATACGGGGACTGACCACCTTCGGCCTGCAGGGTCGCGCTGTACGGCTGCCCCTCTGTGCCGTCGAGCAGGGCCTTGGTGACGATGCGCAGGGACTCACCGCCGGTGGTGAGCAAGATCTCTCGGGTGTTGCCATCGCGATTTCCCGCGATATCCGCGGCACGCACTACAATGTAATACGTTGTATTCGGTGTGAGTCCGCTGAGAGGTGCATTCGGGCTCCCCTGTGTGTGGATGTCCGCTGCTGTGAAATTCTGTGCCCCTGACGCGGTCGCCGCGTATACTGAATAGAGGATTTCATCCGGCATGCTGACATCGTCCAGCGCCGGTGCCCACTCGATGCGCAGGGTATCGCTTCCCTCAGCAAAACCTCCGCTGCAGCCTGCGAATCTTGGTGGAGTCACATCCCCACTGCCACTTCCGTCGCGGGTATCGGACCACAGGAGCGTGCCGGCGGCGTCATACATCCCGATGAGTGCACCCATGCCGCCTTGGGCATTCTCCACTCGTGCGGTCAGTGCGATACCTGCGCCGTGCACTGCGCGGATGTCTGTGCAGCGGTGCGCGCCGTAGGTGGAATGCAGCGTGTGGAAGGATGCGTTGCCACCGACCGGCCAGCGGAGCATGGTGAGAAGGACGTCGCCGTTTGCGTCGGGGATGCGGCCACCGGCGTACAGGACATCGCCGACAGCGGTGACGACGGAGAGCGCATCGTCCATGCCGGCAGCTGCGTCGATGGTAACGAATGCATCCCGCGGACCGCTCGCCTTGTATCGGGCGGCGAACATGTCGCGTCCCGGCGATCCTGCGATGGATCCGACCACGTAGATGTTACCGTTATCAATAAACATGTCCGCCAGCAACGCATTCGATTCCGCCGTGTGCCAGAAAGGGCTTCCGCCGAAGGCGGTGGCGACCAGATAGCTGGTACCGCTGCGGGACAGTGCGTCCTGGCAGAGCAGGACGGACGTGCCGTCCGGGAGGAGATCCAGAGCGATGGGGTAGAGTTGCATGGCCTGGCTTCCGACGTCGATCGGGAGTTCCCAGGCGATCGAACCGTCGGAGTCGTATTTCACCAGGGATGATCGCCAGGATTGTGGCGTCCATGTTGCACAGGCAACGAGGACACCGTGATCGGGTGTGATGGCCACGTCAATCCCCCGAACGTCATGGATTCCGGAGACGGTGCGGGTCCAGAGTGTATCGCCGGACGATGAAATGAGAGTAGTAAAGGCGGTGGTCACCCCACGGGCGCTTGTCGCGGTTCCCGTCAGTGCGGTATACGCGCCCTGATGATCCGCGGCTGCCACGAGATCCGTACCGTCTGCGCCGGAATCCAGGAGAGTGGACCAGTACTGGGAGTAGGTGTGCATCGGGAGGCAGAGAAAGAGTCCTGTCACCAGCAGGAACCCCGCCAAAGCATTCTTGAATTTCATTGCGCGACTCCTTGCATCATCCAACGATACTGTCGGATTATTTATAAGCAGACCTAAATATCCTGTATTACAACGAGAAACTGGCACATCCGTTGCCGGATCACTGAGACAGATATATCATGAAATGCGAATGAGCCATGGTAGCATATCGCCGGATAAAAGTCAAGGAGAATTTTATCCGATACGGGGACGTTTGCTCGCTCATCATGTTTCCCGGAGATGGTGTACGAATTTCATGCTCCCTGTCGTGGACGACTGTACGGATTCCGAACAACGATACGTTCTCTGCTGCAGTATCCCGTCAATTTTAGGTGCTATTCGATGATTCCAGTCGAAAATCCACCGTTGGCACGAAATATGCATTGATTTGGATGGAAACAGTGGAATGAACGTATCGAACACAGAGATGTACAGAATCAGCATGCATATTTTCATGACGTTTGACGAATCCACCACCTTCGATCGCATGCAGCTCGAGGCATCACCGATCGCATCGAACGGCTCATGGGTCAACGGTACGTGGCTGGTGCAGTTCGGTGATCCGACCAATGAACTGACATCCTTCCGTGCCTACGCGAAATCCGGTTCCGCCATGCTGCGCTGGATCACTGCGACGGAGACCAACAATCACGGTTTTGCCGTCGAACGGTCGACGTACAGTCGCAACCGGGACGAGATCCGATTCGTCGCGGGCAGCGGAAGCAGCAGTGTGGAACGTCGCCTTGCATACATGGATGCAGCATCGCCCGCGCATGCAGTGAACGTTCATGCGGACGATTTGCCCAGTGGGCGCCATTTCCTCAAGCTGCAGACGGGGGCGGAGCAAAGCATGTATCCTGTTGTTCTAATAAAATAAAGGTCCGTACATACATACTGTTGAGTGAAGAGAGAGAATCCGCCGGTACCCCCGGCGGGTTTTTTTTCATGCCCTCCCCTCTTGTCTTACAATATTTTCATTTCGTTGTAATATCCTGTTCATGCGGTGGAAGATTTTCTGCGGTAGATTACACTCGTTATTCGCGCCCCATCATTGCAACGCAAACGCCCGGGACACACGAAGGAGCGGGCACACAGACGAAGACCGAAGTCAAATCCTATACAGGACATTATTCAGGAAGTCTATCATAATTCAGAGGAGAGAATATGCGATCCGACGCAGTTACGGTGATGCTGCGCCGTGTGGCGATACCGGCACTACTCACAGCGCTTTTCCTGCCCGTACATTTTTCCCACACACGTGCTCAGGCGACATGGCCGGATTCGACCAAATGGGTCACCGTCCTCGCCAACAACGGCGTTGTCTCGGATGACGGTAGCGATTCCGGGACGGGGCAGGGTCCACTCGAGGTCACTTCGAGTGCCGGCATCCCCGCCTCCGCACAGCTGTATTTCCAAAGCAGCAGTCCGGCGACTCTTTTCCTGCGCATGCAGGTAACCACAAATCCATTGAGTTCGAACGGCAATTGGAGCCAGGGATGCTGGCTCGTGCAGTTTGCGAATTTTCCCACGACGACGGAACTCGGCGTGGTTTATCTCTATGTAACCGGAAGCACCGCATCGGTCATTGTGGCGGATTACGTGCGGAACGTATCGAAAACCGTCTACAGCTTCAGCAAGAACGACGGTGATCTCAACCTCGACAAGGCGCGTACCCAGGCGACCTGGCTCGGGACGGCCTGGGTCGAATTCCAGGTGCCGATGGCGCAGCTGAACTCTGCAGTCAGTACGGAACCAAACCTCGGGATATATTCAAACACCCCGATCCGACCGTTTTTCGGAACGAGCAACTCGGGCGGAGGCGTCGCTCGCATCACCAGCGATGCAATGCTCGGTGCCGCACCCACAACCCTGGCATCCTACTCCACCATCAATGCCGCCACATTAGGGAGCATCGAGCTGGGCTTGCTGCCCGTCGAGCTGGCATCCTTCCATGCCACGCTCAAAGCCGGGAACGCGCACCTTCAATGGCAAACCACGACGGAGACGAACAATCTCGGATTCGAGATCCAACGTGCCGTGAACGACGGTGCGTGGGAGGCACGAGACTTCGTGTCGGGCGCGGGGAGCTCCGCCGCACCCCGGCAATACCTGTGGGTCGAAGATGTTGCAGGCATCACCGGTCGCATCCGCTATCGTTTGCTGCAGATCGATCGGGACGGAACAGAAGCTCTGCATACGGTGGTGGAACTGCATGCACCGACGAAGGGCTTTGGGATTCAGTCGGTCTTTCCCCAGCCGGCACGCGATTATCTTACCGTCTCCTATAGCCGGGAGAGCGGTGGTCCCCTTTCGCTGACGCTGCACGACTATTCCGGCCGCGTGCTTCAACGCGTCATCGATGCTGCTGGGGCCGCTGATCATGGCAGCAGCGTCATGCAACTCCAGGGACTCCCCAGCGGGACCTACTTCCTTCATATGGAAGAGAATCACCTGGTGCAAACACGCAGGGTTGTAATCGCCAGATAACGGGGTTTCTGTCTCTGCATTCGCTGGGCGGGCTTCCCTCGGGTAGCCCGCTTTTTTATGCCGGCATTCCACGGTGCAGGGATACAGTGTTGTGCGCAATAGGGTTGTTTGTTCATTTTAGAAGATTGAATTCACTTCGTCGGAAGGACGGGTCCTGACGCAGATGGCACATGATTTTATTTCCGTCCGCGGTGCGCGGG
>JAFGKR010000104.1 GCA_016928515.1 Bacteroidota bacterium | reverse complement strand
GGCGGCGCAGGAATTCCACCAGCAGCTGCTGTGAGGTGCTGCTGTACGCGCTGTTGACACTCACCGGACCAAAAAGATACGCATAGCGGGGATTCCGCACGACGTACGCGCCAATGCCGCGCCACAGCAGCATGAGCGGGAGAAATTGTTTTTGATACTCCTGGCGGACAAAGCTGCGTCCCATCTCCAGTGCCGGGGAGATCTGCTTGAGCAGGCGCTTGCGGATGTCGAACAGGGTTCGTGTATAGAGACCGTCCTTTCCATGTGTTTCCAATATGCGATCGGTTTGTCCCAGCCGGTAGGCGGCAACGACCGCATCGGTGTCGTCATCCCACAGGAACAGGTGGAGGTAGTGTTCATCGAAGCGATCCAGATCGATTTCTCTGTCTGTTCCTTCGTTGTTTGCCCGGAAGGTGATTTCCCGCAGACGGCCGATCTCGCGCAGAACGGTGGGAACGGCCTGGGCACTGGCAACGAAGACACGGAAATGATCATGTGCGATCAGTTGCGCATCCGTCGGCAGGGCGGCGATCTCGTCTCGTATCGCTGTCGTGTCTGACCCCGGGATCACCGGTTGCAGTGTGGTGATGCGGGGAACCGGCAGGGGGACATGGTCCTCCTGTCGTTGCATCTCGGTGCGGATGCGAAGATACGAGATGAGGTCACCCGGTGTCTTGAAGCGTGCGAGGCGCTCGGGCGGGATGACCGGGCCAAGATGTACGCGAGCCTGAAGACCGCGTTTGTTGACGAATTCGTACGGCAGACGTGCAGTGCGGAACAAGGGATGCAGGAGGCCGAGAGTCTGGAACAGGGGGCCGTTCTGTCCCTCGAAATACACGGGTAGAACAGCTGCGCCGCTGGCCTGTACCAGGCGGCCTATACTCTTGTTCCACGGGGGATCGCTGACGCGTCTGCGCTTGAGGTCGAGATGTGAAACCGCACCGGACGGAAACACCCCCAGCACGCCACCGCGCTCCAGCCAGCGCAGTGTTTCCTTCATGGCGCCGAGGTTGGCGCGGGTGGAGGTATTGTTTCCGAAAGGGTCCACGAGGATGAACAGTTCCCGGAGCTGACGGATATTTCCGAGAATATGGTTGGCCATGATGCGTACGTCCGATCGCCGTCGTCTCAGGATGGATGCGAGGAGCAGTCCCTCGACTCCACCGAACGGATGATTCGCCACGACAACCAGTGGTCCCTCTGCAGGAATCCGCTCCAGCGCCTCCTCATTCACCATGCACGATGCACCGAGTGCACGCAGGATTTTGTTCTCAGCGCTGTCGGCGTCATCGATGCGTTCCGCCGTTTCGGCAATCGCCGTCAGCTGATGCAACGCCAATGACCACTCGATACCCGGCCGCAGGGCCTGGAAGAGCATTTGCATGACAGGATTGGAATGATTCAGTTCGAGGCTGAACCGGTTCTCGATCTGTCGGAAAGCAATCATGGTATGAACCCGGGTGGATGGATGGAGGGAGTGTAAGCAATTCCTCACCGAAGCTGCTGCAAATCTGTCATCTGCGCATTATCCACGCGTTTTGTTCCCATGTGAATTGTGTTTGATCGCAATCATGCACTTTTTTCTGCCTCCGTTCCTCCCTGCACTATGAATTGAAATCCCTAAATAAATCGTCGAAAAATATGGAATTACGTATGTGGTGTGTAGGAGGCTCCATAAAAATGTCGCTGATTTATGATAAAAGGGGAAATATGTACTTGACTCTATGGATGTCATTACGTATTCTGGCTTTCGAATAGAACATGTAAACAAAATCTCGTTATCGGATAATGAATAAGAACAAAACATTCCATTGCAGCAGGACAACCCACAAGCCGTGTGACGCAGGAACCGGAGCGGGAGACGGGGATCGGGAAGGTGGTCCGGTCAGGGAACGGGGAATCATATCTGCCTCTGCGGAAGGGATTGTCCCGCCGCGATGGAATACGTCCGCACGCGGGGAATTCCCGGGCGCCGGAAGCAGGGATGCCGGAAGGATGCGCGCGAAGGGGCGCAGCGTCCGGGGGAAAGCCGGCGACGACCATCACGTCGCATCGAGCGATGCCTGCAGGAGCACGGGAAGGGGCGGACGATTCTTTTTTTTCCCCCACAGTTGCGGCCATGCCGCGTCACGTGCCGGACGCGCTGAGGGAGGGTGCGTCACAGGGAGCGGCACCGCGCTTGCGGACGTCTGCAGAGTCCCGGCACTGCCGCCTGTGCTGTGGGGTGTTCACCACACCGGGAGCTGAGAGCGCATGGGCGCTCTCACTCACCGGACCGAAAAGCAACAACAGGGAAACAGTCATGCAGCTACAAACACGAATCCTCATCCCTCTTCTTCTCCCCCTCCTCGCGCTCGCATCTGCCTGCCGGGAAGACAACCCGTCCGTCGTCGAACCGGAACCGGCCGTCACGCTTCCTCTCGATACGACCAGCCATGATTTCGTGTGGGAATACGACACGGTGGGGATACAGCTCTCAGCCATTCACGGTGTGGCCGCGGTCGCAACGGACGACATTTGGGTGACCGGACAGTTCTATCGGAATGATTCTCTCGGGAAACCGGATCCGAGACCGATAGGGAATGCAGCTCACTGGAACGGGAGGGAATGGACGATGCACACATACAATTCAATGGGTCGTGACTCGAATTATGAATTGTGGGATGCCAAAGCCTTCGGAGCGAATAATATCTGGCTCTGCGGCGGATCCCCGTTCCGGTGGGACGGCGTGCAGTGGAAGCGCTATCCCTACAAAGGCTTCTATTTCAACAGCGGCATCAGCGACATCTGGTCGTCGCAGGATCAGAAGCACGTCTGCGCGGTCGGTTACAAGCGGTCGCTCGTGCTCTATTCCCCGGAAGAGGATACATTCAAATGGGTGGATATGCCCCATGACGAACACTTCTACGACGTCAACGGCACGGATGACGGCACGATCTATGTCGCCGGAGGAAATCCGAACAACGGAGACAGCCACATCTACCGCATCGATCCCGACGGGACGGTGAATACCTGGCT
>JAFGKR010000103.1 GCA_016928515.1 Bacteroidota bacterium | reverse complement strand
TTCTTCTCACAGACGGCTACGCGACGGGGAATGCCGTTGCGATTTTCGAAATGGCGCGACAGGTCGCCGCGGAAGTGTATTGCGTCACCATGGAGGATCGCATGCCGGATCTCCTCGCTCAGCTGTGTGATATCACCGGCGGACGCAGTTATGCGGGCGTCAAAACCGCGGACGATGCACGGATGATTTTCCGTACTATTGTATCGACGGTGCAGGAAGATGAGCCATGCATGATCGAGTGGGAAAGCGAGGGCTGCGACTATGCCCGGCGCGTGGTGCTGGAACTCCCCGCACACGGAGTCCACTCTGTGGGTGAGTACAGCGTGGATAGATCCATGCTCCCGGAGCTGGAATTCCTGCCGTCCTCGGTCATCGAAATCGGAGCGGTTCCTCCCGGAAGCACGGGGCAGGCATTCTGCACCATCCGCGCAATAAACCGGTCTGTCTATGTCGACAGCATTGCCGTATCCGATGCACGCTTCTTCATAGCCGATTACGGCGGGAATCCGCCACCTTTTTCGCTTCCACCCGGAAAGACACGTACGCTCACGCTCTCCTATCGGGCGCTCGATTCCTCGCGGGCGACCTGTCGTTTCACCCTCGAGTCGAACGCCTGCCGACCGGAATTCTTCGCATCTGCAGGTTTCCCGGGGAAGTGCTGGGATCACCGGACAATCACGCTTCTGCATCCGAACGGAGGTGAGCTGTTCATTGCAGGCAGCGATACCGTCATTTCCTGGGAGGGCGTCGCCCCCGATGAGCCCGTCCGCCTCGAGTTCAGTGCCGACAATGGACGCAGCTGGCAATCCGTTGTCAAGGGTGCGACCGGACTCGAATACAAGTGGCGAGTCCCCGTCGTCGCCAGTGACGAGTGTCTTGTGCGTGTCACGGTGGAGGAAAAGGATCCTGTGCCCGATGATATGGTCCTGCTGGGGCGGGGTCGCCTCCGGATGGGGGATATGGTCGGAACGGGAACAGCGCTGGAGCGTCCGGTGCATGATGTGTTCATCGATCGTCCGTTTCTTATTTCCGTGACGGTGATCACACAGCGAGCGTTCATCGATGTGATGGGCTACAATCCTTCCATCATGACCGGAAGTGATCTTCTGCCGGTGAACGGTGTCTCGTGGTACATGGCCGTGGAATACTGTAATGCCCGCTCACGGCTGGAAGGATTGGAGGAATGCTACGTTCTGGAGGGTGAGGACGTCACCTGCAATTTCCAGGCGAAAGGATATCGTCTGCCCACGGAAGCGGAATGGGAATATGCCTGTCGTGCGAACGGCAACCTCGAGTTCACGGGCGGAGGGATGCGCGAGCCCTACTGCACCCCTGTTGATCCTACCCTGGATACTCTCGGTTGGTACTGCGGGAATACCGCCGCGTTGCAGGATGTCAGCCGACGTCGTCCCAATGCATTCGGCCTGTACGATATGCACGGGAATGTCCAGGAATGGTGCTGGGATTATCTGAACGTATACGATCCGTCCGAAACCATTGATCCATCCGGTCCACCCATCCCGTCTCAACCGTTTTACCGTGTCGTGCGCGGCGGATTGTATTCCTCGTATGCCACCGGCTGTCGATCCTCCTCGCGCGACGGTGCCCATGCGAAGATGAGCGGCATGGTTGGATTTCGAGTCGTTCGGACATACTGAATCATGCGAATCCTTCAGCGGACCATATCGCTTCTCATTTTCGCCATGCTGCCAGGCACATCAGCGGTGCATGCCCAGCTGACGGATGTGTCGGATGCCGTCTTCAGCATTGTGATCCCCGCCGCGCGTGCACAGGACGTGGATATGGGAAGGCTGATCGTAGGTGACCGGCGCGATTCGCTCGTGGCGGATTTCATCGTCAACACCGGTCGCGCTTCGATACGCATCGACACGATCTTCATTGCTGGCGGAAATGTCGACGCCTTCAGCGTCGTCGGAGGACTGCCTCCCGTGCATGTGCCGAAGGCGCAATCGCACGGTGTTGCCTTCGCCTTTCATCCTGCGGCAGCGGGGAACAAGGCGGCGGATATTGTGCTGGTGACACAGGTAGACACCCAGCGCTTCGTCATCCGGGGGGAAGGAGTGACACCCCAGGTCGCTGTCGAGGCCGCCTATGTCGATTTTGGAACGGTACCGGTGGGCGGTGTCCGTGATACACTCGTCGAAATTCTGCTCCGAAATCTGACCGCGGAGTCCGTAGACATCACAGCGTCAGAATCGGCAGGTCCCGATACAACGCAGTTTTCCATTTTGAGCGGAGCGGCTCCATGTACCATTCCACCCCTCGGTACGCATGCGATGGCGTTGCGTTTTATGCCACGCCGCAGCGGACGCACGAGTGGCAGTATCCGCTTTGCATTGCGAGGTGGGGAAGAGGAGCCTGTCGCACAGTTGTTCGGCGAAGGTATCGGTGTGCAGGCGTCGGTCGTCCTGTGTACGGACACGATAACGGCCGCACCGGGAGAAATCATTTCCATTCCCATCCGGTTGCAGGATGCGACCCAACTGCAGCTCTCCGGTGCGCACACGGTATATACCGAACTACGGTATCGTGCTTCGCTGCTCGTTCCTGTCGGTCACACACCGGAGGGAACGCTCGCAGATGGACTCCGAACAATACCGCTTGCCGATCTCCCGCTGTTGCCGTTGTGGGACGATATTATCGCCGAGTATTCCTTCATGGCGGTACTTGGCGACACGACGGAAACAGCGCTCGAGTTGATCCATTCCGCCGCCATCGGAGGGAATGTCCTACTCCGCGAACAGCCGGGACAGTTTCTGCTCAGGGACTACTGCCGGGAGGGAGGGGACCGTCTCTTCGACGGTGGAGGTGTGCTGCGCATGGAGCAGAATCGTCCGAATCCCTTCAACTCCGTGACAATCGTGGAAATCGAGACCATCGAGGCCGTGCCCACGCGTCTGGTCGTTCGCGATTTGCACGGTCGCACCGTGCACGTCCTGTACGAGGGAATACCCGCACCCGGCGTCCATCGTCTTGTGTTTGAAGCAAAATTGCTGCCTTCCGGGACCTATCTGTATGAGCTTTGGAGCGGCTCACACATCCTCCATCGCTCGATGCAGCTACTGAAGTGAGCCCTGTGCACTGTATTCCGTAATGCAGATTCATGAAAGGCAAGCATGTCCGTTTCACTCCGACTATATGCTCTTGCTGTCGTTGCGCAAAGCGTATCTGTCGCTTTTATTCTGATAACAGGGATGGGAATGCCATCAAGCGATCCCTGGTACGAATGGAAGGCAGAATCACTCGTGCAGCGAAGCGAGTGGAGGACGGCATGGAATTCCGCCCCATTCCCGCTGCAGGAAGGGTGGTATGAAAACTGGCGTCCACCTTTGTATTCGATGGTGGTTGCAGCGGCACGTTTCACCGGACCATCAAGAACAGCTCTGGTGATCATGCAGATTCTGCTTTATGGATGGATTCCGGTCATGCTCTTTTTTCTCGTGCGTGCACTATCTGCTTCTCATCCGCACTCCTGCTCGTTTGCATCACTTACCTCCGTACTGTGGCTGCTCAATCCGCAATTTCTGTTGGGTGCGCTTCAGGTTCTGGATACAATGATGATTACCATGCTGTTGCTCGCCACGGCCCTGTCATATGCCCGGTTGAAGTCCGAGGCAACCGGGACACGGGCAGCAGCGAGCGGACTGCTGACCGGAGTGTGGTATCTGCTGCGTCCAACAGGCTTCGTAACGTTTCTCCTGATGTTGTTGGGGCAGATCTCGATGTATCGTGCATCAGTCCATAAACGATATATCGTCATCACCTTCATCTGTCTGTGCTTGCCACCCGGACTTTGGATCGGCATTCGGTACCTTTCGGGTGGACAGACACATTTCGGTTATACCAGTACGGGGTATAACCTCTGGCTTGGGAATAATCCTGACACACTCCCATTTCTCGAACGAACGTGGGGCGATGCAGCAACGATCGAGGATGCGCTTCTCGCAGTCAATTCCGAACAGCTTGCTGATATTGCCGGGAAAGATGAGGTCACAAAGAACAGATTGCTCACTCACAGAGCGATTGAGTACACGATGGCACATCCATACACATTTATCAAACGCGCAATCTGGAAAGTTGTCGGTTTCTGGTCACCATTTCGCAATCGGGAAGGACACTATTCAGCGTCATGGAAGAAAGAAGCGGTCGTCCTGCTATACCAGTTCCCATTAATCCTGTTGGCCTTGTACACGCTGATCCGTGCACTGGTGTTTCCCGAGTGGCGGAAGGGAAAGCACATCGGGACAGTCATCCTGTTCATCGTCGTATGGATGTTGCCGTATCTGTTGTTTTTCGCGACCCCCCGCTTCAGGCAGCCGGTGGACCCGCTTCTACTGTACCTTGCCGTTCTGGGACTTCAGCCCTCGATTGCGACGCGAATAAAACGTCTTTTGGGGGTATGATGTGAATTGTCCGGCCATCCGCAAAGCGTTCTCACTGAAAGCGAAGCCCAGCCGTTTCTTCTGGATCGTTCTGCTTCTCATACAATTCCTGCTTCTGCTCCTGTGGGAACTCGGCGGTGCGATGATATTCGCGCACACACTTCACGGTAATCCGGATCCAATGGACCGTGTGTTCTACGGGCGTGTTGCAGATGGCATGCGTATCGGTTTGATACTGACAATCGCTGTTTCCGGCTGTATCGCCATCGTCTCCGTCGGACTGAGACGTGTGTTCGCGCTCTACCGGGAGCGAAATATCATCATCGTGATAGTGACGATATCTGTTCTGCTGCAGATTATCCTCATGCTCTGGCTGAATCCACCCCCGTTCTCCGACAGTATGTACTATGTCGATCATGCGCGGCGTTTGGCGCAAACCGGTAGTTATTCCGGTCCGGACGGAGAACTCACAGCCTTCTGGCCGGTCGGCTACCCCGCGCTGCTTGCCTTTCTTCACTCGATCTTCGGAGACATGCTGCTGATGGGACGTATTGTCAACATCCTGTCCTCCGTGCTCATCATTCTTATCACGCGCAGTCTGTTCGCGAACGAACTCGATCGTGAGGGACGTCTGTTTCTGGTGGCGGTTCTCGCCTTTCACCCCATGATATTGTTCGGAGCATCCCCACTTATGACAGAACAGGTTTTTCTTGTCTGCATCCTGGGTGTGATGTTGCTGTTGATCCGCAATTTTGGAAGATGGTGGAACGGTATGCTTATGGGGTTGTTGCTCGCAGGGGCATCATTCCTGCGACCTGCGGGATTCCTGTTTGCTGTCGCGCTTGTTTTCGTTCCGATTGCACACAGACGTTTCCGAACCTCTGCGATGCTTACCGTGATTGTAATCATGGCAGCATTGACACCTTGGACGATCCGGAATGCTCGGACCTTCCATCACTTCGTTCCGATCGCAACCAACGGTGGATTCAATTTCCTCATGGGTAACCACCGGGATGCGTCCGGGGGATTGAATTTCGATTTCCATTACCCGGACGAGGAAAACAACGAAGCTGAAGCTTCACGCATAGCCTATACGCAGGCATGGGAGGATATCTGTTCTGAGCCATTTGATGCGCTGCTACGTCTTCCCATGAAGCTCGCATATTCATACCGTAGAGGGGATGCCGCCATTATCTGGTCAGTCAAGCCGGTACACACCAAGGCACCGAACTGGTTGATCGCGTTTTTCTTGTTCTCGGGCAACCTGTTCTGGTACGTGAGTGTCGGAGTTAGTATTTTCGCCCTGATCCTTGGCAGGGGAGGATTGCAATCCGGTTTTTTGCGGACGATTCTGCTTTCAGTGGCTGCAGCAGTTTTTTTGATTGTGTTTGTGTATGTCGGAGGAGAGCGGTACGTCTTCCCGTTACTTCCAATACATGCGTTTCTTTTCGTTCGTTTCTTTGAGCGATCGTCATGACCAATTCGATCGTAGGGCAAAAATTCAGCCCTCCCTAACCATTGACCGGGAAGAACCGTACCATTTCTGTTGTATCATCCCTGGCATGTCATGCGCCGATTGTTCCCCGTTGTTGCCCTCGCATTGTCCATGCACATCATCGAAGGTCCGGTTTGTGCCCAACAGTCGAAAACCTGGACGCAGGATGCGGATTTCGACATGGGAAGCATGGTCAGCGTCAATCACGAAACCGTTCACGATCAGTTGCAGCTCAGCCGGGAAACGACTCTGCTCCCCTTCGTGAATGTTGCCGCATCGAAACGCGGAACGATAATCCGTATCGATGCAAACACCGGGAAAATTATCGGAGAGTATCACTCCGCACCGCAGGGGGCACTGCACAATCCTTCACGAACGACGGTCGATCGCTCCGGCAATGTCTGGGCCTCGAACCGCGATCAACCACATTTGCTGTCCAGCGACATGGGGGCCATCGTGAAAATCGGGGTCGTGCTCGGTGGTACACGTTGTAACAAAGACGGTTCTCCGAATCCGGGCGGAGCCTTCCTCAAACCGCCTTTTCAATATTGCACTGCAGTTGACCGCGACGGTGATGGCCTGATCCGCACGTCCCGTGGTCTTAATGATATTCATCCATGGCAGGGCGAGGACGCGACGGCCGCAACGGACGAATGCATACTCCTTTACCTGCGCGTCCCGGCACGAAACTGTCGCCACCTCTCGATCGACGAAGAGAACAATGTCTGGTCGGGTGGCTACTCCATGAACAGCAGGGACAGCGCGACGCTCATGAAACTCAACGGTCAGACCGGTGCCGTCATGAATCTGCACAAGGACCTCTCCTGCGGTGGCTACGGGGGGCTCGTCAGCAGAAAGGGACTCATCTTCTCCTCCTCCATGGATGGCGGCGGCGGTCCGTTGCTGATGCTTTCCCCTGCCGGTGCCGCTACCTGCATCAGCGAGGTTTTCAGTTACGGTCTCGCTGAGGACCCCGACGGGCATATCTGGGCAACGACTTTTTCGGATGCACGACTCTTCAAGCTCAGCGAGGATGGTGTCGTGCTGCCGGGATTTCCTGTTGACGGGTTGGGGAAACAACCGCGCGGACTGGCCGTCACACCCAGCGATGGGCATGTCTGGATCGCGTGTTCAGGAAGCCACGAGCTGGAACGGCGGGATGCCAACGGGATACTGGTGAAGCGGTTTTCCTTCGATCAACATTCGCAGCCGGGCCTCATGCCCACGGGAGTGGCGGTCGACATCAATGAAAATATCTGGGTGACGAATGCCCAGAGCGACAATGTCTTTCGCATCAACCCCAAGGGAGGGGCAGACCGGAAAGGAAGCATCGACCTGGTGGTTGACCTCGGTACGGGTGCATTCCCGTACAATTACAGCGATATGACGGGTTCCGCGTTCGGCGAGAACATCCCGCTCTATGGATCCTGGACGGTGGTCCATCATGGCGGAAAGAATGACATCGTCTGGCAGCGCATCCACTGGAACGCCTCCACCGACGGTGATTCGCGCATCGAAGTCAGCGTGCGTGCCGCAAACACGGCGGTCGAACTGTCCGACGCGTCGTACCGCGTCGTGCCTAACGGTGGTCTGCTCTGTGATACCCTGGTCAAGGGACGTTATCTCCAGATCCTTGTCGAATTCTTCCGCGGGAGTAATCTCGAGCAGAATCCGGTTCTCTACGATTTGACTGTGGACGGTTCCGACGTCCCCATCATCCAGGCGGAACGCGTGACGATCTGTGAAGGGGACAGTCTCCGTCTGATGGCGGATCCACGGTACACCGACATTCTCTGGGATAACGGATCCCACTTCCCAACACGGTATGTGCACGACGGTGGCATGTATTGGTACTCGGCGATGAGTCCGTTCGGATGCCGGCTTCTCTCCGACACCATCAGGGTGACCACACGGCCCACACCGTACCCGGTCGTTGAGGCCAGTGCGACCCGTATGTGTGCCGAGGGAGAAGTTTTTCTGACGGCACCTTCAGGATACGCCGCATATCATTGGTTTCCCGTGAGTGGACCTGACACGGGCAGAACTCTCCGCGTCACCGGTCCGGGGACCTATTCCGTCGCGGTGGTCGATTCGTTCGGCTGTGTCGGCATCTCGGCTCCCGTACAGGTCACACTGTTTCCACGGACAGAGATCACGCTCCGCTCGGAGAATGACAGCGTTCTCTGCCGTGACGGCAGCGCCGTATTGAGGGCGACAGCAGGATTTGCCCGATACCGCTGGAGCACGGGTGACGTGACGCTGACTGGAGAACTGCCTGTGGATTCTCCCGGTGTCTACCGGGTCGCCGTCACGGACAGCAACGGTTGTGAAGCGGTGTCGAATCCCGTCCATATCACTTTCGCAACCAGGCCGGAATTCGATGTCGTAACCGTCGGTCCGGCACAACGCTGCCACGGCGACAGTGTCGAGATCCGCGCTACTCCCGGTTTTCAGCATTACCGTTGGAGCAACGGCAGGGAAGGAATGGAATCCCGGATTGTCGCGCGGGAGTCCGGCGCATTCTGGGTCATAGTAACGGACGACCACGGATGTGAATGGTTGTCCGACACACTGCAGATCGATTTCTTTCCGAAAGTCGAGATCGCTCTCGCCGTGGCTGGCGACAGTGTTGTATGCCATGGCGGCACTGGCCGACTGCAGGCAACAGAAGGATATGAGCGATATATCTGGAGTACGGGGACAGAGACGAACACCCCCGTTCTGGATGTTGACCGCGCCGGTACCTTTTTCGTCACTGCAGTCGATCGGAACGGTTGCTCCGGCCGATCGAATCCGGTGCGAATCAGAATGCGTCCCCCGGTGGAAGTCGACATCGTGATGGAAGGGGGAACCGTCCTCTGCGCAGGGGCCTCCGGAGCTATTTTCGCAACGCCCGGATTTCCACGGTATCGCTGGAGTACCGGGCAGGATGGCGCGAGCAACGGAATTTCGGTCGCCGACAGTGGAAAATACTGGGTTGAGGTTCTGGATGGATTCGGCTGCTCCGGCCGTTCCGATACAATACATGTCACCATCGACGATGAACTTCGTCCGGTGATCAGCCTGGAGTCGGATACACTGTGTCCGGGGGAAACCCTGCTTCTCGACGCGGGGCCGGGGTATGCATCCTATACCTGGAGCACGGGAGATACCACACGCAGTATTGTGGTTGACCGTGCGGGCAGGTATGCGCTGCACGTGACGAACAGTCATGCCTGTGAAGGTGACACGGCCGTCGAAATTTTTGTCGAGTCCCCGCCTGCGGTTTCACTGTCCGCGGACACGCTCTGTCCGGGAGAGACGGCAACGCTCGATGCGGGATCAGGATATACCGCATACCAATGGAGCACGGGAGCACAATCACGCACCATCACCGTGCATGCATCGGGACCATACACCGTCGATGTCACGACGGCGCGCGGTTGCGTCCTTTCTGACACGGTGACGCTCCACACCTGGCCACGTCCCGACATTACGATCGACGGTCCGGCCACCGTCTGTGCGAACACTTCCGCATCCTACGGATTGAGTGGATTGGAGATCGAGAATATCCGCTGGACACTGACAGGCGGAGGCGACATTCAGGCGGGAGGCGAAACCGACCGCGTCACTATCCTGTGGGAGGATGGAGGGATGCACGTCGTGTCGATCACTGTCACCGATGCGCAATCGACATGCACATACGATACATCCTTCACCGTATTCGTCGAGGATATTCCGCCACCGGTCATCGAAGGCCAGCCGGCATTCTGTGAAGGGGATTCTACCCTGCTGAGCGTTCGCAGTCCGGCAGGACATTGCACATGGCACACGCCTGTTGGTCTCGACACCGGAAGGACGATCAGTATCCGGAATGAAGGACAATATATCATCGAAGTGCGCAGTGATGCGGGCTGCATTGTGCGGGACACGCTGCTCGTCATCGAACATCCCCGTCCTCGTCCGGTGATTACGGGCGATACACTTCTCGCAGCCGGCGACAGCACCGAACTGCACCTTGATGCGGTGTATTCGTCTGTTGTCTGGCATCTTCCGGACGGCAGCAGCACGAATCGGACATCCATCACGGTTCGGGATACGGGGATGTATCGTGTGGTTGTGCACAGTGCGTTCGGTTGCAGGGGAGAGACCGGCCATCGCATTCGGGGAATCGGAGGAGTGGTCTCGGCATCCTGCGTTGTGGGACTTCCGAAGCTGGAAGCGGAGCCGGGAGATACCATCCATATCCCGCTCTCGCTGCTTGTATCCACGAATCTCGAGCATGCAGGTGCGGAGGAATGGACTGCCCGACTCCATGTTGAGAAAGGCATGCTCCTGCCTGTAGGCGGAACCCCGGTTGGATGGACCGAAGGCTCGCAGCGTGTCATCCCGGTCGATGGAATGCATGTGCACGGAGGTGATGAACTCGCCGTACTGGAATTCCTCGTCATGCTGGGCAGCACGGACATGACACCCCTGCATATCGCACGGTTCATGTGGTTGGATGCCACCGTGGATGTACGTACCGTCGATGGAGAGCTGCGCCTGCGCATCTGTCGGGAAGGAGGAGACCGGCTCTTCGACGGAAGCGGCGTTCTCCGCCTCGAGCAGAATTCCCCGAATCCGTTCAATACCCGCACCATCATCGAGTGTGAGCTGATCGAATACGGGCCGACGGAACTCATCGTCACGGACATGCTGGGAAGACGGGTCCGGAATCTCTTGCACGGCATGCAGCAGCCGGGAATCTATCGTCTCGCATTCGATGGATCGGCATTTCCTTCGGGAAGCTACTTCTGCATTCTTCGCACACCTTCGGCACTTCTCCTCCGGCGCATGCAGCTCCTGAAATGAGCTTCGTCCTTTGAATATTCGGTTCGCGGAACCATATTTCAATGATAGTTCCGCTGGAGGTCCTTCATACCGGAATCCACCGGATACGTTCCGCATCTTACGGAAGAACGACCAGCCAGATCGGCTCACAAAGACTTCCACGAAAAAGAGCATACATGCCTCAACAGACACCTCTCACACTGAATGCGATTCTCAACGAAAGCATCCGGTGTTACGCGGACAGACCCGCGCTGTCCTTCGTCTCGGGTATACCCATGACCTATCGTGAGCTTGGTGAGCAGGTCGGGCAACTTCGCGCTGCGTTGCGAACATCGGGGATACGTCCGGGTGATCGTGTCGCCATTCTCAGCGGAAACATGCCCAACTGGGGCACCGCGTATTTCGCGGTCACAACGATGGGAGCTGTGGCGGTGCCATTGTTGCCGGATTTCCACGAACGCGAGATCGAATCGTTTATCAATCATGCAGGTTGCGATGCGCTTTTCGTTTCGGCCCGGCTCCTTCCCCGGATAGAGGGGATATCGCTCCCGCGACTGCGCACCCGTATTCTCATCGATTCGTTCGAAGAGGTACCCGCTGATACCGTCAACGCGGAACCCGGCCGGCTCCCGCCGTTCTGGCGTCCTTCGATGGGGGTGGAACCCACTGCTGACATTCACGAGGACGATCTCGCTTCCATCATATATACCTCCGGCACGACAGGACGGTCGAAGGGTGTCATGCTCACGCATCGGAACATCGTCTTCAACGCCACGAAGGTGCAGACGATTCAGCCCGTGACTCCGGCTGACGTCTTCCTTTCGATTCTGCCGCTGTCGCACACATATGAGAATACGCTCGGACTCATCCTCCCCGTGATGAACGGCGCATCCGTTTTTTATCTTGAGAAACCGCCGACTGCCAATGTTCTGCTCCCCGCGCTCGAGGCTGTGCGTCCCACTATCATGCTGAGTGTTCCCCTGGTCATCGAGAAAGTGTACAAGCAACGAGTACTCCCCGAGGTAACGAAAAACGGTCTGCTGCGCAAGGTGCACGGTACCGGAGCGGGACGCCGGCTCCTCTATCGGATCGCCGGAAAGAAGCTCCGGAAAACCTTTGGTGGTCGCCTGCATTTTTTTGGTGTCGGGGGAGCGAAACTCGACCCGCAGGTGGAGCTGTTCCTCCGCGAAGCGAAATTTCCCTACGCGGTCGGGTACGGCCTCACCGAAACGGCACCGCTTCTCGCCGGCGCGAATCCCCAGCACATTCGCTATCAATCCACCGGTCCCGCAATGGAGGGCGTTGAATTGCGCATCGCCAATGCCGATTCAGAGACGGGAGAAGGGGAAATCCAGGCACGAAGCCTCAGCGTCATGCGTGGCTACTACAACGAACCCGAGCTGACACGCGAAGCCTTCACCGCGGATGGTTGGTTTCGCACAGGCGACCTCGGTTCCTTCGACGAGGACGGTCATCTTTTCATCAAGGGACGTCTGAAAAATCTCATCGTGACCTCGAGCGGAGAAAATATCTATCCCGAGGAGATCGAATCCGTTATCAATACCCACCGCTACGTGCTGGAATCACTGGTGATGGAGCAGAAAGGACGTCTCGTGGCGATGGTGCATCTGAACTACGAGGAAATCGAAGCACACTTCGCACATCTCAAGGAGGAGGCTCTACAGTTCGTGCAGCAGAAGGTGGACGATATCCTCCGGGATCTGCATACTTCCGTCAATCAGCGCGTCAATCGCTTCTCCCAGGTCTACGCCTTCGTCGAGCAGCGCTCACCCTTCGAGAAAACCGCCACACAGAAAATCAAGCGCTACATCTACCTCGCGACATAAAGATGTACCTCGCGACATAAAGATGTACCTCGCGACATAAAGATGT
>JAFGKR010000102.1 GCA_016928515.1 Bacteroidota bacterium | reverse complement strand
TTCGCCGCGGAACTCACCGCTCTTGCGTTCGCCGCGGAACTCACCGCTCTTGCGTTCGCCGCGGAACTCACCGCTCTTGCGTTCGCCTCGGGGCTCACCGCTTCTGTGTTCACTGCGGAAGTCACCGTTCTTGCGTTCGCCTCGGGGCTCACCGCTTCTGTGTTCACTGCGGAAGTCGCCGTTCTTGCGCTCGCCTCGGGGCTCACCGCTTCTGTGTTCACTGCGGAAGTCGCCGTTCTTGCGCTCGCCACGGGGCTCACCGTTCTTGCGATCACTACGGAACTCGCCGCTCTTGCGTTCGCTGCGGAAATCGCCATTTTTACGCTCGGTGCCGAATTCCCCATTTCTGCGTTCACCTCGGGATTCCCCGTTGCGGCGATGCCCATTGCGTCCGTTGTGTTGACGTTGCTGTGGGGCCGCGGCGATCACTTCTTCGACAGCGGCTTCAACAGTAACTCCTTCCGGCATGCGTTCGACGGAGAAGCGGCGTCCGACGAACCGTTCGATCTTCCGGAGGTAGTCCTTCTCGTCGCCTGCAACGAAGGTGATGGCGTCACCCGTTGCTTCCGCGCGACCGGTGCGACCGATGCGATGGAGGTAATCCTCGGCGAAAGCCGGTGTGTCGTAATTGATGACATGGGAAATCCCGACCACATCGATGCCGCGCGCGGCGATGTCGGTTGCGACGAGCACGCGGTGGCGTCCTTCACGGAAACCGGCCAGAGCGCTCAGGCGCTGTGACTGCGACTTGTTCGAGTGCAGAACGCCGGTTTTGATGCCGCTGCGCTCGAGGCGCTTTGCGATCTTGTTTGCGCCATGCTTCGTGCGGGAAAAGACCAGGACACTATCCAGATCGCGGTTCTTGAGCAGGTGGAACAGCAGGTCCAGTTTACTCTGCTTCGGAACGGAATAGAACCACTGTTGCACGGATTCCGCGGGATTGCCTTCCACGCCGACTTCGACATACACGGGATCGCGCATGATATCCGCAGTCAGGAGGCGAACCTCCGCGGACATGGTGGCGGAGAAAAGCATCGTCTGCCGATTCTTCGGTATTCTGGAGATGATGCGATGAACGTCCTTGATGAAGCCCATGTCGAACATGCGGTCAGCCTCGTCGACGATGAGAACTTCACACTGGGAAAGATCCACGGTCCCGCGCTCGATATGGTCGAGAAGGCGTCCCGGCGTTGCGGCGAGGATGTCGATGCCCTTGCCGAGGCGCTTGAACTGCGGTTCGATGGAGACGCCGCCGTAGAAGGCATCGCTGCTGAGTTTGGTATAGCGGCTGTAGGTTTTCGCGGAATCGGCGACCTGCTGGGCAAGTTCGCGGGTTGGTGTGAGCACCAGGGCGCGGATGATGCCGCGTCCCGGTCGCCGGCCGCCTTCGAGGCGGTCAATGATGGGAAGAATGAAGGCAGCGGTTTTTCCCGAGCCGGTTTTGGCGCGGCCGATGACGTCCGTTCCGCTGAGTGCGGGAGGGATGGCCTGCGTCTGGATTTCCGTGGGCGTCGTATAGCCCGCCGTCTGCACTGCGCGCAGCGCGGGGGCGGAGAGCCCGAGTTTATCGAATGACATGAATGTCCTTATGAATTCGATGGTGAGATGCGCCGCATCTGAGAACGTGGTTCTGATGCCGCGGGAGAGTGCACACTGTGCCGAAGATTGTGTTGCGTGTGATTCCCAGAAAGTCCGTACATCGGAGAGCGAATCTCGAAAAATTCCGCTTCCGAAAACACAATGAATCAGAGGCGGGCGTTGCAACATTTGCAACAGAAACTAATGTACATGCAAATATCCGGGATTCCAAGGGAAATCTTTTATTTCTGTTTTGTACCTTATGGCACGAATTGAACATGTGTTCATTTCATTTTCCGGATCCGTACGGAGTTTTCATTGATGAGACAATCCTATCGAACACGACGTATTGCTCTTCCCCCCCGCTACCGGGAATTCAAGCCCCGGGGGGTTCACGCGAGGAAACTGAGGAATACCTATCTCAGCATCGATGAATATGAGGCACTGCGACTCGCGGACTATGTGAAGCTGGAACACGCGGAAGCGGCGAAGTGCATGAACATTTCGCGTCCCACGTTCACGCGACTGGTCGAAAAAGCCCGTGGCCAGATTGCGACGGCCATTGTTGAAGGATGTCGGCTGATCGTCCGCGGAGGGAATGTGGAATTCGAGCGCACGATACGGCGCTGCAGGCATTGCGGCGAGGAAAAGGCGGTACCGATGGTTTCCCCGGAGTCAGAGTGTCCGGACTGCGGCTCCGGCGACGTGGAGGATCTGGCCCGCGAAGACGCACTGGAATGAAGTCAGGAGAGCGAGAGGAACAATGGTATTTCCTGTTCTGAAACAAAGCGTGATGATCAGCATCTTCGTGTTTTTCATGATGCTGCTGATTGAATACATCAACGTGCAGACGCAGGGACGATGGAAACAGCTCCTGCAGTCCAGCCGGTGGGGACAGTACCTCTTCAGCGCAGTTATGGGTGCCCTCCCGGGCTGTCTGGGCGCCTTCACCATGGTTTCGTTGTTCGCGCATCGCTCGGTCTCCTTCGGTGCGCTGGTGACGGTGATGATCGCAACCAGCGGTGACGAAGCGTTTGTCATGTTTTCCCTCTTCCCGCTTGATGCCGCATGGCTTACGCTGCTGCTGTTCGCCATCGGCGTGTCGGCGGGATATCTCACGGATCAGATCTGGCAACGACCGCCGACCATCACCGGGACGCATGACTTCGACGTGCATGAGGAAGCCGTCTGTCGCTGTTTTCCGCGCGACGAGTTCCGTCACCAGCTGCTTCATCCAACCCTGCCGCGTGCAGTGTTTCTCCTTCTGTTCGTCGGCATCCTCGCAGCCTTGCTCGGGGGTGTTTCAGGCTTGCCGATCGGTGGTTGGAAGCACACAACCTTCACTGTCATCACGGTCGTCCTGCTGTTCATCCTCGCCACGGTGCCGGATCATTTTCTCGAGGAGCATCTCTGGCGGCATATCCTGAAACAGCATCTGCCGCGTATTTTTCTCTGGACCTTCGGGGCGCTGTTCTTCCTCCAGTTCATCGAGACATACGTCGACGTCGGCGCCTGGGTGAATGAGCGTCCGCTGGTGGTCCTCGCCATCGGCGTTCTCATCGGTATCATCCCGGAATCCGGCCCGCATCTGCTGCTCACCACGATGTACGCCGACGGATCGCTGCCCTTTGCCATCCTCCTGGCGAATTCCATCGTGCAGGACGGACACGGCATGCTACCGCTCCTTGCAGCGTCACGACGGGTGTTCATCGCCACGAAACTGATCAACATCGCCGTCGGCATCATTGCCGGACTTGTCGCGCTGGCGCTGTCTTTTCTGTAACACATACTCCTCCCACTCCCCATGCTATTATCAACGGAGCTACATATGTCGAAACTCTATCCGGATTCAAAAGTCGAAGTGCAGGGATTCGAAGCACGCAACTATGACGCCACGCTGAACATCGCCACCGGCGGCATCTATGCCCGGTTTATCCGACAGGCAATACGGAAAATCGGCATCCAGGAAGGTGAACGCATTCTCGACATCGGCTGCGGAACGGGACGCAATGCCTGCCTGATGATGCCGCATCTCGGATCCACGGGATACTTCCTCGGCATGGATATTTCCGAGGACATGCGTGATCAGTTCCGGCGGAAATGCGCGGCCTATCCCAATGCGCAGTTCCGCCTGCAGCGCGCCGACATCCCGTTCCGGGAGGAGCAGCCTTTCGACCGCGTCTTCATGAGTTTCGTTCTCCATGGCTTTCCGCATGAGGTTCGTCTTCGGGTTCTGAAAAACATCCACACGAACCTCGTGCCCGGGGGCAAGTTCAGCCTCCTGGATTTCGGCCATTTCACGGTGAGTGAGATGTCATTCTTCCCACGGAAACTCTTCACTACCGTCGAATGTCCGTATGCATTCGATTTCGTCGAGAGAGACTGGCACACCCTGCTCTCGGATGCGGGATTCGACTTCGTGCGGGAGGATTTCTGGTTTCACCGCTACGTGCGACTGCTGACAGTGCAACGAAACGAGGGATAACATCATGATGCAACTGCAGACCTCCTTCATCATGCCGCCGCTCAAGCTGGGATACAGCGACGGCACAGGACGCGTCACGGAACGGCACCGGGCATTCTATCGTGCGCGCAGCGGCGCACTCGGCGCCGTTACGCTCGAACCGCTCTTCCTCGATCCGGGACTGCGCGAACTGCCCACGCAGCTCGGCATATCCGTCGATGAGCACGTGGATGGACTACGCTCCCTTGTCAATCTGATCCACGAGCAGGGGACGAAAGTCATCGCGCATCTCAACCATCCCGGACGCATGGCGAATCCGAACATCCCGGGGAACTTCCATGTCTCCTCCACCGATGCCGCGTGCGAAAACGGCGGCGCGGCGCCGAAACGCATGGACTGTACGGACATGGATGGTGCGATCGAGCTGCATGTCCGTGCCGCGGAGCGTGCGCAGCGAGCGGGCTTCGACATGATCGAGCTGCAATTCGGCCACGGATACCTGCTCGCGCAATTCCTTTCCCCCGCCGTCAATGACCGGACGGACGAATACGGTGGTCGCTTCGAGCAACGCGCCCGTTTCCCTCTCGAGGTATTCCGGGCGGTGGCCGGCGCCGTCGACCTTCCGATCAATGTCCGTGTCAGCGGCGAGGAAATGATTCCCGGAGGAATCGGCATCGAGGAGACAGTACAGCTCGTCATGCAGCTGAGAGACCTCGGAGCACAGGCCGTTCATGTTTCCGCCGGATCGGTCTGCAGTACACCGCCGTGGTTCTTTCAGCACATGTTTGTCCCGAAAGGCAAAACCTGGGAAATCGCCGCTGAGATCAAGCGTCGCGTCGGACTCCCCACCATTTTCGTCGGCCGTGTTCATTCAGCCGAAGACATCGATCGCCTTCGTTCGGAATTCGGCGCGGAGTACATCGCCGTCGGCCGGGCGCTGGTCGCCGATCCGGATTTCATCGCAACGTACCTCGGGAAAAAGGACGGTATTGTTCGACCCTGTCTCGCCTGTTCGGAGGGCTGTCTCGGCGGTGTGCGCGGGGGACACGGGCTCGGTTGCGTGGTCAATCCACTGGTTGGAAGAGAGAGTGCACCGCCCGTACAGGTTGAGCGACACCTCCGCTGCGCGGTGGTCGGAGGCGGGATCGCGGGGATGGAGGCGGCGCGCACGCTTCGGATGCAGGGACACGATGTGGTGCTGTACGAGAAGGATGAACTCGGAGGACAGTTCAATGCCGCGTGGTATCCACCGAAAAAACAGAGTCTCAGGGAGCTCGTCGATTACTACGTTCGTGAGCTGGACGCTCGTTCCGTGCGCGTCGAGCGGAAGGAATGCACGGCGGAGGAACTGCGGAAGCAGAGATACGATGCAGTCCTTCTCGCCACGGGCGCCGTGCCTGTGATTCCTCCCATCGAGGGATTGTCGACGTACGACTTTGCGGCGGACCTGCTGCAAAGGCCGCTGCCGGAAGGCGAAAACATCCTCGTCATCGGCGGCGGACTGATTGGGATCGAAACTGCCAACGCGCTGATCGAGCGGGCGAACCGGGTCACCGTCGTCGAGATTCTTGATACCGTCGCGGGCGACATGGAGATGCTCGAGCGCACGCTCACGCTGCAGAACCTGGCGGCGAAACACGCGCGGATCCTCACCGGAACGCGCGTAACACGGATTGACGGACAGACGGTATTGCTGGAAGCAGTGCAAGAAGGCACGGAGCCGGATACCATGGTTCTGGCCGGCATCGACCGCATCGTTCTCGCCGCCGGGATGAGGAGCGACACGCGTCTGGCCGATTCCCTGAAGGACGAATTCCCCGTGCATCTCATTGGCGACGCAAGCGCCGTCGGCAACGCGCAGCAGGCCATCCGCCAGGGGTATGAGGCGGGGATGGGGGTGAGTGAGCGGTAGCAGGAAGAAGCTGCTGCTGCGGTTTGCTTCGTAAGCACCATATTTTACCCGGGTAAATTACTGTTTTTACCCGGGTATATTAGCATTTTTACCCGGGTAATATCTATGGAAATGTGAGTGAGGATTTCAACGGCATCTTCAGTGCTTCTTCGTCGCCGCTGTTGAAGGTGACCTCGACCGGTACGTTCACCCGAACCGAAAGGACATTGAAAAAGGACTTCAGAAAGTTCGTTCAGCGCTTGCATTTCTGAAATGGATCATCGTATCTTTGTGAACGCTTCGAAAGAAGCATGTTCTTTTTATCCCCGGAGCGGTAGTTCAGTTGGTTAGAATGCCTGCCTGTCACGCAGGAGGTCGCGAGTTCGAGTCTCGTCCGCTCCGCAAAAAGAGAGTCCCGCAATGCGGGACTCTCTTTTTGCGCCACGCCGTAGTTGAGCGAAGCGAAACGAAGGCGGGCCAATCTTTAAGAGGGACTTTTTCGATATAGACCGATCGGGCAAGGGAAGCTCCTGTGCTCGCGTTGGAAAAGTCCCGGGCATCTGAAATTCAATCGCAGCTTCCCACTCTCCCGCGTTTCCTCAGGCCCACAATGAAGCGATGGGGACCGCAGACAAACGGTCTCCGAAGGGGAGAACACTCTCGCCGTCATACAGGACTACTCCCTGAACAAATCGCTCACCCATGGCGTCGCGGAGTTTGATCAATCCCTGAAAGTCCCTCGCCAAGACCGTGGAAGATGCCTTCACTTCGATTCCGACCAGCAGCGAACCGTTGCGTTCGATGACGACGTCAACTTCCTTCTTGTCCTTGTCTCTGAAATGGTGGAAACGGTGCCGGTGCTCCGAAAACGATGCGAGGCGCCTAAGTTCCTGGTAGACGAAGGACTCCAGCAGATGGCCGAACAACGGTCTATCCTTCCGTAGGGATTCCTGGTTCACCGAGAGCAACGCCGACGCCAGTCCCGTGTCTACCATATGCAGCTTGGGCGTCTTGATCATACGGGTCAGTCGGTTGCTGTGCCATGGTGGGAGGAGTTCGAGCAGGAACAACGCCTCGAGCACTGCGATGTACTCGCGGATGGTGGGGCGGCTCAGTTCGAACGGTGCGGCAAGCTCGGTGCTGACGAACAGCCCGGCAGAGTGCACGGCGGCGACCTCCAGCAGCCGGGGAAGCACATCGAGGGAACGTATCCGTGTGAAATCCCTGACGTCTTTCTGAACGAGAGCTTCGCTGTACTGCTCCAGCCAGACCCGCGTGCGCCGCTCCGACAGTCGAAGGACCGCAGGGGGAAAGCCGCCGGTGACGACCCTCCTGATCAGTTCGTCGCCCAGCCGCTGCAAATGCTGTGCATGAGGGGAAGCGCTGAAGACGGCATCGAGGAACGACGGCGGCAATGCCCGTCGGGCGATTTCCGCCTGGGTCAAAGGGTTGAGCCGAAGCACTTCCATCCGTCCGGCCAGCGAATCCGACAACCCCGGGAGCAACAGCACATTCGCGGATCCGGTCAGGATCAACCTTCCCGGACGTCGATCAATGTCCACGATTTCCTTAATCGACCGAAACAGACCCGGGACGCGCTGGACCTCATCGAGGATCGCGTGTTTCGGCAGATCCTTGCAGAAACCGACGGGATCCGATTCCGCCGCGGCGAGCACGTTCTCGTCGTCGAACGTCAGGTATCGGAATCCGTGCGCTTCGCCGAACATCCGGGCGAGCGTCGACTTTCCGCACTGTCTCGGACCGTGGATGAGCACAACAGGGGTATCCTCGAATGCTTCTTGCAAACGGGGCAGGATCAGGCGTGGGAAAGGTCTCTGAATCTCCATTTCACTCACGAAGATATAGAAGAATGATGCCGACCAAATGTAAACACAAGGCCGACCAAATGAAAACAAATGAGCGACCAAGTGTAAATTTTTCTCCGACCCGATGGAAAGAAGCAACGTCGGAGAACCCCGGATTGGCAGGAAACAAATACTTCGCATCAGGGTGGGATATTCAAATGTGTTCCCGTCCCGGATCTGAAGACGTCACCCCACAAGCAGATGTTTCCACTGGTCAAGGTGACCGAAAATCAGAACCATTTCCACCGGCGGATCAACACACAAGTTGCGGAATGAGGCTATGAAGTCCCGCCCAACGAGTCGCAAGCCGTTTCCCCCCGTGGAAACGGCTTGTGCCGTTTTCGCCCCCATCCCCATAAGTGCAATAGTAGCAAAAGGTTCGCGGTAATTCGGATAGATCTGTCCGTCTTCCAGACCGAGTTCGATGTCACGAAATCGAGGATGAGACGCTTCGTGCGCATATCTGCGCAGACATGCGTGCGGCATTCTCGCTGGCTGGATTGCAGATGCACCGCGGTGTGTGACCTACTCCGCTTTCAGCGGCTCGCCGACGACCTCCATCTCATGATTCGCAAAAACCTTCGCGATTTCATCCTTCGACGGCTGTGAAGTCCATCCATCGGTGATTTTGAAGAACGCTTCCATCTTTCCCGCAGGAAGATAGGAGACGATCATTCTCCCCTTCTCCGTCAACTGTATGAATGCATGTGGAACGTTGCGAGGGAGAAAAATGGTGTCGCCGGGTTCCATTCGATACTTCTCCTCACCGACCTGAAATAGATACTCGCCTTCAATGGCATAGAACCATTCATCCTGAAAGGGGTGGATGTGCAGCGGGGGACCGCCATTCGGTGTGAGCCCGGTTTGCTCGAACACGGCGAGATCATTCTCCGTGTCGGTTCCGGAAATCTTTATGTCCAGGGTGTTCAACGTGACACCCTTCATCCTGAAGTGTTCACCGAACCGCGCTTCCCCTGCCCTGACCTTGAAGGCCTTGCCGGCTCTCTTGAAAAACCCGGGGCGGGCTCTCCCGGCAAAACCCAGTGGGATGAGCGCCAGAACCGATAAGAGAAATGTTCCTCGCTTCATTTCCCTGCCTCGTATTTTTTGGTTATCGAACAGTCTATGGAACGTGAAGAGAAGGTGATTTTCATGATGCCTTCCGAAATTGGATGTGAAAAACCATGCGCCACAGCAGTACTGCGCGGCATCGTTACCCGCGCGTGTATTCGTGGGATTCACGGATGACGCCTGTTTCCCCTCGGTGACAACAGCGTACGCCTTGGATTGACATGATTATATAGCCAATTCGGAACCCGGAAACAAATAGATGGAAAGTAGAAATCCTTGCTGAAAATGCTCCCCACAATGCCCGGCCAATCGTTCAAGTCCGAGCCCATCCTTCCTGCTGAGAGAGCTTGAAGCCTGAACTTCAATCCCCCGGGTTTGTTGTTCCCGCGTGATGACCACGTCCACCTCCTGGCCGTCCTTGTCGTGGTAGTCCCAAAAACGGAGATCCGACTCCGTCCAATTGTCGGGCGAAGCCCCGTCTCTTTGTCGGGTGGGTGGTCGTCCAATTGCCGGTTGCAGCATCATGAAACTCTGTACATCGCGGCATGGAATACCTTAAGACACCACGGTATTATACCGCACCGGAAGTCGTGTCACGCAGGTCCTCCACTCCCTCGCATTCCCTCAGCTCCACAATGACGCGACGGGGTCGGCGTACAGACGGTCTCCGAAGGGACGGACGTTCTCACCGTCATACAAAACCACTCCCTGAACGAATCGTTCACCCATGGCGTCGCGGAGTTTGATGAGTCCAGAAAAATCCTTCGGCAAGACCGTCGATGACGCTTTCGCCTCGAGGCCGGCCACCGACGTACCATCGCGCTCGATCACGACGTCGACTTCCTTTTTCTCTTTGTCCCTGAAATGGTGGAAGCGGTGCAGGTGTGCCGCAAACGATGCGAGGCGCCGAAATTCCTGGAAGACGAAGGACTCGAGCAGATGGCCGAACAGCGGCCGATCCTTGCGCAGGAATTCCTGGTTCACCGAGAGCAACGAGTGCCTCCTGCAAACGGGGCAGAATGAGGCGGAGAAACGGACGGGGACGATGGATCGGTTCAGAAACACCGCGGAGGGATTTGATTCATCGCGAACTATTCGATACATTTCCGGGCACGTAAATCCCGATTAAGAGATTCAGATGGTGTTTCTATGCGAAGCGACCTCACCGCAGTCCGGAATATAAGCTGCCCGCACCGGTGAATCCCGTCGCACCCTCCCAGCGATGGAATGGCTGACGTCCGCAACATATTCCCTTCATACATCAACCATCAGAGGTCGTGAAATGAAAGCCCTTGTCTGCATCGCTGTAGCGGGATTCTGTCTGGTCACATCGACACTCCATGCCCAGGACATTGAGGCACGGCTTGCCGGATCAGCCACGAGTTATGGATTCAGCGTCCTTGACAACAATCGTCTGCAATTGTTCACCGTCCGTGGGAACGGGAGAGTCGGCATCGGCACGGTAACTCCCGACGCCTCGCTTCACGTTATCGGGCAGATCAAAATCACCGGTGGAAATCCCGGCGCGGGAATGCTCCTGACGTCTGATGCTGACGGTCTGGCGACTTGGCAAACGCCCGCCGGCAGCGGCGTGACACTCGACGCCGCCTATGACCATGGCGGACAGGGTGCCGGACGAACGATCACTGCTGATGCCGGTGCGGTACGTGTCGCAGGCGTCGATGGCTTTCTTGTGACAGGCACAAGCACCTCCGGCTCCATCCCGGCCACTGGCGCTGGGGTACGTATGATGTTTTATCCGAGGAAAGCTGCCTTCCGTGCTGGGCTTGTCACAGGCACACATTGGGATGATGCAAATATCGGCTACTACTCTGCCGCGATGGGGTCTCAGGTCACCGCCAGTGGCGGCGCATCCACCGCGATGGGATATGGCACCACCGCCAGCAATGATTACTCCACCGCGATGGGATACGCAACCACGGCCAGCGGCTCCTCCTCCACCGCGACGGGAGATGGTACAATCGCGAGCGGATTATCTTCCACTGCGATGGGATCTTCAACCAC
>JAFGKR010000011.1 GCA_016928515.1 Bacteroidota bacterium | reverse complement strand
GGCGGCTCGAGCGCTTCCGATCGGATCTGGAACTGCAGGGTGCGGAGATGTGGAAAACCCTGAAAAAGATTCTCACAATCTCGTGACCTTCCATGAAACACACATCATCACAAGCATATACGGAGACAATCGCAGTGATTGACTTCGCACGAGGTATCCCGATGGACCGAATCACGATCCGCGTTGTAAAGTCGTTGATTCTTCTCCAAGGAGTATTCCTGCTCGCCGGAATGCTCCTCGCCGGCATTCCCGCGCAGGCACAGGAACTTTCACTGCGGGAGGCGCTCGAACAGGCAATCGAAAGGAATGCACTGCTGCGCTCCGTCGATGCCCAGTACCGGGCCACGGAAGCCCAGGTGCGGGAAACACGCAGCGGACATCTGCCGCGCATTACTGCATCGACATCCTACACGTGGCATCAGGAACCGAATATCGTGTTTCCCATACATCAGGCCGGAGTATTTCCGCCGCTGGACGACCAGATCTTCGAAAGCAATCTCCAGCTGACGCTGCCGATCTACAGCGGCGGACGCACCAGCGCTCTTACGGAAGCCGCGGAAGCGGGAACCGCGCAGAGTCAGGCAAAACGTCATGCGTTGCGCACGGAAATCCTGGAACAGGTGACGATGCTGTATATGAAAACTGCGGAATTACAGGATAAACAGCAGCTCATCACATCCCGGATGAACGCACTCCGGCGACGGCACTTCGAACTGGATGTCCTTCTCCGCGAAGGACGCGCGACCGAAGCACACATCGCACTCGTGACCGCGGAAATCGCATCGTCAGCGGCAGACAGCATCGATGTGCGTCTCCGCGAAGAGGAAGCGGCATGGCGTCTGGGACAGCTCGTCGGGAGCAATGAACAGGTGATCCCGAATGTTCGCGGTCTGCAGCTCGATACGGAAACCATCATCCCGCCTTCCAATCCCGCATTCGAAAACGTTCTGGCACTGAATGACGACGTGAATGCCGCCCGCGCCCGTGTCCGGCAGTCCGAGGCGAATGAACGTCTTGCACGCCGAAGTTTTCTCCCGGAACTCAGTGGTTTCGCCGGATACGC
Source organism: Bacteroidota bacterium (assembly GCA_016928515.1). Taxonomy (GTDB): domain Bacteria; phylum Bacteroidota; class Ignavibacteria; order SZUA-365; family SZUA-365; genus BM516. The sequence goes on along the minus strand of JAFGKR010000011.1, from coordinate 4,855 downwards.
GTATCGCTCCGGAGGAAGCGCGTGGGATCCCGACGGCGAGTGGATGGCAGGCGTTCGGCTTTCCATTCCCCTGCTCGACGGAGGGAGACGCTTCGCACAGGTGAGCATGACGAAAGAACAGTCTCTGGCGGCAGAGCACAACCTCAGATCCGTTGAACAGCAGTCGCATGCAATGTGGCGCATAGCACTCGATCAATGGAAGGCAGCGCGTGCGCAACTACGCTCCGCTGGTGAAGCGGCACAGCGGAAACAGATATCCCTCGAAGCACAGGAACAACTCTTCGAAGCGGGACGCCTGCCGCTGCATGAACTGATGACGCAGGAGACGGAGCTGCTGCAATTGCGGCTCAGGGAGAAGACCTACCACTACGCGACTGTCACCGCGGCGGTGCATTACCACGCGGTGAACGGAACCCTGTCGCAGGAAAGTATTGAACAGATGCTCGGAGTATCCAGATAATGAATGACATTCGATTCCCTTTCGTCAACCTGCCGGCCATGGTGGCGGCACTCATCCTCGGTATACTCATCACCGGCTGCGACGCGGATCGGGGAGCCGAAACGGTCGAACCCGTCGCGATACGCGTCGCAACACCCGCGCGCATGAACCTGGCCAAACGTATCCCGTATCTCGGAACGGTACACGCACGAACGGAAGTCCAGATCAATGCACAGGTCCAGGGTACGGTCGTCGCGTTGCCCCGTGACGAAGGCGATCGCGTCCGCAAGGGAGAATTGCTGTTGCGGCTCGACGCTCCGGAGCTGGAGGCCGCCGTTCAACGCCTGCGCTCGGAACGAGATTACCTGTGCGAACGAAGTGCAACCGACGAACGACTTCTGGCGCAGGGCGTGATTCCCGAAGACCAGGCCGAGGCCGGTCGAAAGGCCTGCAGCAGTGCCGAAGCAGCATTGCGCGAGGTAACGGCACGCGTCGCCAGAAGCGTCGAGCATGCTCCGATGAACGCAACGGTGCTTCGACGCTTCGTGGATAACGGGCAACATGTCATGCCCGGGCAGCCGCTGCTTCTTCTCGGTGATGACGAGGTGGAAATCCGCGTCGAGGCTGTCGAGGAAGATCTTCGGCGGGGAATCGAAGTCGGCATTCCGGTGGACATTCATTCCGGGAACGGAACGGTTCGCGGTCGTGTGCGGGAAATCGCAGCGCGCGGAAACATGCCGTCCCGCACGTTCACCGTGAAAATCGCTGTCGAAAAGCGTGATGACATATTGCGGCGCAACGGTGTGTCCCTTCCCGTCGAATTCATCGTCGCGACGGCGGAAAACGCCATCGCCATCCCTGTCAATGCCGTCGCAGACCGCGAAGGTGATCCCCACATCTATCTCGTGACGGGAAACGTGGTGCATCGACAGAAAATCCGTACCGGAATCGAGGACGGCGGAATGGTGGAAGCGCATTTTTCGTGGAACGGAACGGATCGTGTCGCCCTCACGAATCTCCGCAGTCTCCGTGACAGCACCGTCGTGTATCCATTGGATGCCGGTGAGGTGCGCCGATGACACTTTCACAGTTCACGCTCAACAATCGATATACCGCATATGCCGTGACCATCGCTGGAGTGGTGTTCGGCGTTCTGGCCTACCTTTCACTTCCGATTCAGCTGTTTCCGGACACCGCTCCGCCGCTCGTGAACGTTCTGACCCCCTGGCCCGGCACAGCCGCCGAGGATGTCGCGGATCTCGTATCCGATCCCATCGAACGGGAAGCCGCCGCTCTGGAAGGCGTGTACAAGGTGAATGCGACGTCGCAGGACGGCCTCTCACTCGTGAGTATCGAGTTCGACTACGATGTTTCCGTGGATCTCGCAGCCGTCGATGTACAGAATGCCATCGCCCGCATCCGCGGGAAGCTCCCGGGTGACATCGGTGAACCGCAGGTACTGAAATTCTCCACGAGCAATCGGCCGGTCATGACGCTCGGTCTTCGCGGATCGGACATGGCCGAAGTACGCCGCACGGCCGAGGATATTCTCTCTCCGGAACTGCAGCGTGTGCAGGGTGTGGCACTGATCGATGTCTTTGGAGGATATCGACCCGAGATAACCGTGGAAATAGACCGTAACCGGCTCGAAGCACATCGGCTCTCCCTGCCCGCTGTCGTGGAAGCCATCAGCAGCAGCAACGTCAGCGTGCCGGCAGGGCAGATCAACAGCGGCGGAAGACAGTTCACGTTCCGCGTGGATGAACAACGCAGCAGCCTGCAGGAAATCGCTGCAGTCGTCGTCGGGACGCCGGACGGAAAACGCGTGCTGGTACGTGACGTCGCCCGGGTGCGTGACGGGACGTCGGAGGATCAATCCCGCTTCCGTGTCAACGGGAAATCGGCGATCGCCATGCAGGTGTTCAAGCAGGACGATGCGAACACGGTGGAAGTGGTTGAACGCGCACAGGAAAAAATACGCGAATTTCGTGAACGATATCCGACGCTGGAAATCGTCGAAGCCGAGGAATCGGCATCCTTCACACGGCAGGTGGTGGACAACATGCTCGGCAGCGTATGGCAGGCCCTGCTTCTCGCGGCCGTCGTGATATTCCTGTTTCTGGCCAGTATCCGACGCGGGATCGTCGTGGCCATCTCCATGCCGATGTCCTTCCTCCTGACGTTCGCGGGTATGCAGCTCTTCGGCATTGAAGTGAACATGGTCACACTCACAGCCATCATTCTCTCCGTCGGGATGGTCGTGGATGCGTCGGTTGTGGTGCTCGAAAACATTACCCGACGGTACGAGGAAGAAGGACTGACGCCCCTTCAGGCCGCCCTCGCCGGCGCGAATGAAATCCAGTTCGCCGTCATCGCAGGGAACGCCACCACCATCACCGTACTGATTCCATTGTTGTTCCTGTACGGCTTTATCGGAATGACCTTCGGACCGCTGGCATCGACCTTGATCATCGCCTTCGTTTCATCTCTCCTGGTTTCTCTCGGCCTGGTTCCGATTCTCACCATGCTGGTGACGGGCAGGCACGGAAAACTGGAATCCCTCGCGGTCAAAGCCGCGGCGCCGTGGAACGCGATGATGGATCGTCTCCGTGCAGCGTATCTGTGGCTGCTCGAACATGCCCTGCGACGTCGCTGGGTGGTGATGGTGACGGCAGGCATCCTCTTCGTGGTCGGACTGATCATGCTGCGCGGTCAGGGGATGGAACTTCTGCCGAAAATGGACGGCGGCTCCAGTTTCGTGACCGTGGAAACGCCATCCGGCTCCTCGCTGGAGGAAACGGAGCAGGTGATGAAGGATGTCGAGCGCGTTCTGCTCGAGGAAAAGGAAATGCTGCGGATTTCGAATCAGATGGGCTTTGAGCCGGGGATGCATTCGTTCGGCGGAGGTGGCGTACAGGGTCCCACACAGGGCTACATCGCGTTGACACTGACGCCGCGCACGGAACGGGAAGAATCCATCTGGGATATCCAGGACCGGTTGCGAGAGAAACTGTCTCTCATCCCGAACATTCAGAATTTCGTCGTGCGCGAATCGGGAAGCACCGCGAAATCCACCACGGCCTCATCCATCGTGGTCAGTATCAGGGGCGAGGATCCCCTGGTACTCGATCGTCTCGGCGAGGAGGTCCTTGAAAAGATGCGCGCGATCATCGGCGTGGTCAATCCCTATCGAAGCTGGCGCATCGATCAGAAAAGCATCGCTCTTTCGATTCACGCCGACAGGGCGCGGGAGCTCGGTCTGTCACCGGCCGCTGCGGCCCGTACGATGGTGCAGGCGCTGGACGGGATGCCTGCCGGTGTTTTCCGCGGGAGCTCGGGGGAGGATACGCCGATCCGCGTTCGTTACGGGCGCGAATTCCGCGGTGAACGAAGCGATGCGCGTGACGTGCGCATTCTCTCCCCGAGAGACGCGAGCATCGTTCCCATCGGTGCCATCATCACGGAGCGGGAAGTCGACGTGCAAGGTCTCGTGAAACGCGAGAATCTCGAAGCGACGCTGGAGGTTCTCGCTCTGCACCGGGATCGACCGCTGAACTTCGTGACCGAGGATGTGCGTTCCGCGGTCTCGCGGATACCCGTTCCGCGCGGGTACCGTATCAGTCTGGAGGGAGAGGACAAGGACATGGGCGAATCGCGCGGTGAGCTGCTGGGCGCGCTCGGCATTGCCCTCATCGCCGTCTACCTGCTGCTGGTCGCGCAGTTTCGCTCCTTCATCCACCCCATTACCGTGCTGATGTCCGTTCCCTTGAGTCTCATCGGCGTTTCGGCGGCGCTGTGGATTGCAGGGATGCCGGTGTCCATGCCGGTCATGGTGGGATTGATTCTCCTGGTGGGAATTGTCGTCAACAACTCGATCATCCTGATCGATTTCATCCGTCAGCGGCGGGAGGAAGGAATGGCACGCAGGGATGCGATCCTGGGCTCGGTGGAGACGCGCTTTCGTCCGATCATGATGACATCCTTCTCGACCATCGTCGGTATGATCCCGCTGGCGATGGAGTGGGCACTTGGCGCGGAACGCTTTTCTCCGCTGGCCGTCGCGGTCATCGGCGGGATGACGGCATCGACGTTCCTGACCATGGTCGTGATTCCCGTGCTCTACGACCTGATGGATCGCGAAAAGTCCTCAAAGCCGGAAGTGTCGTGAGCGGGAAGTATCGTGAGCGGGAAGTATCGCGAACAGGAAGTGTCGTGAGCGGGAAGTGTCGTGAGATGGAGGAAGCGGGTGTTCCTGACGCGGAACACGCTCATCGTCTACCCTCCACCACAATAACGAACTCGCCCTTCGGTGGTTTCGACTCGAAATGCGCGATCACGTCGGGAAACGATCCGCGCACGGTTTCCTCGAATTTCTTCGTGATCTCGCGGGAAACGGAAATGCGTCTTTCCCCCATG
>JAFGKR010000101.1 GCA_016928515.1 Bacteroidota bacterium | reverse complement strand
TTTCCGTCCTTCACGTCGACGAAGACGTTGTAGAAGAACCCCGGGATGAAATCCTTCGTCACGGATTTCGAGGCGAGATGGATGCGCGTGATGCTTCCGTCGACGGTATAGAGATGCCCGCTTTCGTCGCGCGCCAGACGCATGGGATGTCCGCCGAGTTCCAGCGAATCCACCACCGCGCGTTCCTGCGTGTCGATGATGAACAGCTTCCCCGGCGTGTCGTCGTTCGGATCATTGAAATCGTTGTACGCACCGGTGCACAGCACGGCGATGCCGTTGTCGCCCAGCGGAAGCAGGGTGGTCGGATTGTCCCCCACCGTCAGCGTACGCTCCACCTGCTTCGTCGCCGGATCGATCACGGAGACGCTGCGGTCCGCGCCGAAGCCGCTGTTGGCGACGTACAGCCGGCCGTTGGATAGCGCGAGTCCTTCGGGATTGAGCCCGACAGGAATCTCCGCGGTGAAGCTGCCGGATGCCGGATCGTATACCGACACGGAATTCCGGTAGAGGTTGCTGATGTATCCCGTCCCGGCATCGTCGAAGACGATGTGGCGGGGACTCGCTCCCTCGGGACACTCAATGCTCCGCACAAAGGAATTGTCCTCCAGATTCAGCACCTCGATGCGGTTCGAGTTGTTGACTACGATCCACAGTTTCCCGTCGTGTACGGTGAGACTGTTTCCCACGTCACCGAGCGCCCGTCCCGCAGCGTTTTTGAATACGTCGTTGATCACCCGGTTCGAATCCGGCAGGTACATGCTCAGCGAAGCGTTTGAGCGCTGAAAGCTTCCCTCGTTGAGAATGTACAGCGTGCGCGGACTGTCTTTCGGAATGACAGGCGTCGTGCCGCTGTCGTCTTCCGAGCAGGCAGTGACGAGAAAAAACGAACACAGGAGGAGGGGAAGGATGCGTTTCATGGATGTGCTTTCCTTTACGTATCGATGATCAAAACGGTCATGCTTCGTCAGCCTTAGGCTGACAGCATGACCGATGGTGTACTCCTCACGCTTCGCCTGATTCTGACAGGCTCAGGGTGACGCTGTTTCACCATCCGGATTACGGCAGCGAGGTCGTCAGCGTCAGGCGCATATGCCGACCGGGCATGGGATAAAACGCGATGACCTCGTATGAGGCATCGAGGAGATTGAGGATTTCCGCCTTGAGCTGCTGAACAGTTCCGAGCAGCTCGATACGTCCCGTGACTGCGAGGTCAATCACCGCATGCGCCGGGAGGGAGGCGTCGTTGCTCTCGGTGTACCAGCGAGGACCGAGCACTCGCACGGTCGCGGAGGCGGTCAGCGGCTCGATCACCGTGGCCGACAGCGTCGCCGCGCCGCTCCACTCCGGCACGTAGATGAGCTGCTTGCCCTGCGTTGCGTCACCGGGGAAAGACGCATTCATCTTGCGCGCGGACATCCACTGCCCGCTCAGCCGCAGTCCGACGTGCTCTCCGAACATGCGCAGCGTGGCCGCCGCCTCGACGCCGTCGGAGATCACATGTTGCACGTTCCGCGGGGTCCAGTAGATGCCCTGTCCGGGCGCCCAGACGATTTTATCCGTGATGTCGTGGCGGAAGGCCGTGATTTCGGCGGAGGTGAGAATGCCGCTTCCCGTGTACACCAGGCCGCCCTCAAAGGCGGTGGAGTATTCGGGACGCAATGCGGGATTGCCGCCCTCGCGCCAGTAGAGCTGGTTGAACGTCGGCGCGCTGAATCCCCGCGACCAGCGTCCGCGTAGCGCGAGCGTGCCGGGCAGCATCGCGAGACGGACTCCGAGCGATGGCGTCACGGCCTGGATCTCCCGCTCGTCGACGTTGTCGAAGATGCCGTCGTAGCGCAGGGAGGGGAAGAAACGGATATCCGTTCCGGCCAGGGGGATGCGGATATCGCCCGCGGCGAATGCCGCCGCCTGTCGGCGCAGGGGGGAATTCCGGATTTCCGGACTGTCCAGTTGGTCGGACGCTATTTCAAGTCCGAGGCTGATGCGCTGTTCGGGGGTGAAGGACTGCTCCAGCACCACCGACGCGGTCAGCTGCCGGGAATTGTACACACTGTGCAGCTCCCCGCCGCCGATGAGAATGGAGGGATCGCGGTATTCCTGTCGACCGATGCGTCCGCCGGTGCCCACGCGCAGGATGCGCCGCGCATCGAGGCGCCAGTCGAGCTGCGCGGAGAACAGCGCCGCGTCGTCGTTCTGCCGGGCGCGTCCCTGCGACGCGGACAGCACCGCGCCCGGCGTTCCCGTGCGTGCGCTGAGGAGGTCCGCGTACAGCGAGACCGTCGCATCCGGCAGAAACAGTGTTCCTCCCGCACTGAGATTTCGCCGGATGATGTCGGCGCCGCGGCGGGTGATATCCTCCCCGCCCCGGGAGGGAAGGAAGGGAAAGTCGTTGTCGGCTTCCTCGTAGCGGAGATCCGCGAAGAGGCGTCCCGCGCGCCCCTGTTCTCCCGCGGAGAACGCCGCCTGTTTCCAGCCGAAGGCGCCGTAGCCGAGCTGCAGCGCGGGCTGCACGGGACGCCGTGCGGTGACGATGTTCACCACGCCGCCGAGGGCGTTGCTGCCGTACAGCGAGGCCAGTCCGCCGCGCGCGATTTCGATGCGGTCCACCTGCCGCAGGCTGAGCCGGCCGAGATCGACGAGCGCGTTCTGCGCTCCGTTGAGCCGCATGCCGTTGAGAAGAACAAGCGTGTATTCCGCGCCGAGTCCGCGCAGCGATGCCAGCTGCAGCGCTCCCGTGCCGCCGTAGTCCCGCACCGTGGCGCCGGGCGCGAGGGCGACCACGTCCGAGACGCTGCGGGCAGGCAGGCGTTCGATGTCGCGCGCGGTGAAGACGTCCGTCGCCGCCGGCGCCTGTCCGAGCACCATAGGCAGGCGGGAGGCCGTCACGGTCACGTGGTCGCGCAGGGCGAAAAACAGTGTGTCGTCGGTGACATGCCACTTCTGTCCGTATGCGGAAAGCGCATACGCCGTGAGCAGGGGAATGATATAAAAAAGCCGCAGGGTCTTCATATCGCAATGCCGTGGCCTGCGGGGAGTCGTGCGGACGCAAACGAAAAAACCCCGTGTGGAAACAACGGGGGGCAAGGGAGCGATGGCGCGCACGTCATCAGGAACCTCACCCGCGAAGGCCTGTGTCGAAATCCCATGGCAGGTCTCCTGACTCGCGGCGCGTCTCCTGATGCGGAAACCGCATGCGCTCCTTCCCGGCGTGCGCCGGTGGACGTTGCGCATGGTTGACGCCACTCACAGTTGCGGGGCAGTCGCCGAATCGCACGGCGTTCCCGTTTTCATCCCGTGAGGGAACCATGGGGGTTGTCAAAGAACTGGGTGTAACCTACGCGGAAAATTCGCAAATGGCAAGACAATCTGTGCAATTCGTAGGGGCGAGATTTATCTCGCCCGTATCTGTGACATCGATCGCAGGGGCGTTTCACCAGGGACGGAATCTCATCCATTCGAGTGCAAAGGACAAAGTGCAAAGTGCAAAGTGCAAAAGAGTCACTCGTTTCCGGTGTAGGTGCGAGCCGGTGGCTCGCCTGTCGATCTCGCTTTCGGCGCGTCTCCGGCCTTCGACCTCACCGATCTCGCCTTCGGCGCGTCTCCGGCCTTCGACCTCCCAGATCTCCCTCTATGGTTTCTTTGCCACAAGATTGCAATCTTGACTGGTAAACAACCAGACCGAGGTCTCCGCCCATGAGCGCACATATCAAAACCATTGCCCAAGCGTATCGATTCGTACAGAAGATGAAAGTCTGCACGGTGTTTCCCAGCGACAGGGTGGAGCACACGTCGCTGTGGGAGAACGTGGACCTCCCCGACAAACAGGAAGGTGAAGCGGGATGGGG
>JAFGKR010000100.1 GCA_016928515.1 Bacteroidota bacterium | reverse complement strand
TGCAGGGCACCATCGATAACATCTACGAGCAGTTCGTTTCGGTTGTCTCCCGCGGACGCTCCCTGTCCGAGGATTCCGTGCGCACCCTTGCCGACGGCCGGATCTTCACCGGGGAACAGGCGTACGCGCTGGGACTGGTCGATACGCTCGGCACACTGCAGACAGCCGTGAGCGTAGCCGGGACGCTCGGCAAGATCGAAGGTGAACCCCGTATCACACGTGAAATGGAACAGGAATCTCTGATGGATATCCTGGTCGGCACCAAAACACGGAAGTCGCTCGAACATATGGGGACCCGACTGCAGCAGAGCAGTCCACTGGAATACAGATTGCTTTATTAACAACAGTTCTGGAAGGTAATGTCGTGACAAAAGCAGACATTGTGGACAATATCGCAGCCGCTACCGGTCTGACAAAAGTCGAAACCGAGGCCGTTGTCGACGGTTTCCTCGCAACCGTGAGCCAGGCTCTCAAGGACGGACATTCCATCGAAATCCGGGGGTTCGGAAGCTTCAAGGTCAAAAAGCGGAAGGCGCGCATGGCCCGCAATCCACGAACAGGCGAAGAGGTGTTTGTCAAGGAACATTACGTCCCGATCTTCAAGGTCTCCAAGGAATTACGTTCAGGTGTCGATCAGAATCTGAAAGCGAAGGAATAATGGGTGTGGAAAAGCGGATCTGTCCCTCCTGCGGTTCTGCCGTTCCTCCAGATGTGACTCAGTGTGATATTTGTGGAGAGGACCTGCACGCGGTCGAACAGGCGGCTCAGCGCAGAACGGTCGGACAGGACCGGCCCGTATCCGCGCAAGCCACATCCGACCCCGACAGCCGACGAGCGGAAATCCCTTCGTTTCCGACCGGTGGGAAAACATCATCCGGGAGTGGACGGAAGTCCAGGACGAACATGCCATCCGCGCCACTGTTCTCGACTCCACAGTGGATTGCGATCTGCATCAGCGCAATGATTCTCTCGGCAGTACTGACCGCGACTTTCCTCCCGACTCCGCAATCTGACGCTGCGGATCGCGCTACAACGCAGAACGCGGCAACACCGCAACCCAAAGTAGATCTTCAGCGCTTGGAATCGATGCGGGCGTATATCGCGAATCACCCGGAAGATCTCGATGCAAAACTGCGATATGCCAATGATCTGCATGATGCGAAACTGCTCGATCAGGCCATCGCCCAGTACAAGGAGTATCTCCTTCAGGTACCCGACAATCCCGATGCACGGGTTGATCTGGGAATTTGTTATTTTGAACTTCAGCAATACGACGCCGCGATCCAGGAGATGGAACGCGCCGTCTCTGATCATCCTGATCATCAGCTGGGACGGTATAATCTCGGCATCGTCAATCTCAATGCAGGCAATCGTGACGCGGCGCAGTCATGGTTCACCACAGCGCGGGATCTGGATCCCTCATCCCCTTACGGTACCAGCGCGACACAAATCCTGCAAAGCGAATTCGGCGTTCAGAAGTGAACCGGCAATAGAATCACTCTTGTTTCATCATTTCTCTTTCTGGAGGTATGCCCATGCCTTGTGGCAAGAAAAGAAAGCGCCATAAAATGGCCACGCACAAGCGCAAGAAACGCCTGCGCAAGAATCGGCACAAGAAGAAAAACCGCTAATCGCTGAGACCCATGGACAGACTCTGGTCTCCCTGGAGATCACAGTATATTCAGACATTCGGAACCGCGGAGGAAGGCAAGGGCTGCGTGTTTTGCGAAGCTCTTGCTTCCCGACGCGACGACGAAATGTATCTCGTCAAGCGCCATCGTGGTTGCTTTACGATGCTGAATCGCTATCCCTACAACAGCGGCCATCTTCTTGTCATCCCGAATGATCATGTGTCGTCGTTCCTCGATCTTGACACCTCGGTGTACCACGAGATGACCGAGGTCGTCCGGGATTGGCTGCGCGTGTTCGAAACCGTCGTGCGACCACAGGGATTCAATATCGGATCCAACATCGGCCGCGTGGGTGGTGCCGGCATCGATCAGCATGTCCACATGCACATCGTACCGCGGTGGAGCGGCGATGCGAACTTCATGCCCGTGATCGCCGACACGAAAGTCATCTCGGAATCCATGGACGAGACACTGCGCAAACTTCGTAACGGCTTTACCGGGTTGGAATCCCGCTATTCCGATCCGGCTTGACATCAACACCATTGACTTTACAGGAAGGAGCATCCATGTCAGACAACGCTTCCCGAAATCTGCTTCTCGGCTTCCTGTCCGGTGCCCTCGTCGGAGGGATTGTTGCCCTTCTCTATGCCCCGAAAACAGGCAAGGAATTTCGCGGCGATCTCAAACGCAAGGGCGGGGAAATCATCGAGGATGTCGATGAATACCTGCAGGACGCACAGGAAAAAGCCAAACATATCATCAATGAAGGCAAGGAAAAGTCCTCTGCTCTCATCACCGACGCAAAAAAGCGCGCCGACTCTCTTCTTCATGATGCGGAGGATATCCTCAGTGGTGCCCGCAACCGCGTTTCTCAGGAAGGCGATAAGCTGAAGAGTGCCTTCAAGGCCGGCGTCGACACGTACAAAGAAGAGCGGGATAAAGGCAAGGAAGCCCCTTCCGCCTGACCTGGCGGATCCGGCTTCGGACTGAATCCGATCATCGTTCCGGGTGCTCCCCTCTCGCACGCGTGAACGCATTTTTTCATAGAGACACGGGGGTACCATGGACGCAATCCAGGATATCCTTCTGCTGATCCTGACTGTCGGTGGCATCGTCCTTGCTATCATGCTGATCAGCACCATTCTCCGGAT
>JAFGKR010000099.1 GCA_016928515.1 Bacteroidota bacterium | reverse complement strand
TGTTCTGAGCGCTCCGCGCTCATCAAGGTCTCGGGGTGGCGGTCTACTCAATCTCTGCTGCTGTCACCTGTGAAAATACATTTTGTACTCGAACGGGTGCGGCATGGTTGAGATGGCGTGCACTTCCTCGCGCTTGGTCTTGAGCCACTGGGTGATGAGGGACTGCGGGAAAACACCCTCGCGCTGCAGGAAATCGTTGTCGGCCTCAAGTGCGTCGAGCGCCTCGGCGAGGTTGCGCGGAAGGAAATGCAGATCCTTGTTGGCGAAGACGTTTTCGTCGTAAGGACCGAAACCCTCTTTCCGGGGATCGATCTTGTTGACGATGCCGTCAATGCCCGCCATGAGCATCGCCGCCAACATGAGATATGGATTGGCCGTAGCGTCGGAAGGACGATACTCCATGCGCGTCTCCTTCGGATCGGATATGTACCGCGGAATACGGACGCAGCTGGACCGGTTGGCCTGGCTGTAGGTCAGTGCTACCGGCGCCTCGAATCCGGGGACCAGACGCTTGTAACTATTTGTGCTGGGATTGGTGAACGCCGCCAGCGCGGGTGCATGCTTGAGCAGTCCGCCAATGTAATAGAGCCCGGTCTCGTTGAAGTTGGCGTACTCCCCGGCCTTGTAGAAAATGTTCTCCCCGTTCTTTGTCAGGTACTGGTGCACATGCAGGCCGCTGCCCGCCTGCTGATACATGGGCTTGGGCATGAAGGTGACCTCGAGCCCTTCCTCCGCCGCCTGGCTGAAGAGGATGTACTTCGCCATGGTGATGCTGTCGGCGGATTTGAGCAGCGACTCGAACAGGAACTCGATCTCCTGCTGCCCGCGCTCACCGACTTCGTGGTGATGGTACTTCACCGGTATCCCCGCCTTTTCGAGCAGACGGCAGGACTCGTCGCGGAAGTCGTCGTAAAGATCAAACGGACTGCAGGCGTGATATGCGTTCTGGAAGAACTCCTCGGCGTGGTCTACCTTGTAGTAGGACGCCGAGGTGCGCGTGTCGAATTCCACGTGGGAGAAGATGTAGTACTCCAGTTCGGGTCCCCAGTGCGTGGCATCGGCGATGCCGAGACGGCGCAGCAGTTCCTCCGCCTGGAAGGCGACCCAGCGCACGTCCTGCGGGAAACGCGACCGCTTTTCGTCCGTCAGAAAGACGTTGGTGAAACAGGTGAGCGTGGGACGGTCGCGGAACAGGTCAATCTGCACGGTGCTCAGATCCGGCTTCTGCACCATGTCGCTGCTCTCGACTTTCACGAAGCCGAAGCTCGAGCCGTCGAAACCGACGCCCTGCTCCATCAGGCAGTCCAGCGTCCCGTCACGCAGCGGCAGCGTGATGTGATGCAGGCGTCCGACGAGATCGAGGGTCTTGAGGTCCAGGAATTCAATGTGATGTTCTTCGATGAGTTTCTTGACGTGTTGCAGTTCTTCAGACATGTGCGCTCCGGTCATGATGACGATACAGCTCTCCCGGCCGAAGAGGCCAAAGGGATATTAAACTATGCAATATCGGCCGGAATCCCAAGTTCTTCCTTGCTTCCCGGCGCGTTTCTGCCGATGTTTCCGATGTTTCCATCTATCACGACGGACGGCATGGATCGAGCGCAGCTGACGGAACAGGCGGCGGACGGCATCCTGACGGAATTCACGGTGTACCTTGCCCGCTTCATCGCAATCACGCATCGCGCGAAATGGCGTTTCGAACGTATGGACTGGAAGGGAGGACGACGCGACACCGCCGAACGCCTCGGCCTGTACGACATCTGCCGCTCCGACCTGGAATCCCTGCTCCGTGATCTGCTCGGCGATGCGATCTCGGACATCCCTCTGTGGAAGGACATCAAAAAGACATTCGCCCGGCGCATCGCGGGTCGCTGCGATCGCGATGTCGCCGAGACCTTCTTCAATTCCATCAGCCGCCGCATACACCGCACGGCGGGAGTCAACCGGGACCTCGAGTTTTTTCGCCTCGCGCCATCCGTTATCCCCGCGGCATTCTGTTCCGACATCCTCCGACGATACGAGCACCAGACGGACGCAGTGCACCTCATGAGCGGCATCCTCAGGAATCATGCCTTCACCGTTCCATACGAGGATATTGAACGGGATATCCGTCGCACCGCCGATCAGGTCAATCTCTTCCTCTGGCCGCTGACACGCTCTCCCCGGGAGTTCTCCGCGGAAATTCTCCGCAGTGTGTTTTTCAGGAACAAGGTCGCCTACATCATCGGAAGGATTCTGATCGGCCGGACCGTGCTTCCGATCATGATTCCACTGTACAATTCCGAACAGGGGATATACGTCGATGCCGTGCTTCTGACAGCGAGCGATGTGAACACGGTGTTCGGATTCGCCTATTCCTCTTTCCAGGTCGAGACGGCTGCACCGCGCGACCTGGTGTCTTTCCTGTATTCCATCCTGCCGGGGAAACCCATCTCGGAGATTTACAATTCGCTGGGCTATTCCAAGCGCGGGAAGACGGAATTCTACCACGAGCTCCATCGCTTCGTGCATATGTCGAAAGAATGCTTTGTCGCCGCTCCCGGTCAGGAGGGCGCCGTGATGACGGTGTTCACTCTTCCGACCTATCCGTACGTTTTCAAGGTCATCAAGGATCGCCCCTGCTTCCTTCGATCGCATTTCGTTACGAACAAGACCATCAGCCCCGCGCAGGTGAAGGAAAAATATTTCTTCGTCAGCACACGAGACCGCGTGGGACGCATTGTGGATACACAGGAATTCGAATTCATCCGCTTCCGGAGAGGGCGCTATTCCGATGCCATCCTGGAGGAGTTTCGTCTCGCCGCGCAGGACAGTATTCATGTGAGCGGGGATTTCGTGCTGATCGATCACTGCTACATCCAGCGCCGGGTGACACCGCTGCCGATGAAGACCGCATTTCTGCGGACGAATTTGATTTCTTCATGGACGAGATTGAAACCTGGCTCGGCATCCCGCAGCAGCTGAAAGGGATTTTCGATGCGGAGCATGCCGATCTGTACTCGAAGGCATTCTGGGAGAATTGCCAGCACCGCGCCGTGGAAGGAGAGGTGATCGACATTTTCCCCTACGGGAGGGAAAAACGCTTCCCGCGCAGCCGGTGACGATTTGAACGAACGAATTGGGTAGCCTCATCGGGGTGACGACGGGGAATCCGTGGCGTTGCGCTTTCCGATGAATTCTCGCATCTTCATGCATACGGGATTCCTGCCGTGTGCCGGCGCGTCCCGCCGTTCGTATTCACCATCAGCAGGCCAGCAGCAATGAAAGAACTCAGCACCGAAGATCTCAAGCAGCTGTTTCTCACCGTGTTCCAGCCCAGGGAAAGTGACCGCGTCCTGACCATCATCGCGGATGTGCCCGATGATGCCGTGCCCGACCATCCGAAGTGGCGAGAACGCCGCGAGATGGCCTACGACTGGTGGATGCGCGCCATCGCATTCAAGCACGACATGGGCTTGGAGCGGTTGGAAATCTATTACTACCCGAACGTGGGAAGTAACAACAACGATCTTCCTGATACGTTGTACCACTGGGGCGGCAATCCGCGCGACCTGACGGCCGATATCCTCCGGGCGGAAGGCATGGCCGTGCCACTGGCGGATGTGATGACGGAGACGGATCTCATCATCGCGCCGACGGAATTCTCCGCCACCGCACCCTGCAAGATGCTGGCGAAACAGTACGATTTCCGCGGCACGACAATGCCGGGCTTCATCCTGGAAATGCTGCCCGCACTGAGTCTGGATTACGGCAAGGTGCACGAGCGCATCATGAGCATCAAGGAGCGCCTCGACGCGGCGGAGCGCGAGCTGATCACGCTCACCGCGCGCGGCGCCGACTACATCATCGACTGCGACCTGCGCCACCGCACCGCGACGCCCAGCAGCGGCATGTTCCACGCCGACAAGGTCGTGGGGAACCTTCCCTCCGGCGAAACCTATATCGTACCGTACGAGGGCGAGATTGAGGGAGACGCCAGCCGCACGAACGGCGAAGTGCCCGTGCAGTTCGGCGATGAAATCGTCGTGTACAAGGTGGTGGAAAATCGCGCCGTGGAAATCCTCACTGACGGGGAGCAGAGCGCGAGGGAGCGTGCCATGCTCGAGGCCGAACCCGCCTACGGCAATATTGCCGAGATCGGCCACGGCATCCTCGGGGATTTCGGCTGCACGGCCGTGGGCAGCCTTCTCATGGACGAAAAGCTCGGCCTGCACATCGCCTTCGGTCGCTCGGAGCATTTCGGCGGCATCGTCTCCCCGAAATCCTTCAACAATCCGAAAAACGTCGTGCACATCGATCGCGTGTACGTCGATTCCCTCCAGCCCGATATCCTCGCAAAGGAAGTGAAACTCTTTTATCCCGACGGGCGCGAGGAAGTGATCATGCGGGATGGAGCGTGGACGGTGTAGTGAGGCGGTGGATCGCGAACAGGTAGATCCCGGCTGACAAGTGCAAAGTGCAAAGTGCAGGAACGTCCGTGCGCTTTGCACTTTGCGTTTCGCACCGGACGCCTTGCACTTTGTACTTTGCACTTTGACGAGGCTATCAAACCCGGCAGGATTCCATCATCTGCGTCGAGCCCCTGAGAGGGCGCCTTGATCCCCGCCCGAACAGCAGGTTGCGGACCGGCGCCCTCTCAAGGAGTTCATCCTATTTTGAACCCTGCAGGTTCATCGCCTGGCGGGGCTTTGAAGATTGCTCCGTATCCAGCCCTACCGCCTGCATGATGCGCTGTATCTGTCCCTGCAGCCGGACGTTTTCCATTCGCAGCTCATCGAGGTCCGCGTTGGCCCGGACGAGTTCATTCGACTGTGCGCGGAGGGAGCCCACCTCGAGGCGAAGCGATTTCAGCTCGTCCTGGTGCTGCCTGAAGATCTGCACCCACTCGTTGGTTTTGACACCGATGAGGACGTTGACGCAACCGACTACTCTGTTTTCCGAGCTCGACAGCGCCCGGCCGAGAACGCGCGGCAGATGCTCGAGCCTCAGTTCTTCCGCGGGCATCGCCACTCCGTAACCGTCGTTGTTACCCGATGCGAGAACATAGTCCCCCGCTGCGCATGCGCCGAGAACGAACACCGGGACCTGTCCCATGAAACCGACGCGCACGTGTCTGTACTCTTCACCCTCGGGTGGGGTGTTGCCGATGACGACGGGCCCGCTCGACACGGCCATGATCTGTTCGGCGTCGCGGGTATCCAGCGATACCTTTCCGCCATTGATGCCCACGATCTGCATCGCCCGTATGCGCTCCGCAGGATTGGCTTTCGGTACCCATTCCGCGTAGTCGGCATTCTTGGACTGGTAGGTGATGCCGCCGTGCAGCATTTCCAGCTTCTTCGCCATGATGCCGAGCTTCACGGGAATCTCCCACGGATCGCAGCCGATGAACTCCGTCAGATCGTTCTCGATCGCCCATCCGGCGAGATTATTGTACTTCTTATACAGGTCCGATCCCAGAAGCTTCTCCGGAGACACGCTGAGCTTATTCATGTCGATGTCATATGGAATCGGTACGGTGACGGATGGGATATCGAATCCGATTCTTTTCCCGGCGATTTTAATACTCCAGTCGAACCCCGGAAACACCTTCACCGGGTAGGTCTTGAAGGGGAGAACGAAGATATTCTTCCAGAAATTGGCATAGTCCACCATCGTGACGAACCCTTTATTTCCGAAGAAATTCAGGTCCGGCGGAAACGTTGCCGCAGGCATGTGGACCACGGGATCTCCGTTGGGCCAGGACAGATCGTCCCAGATGCGGAAAGCTTCAATCCTCCCGATGACCTCGTTTTTCCCGTTGTAGAAAGTGACAAAATGATTTTTCCCATCCGGTTCGTCGTCCTGGATCCGAATCGCAATCCCGTCGCCATCAGTCGAGCTGCCGGTATTGTCGAACAGGGCGACATGCAGCATGTCCTCCTCACCGGCTTCAGCAGGCAGATTGCTCAGGGATTCTTTCCCATCGCCACCGACATAGAGGGATGTAAAGGCCGTCTGTGCATCGACTTTGAGACGGCCGCCGACATTCAGGTTTTTACCGATACCGGCGCCTCCTGCCACGACGAGCGCACCTGCGTCATTCGCTTCGGATTGAGTCTCGGATGTCAGTTTCGTATCCCCGGTGACGGTCAGTTTTCCATTGAGTGTTGCATCGGCACCGACGTTCAGGGTACCTGTGATGCCCGTACTACCGCCGACGTTGAGATTCCGTGCGATCCCGACACCACCGTTGACGACGACGGCGCCACTGCTCACCGCACTTGACTCGGTGGCATTGTGGACAGTGACGACTCCCGTCACGTCGAGATCGCCATCAACCTCCAGGTCTTTCCCGAGTTTCAGATTGTCGTTGATGCGCGCATCGCCCATGACGTCGAGTGTATAGGCGGGATGCTCTGTTCCGATGCCGACGCTGCCCTGGATGATGGCGCCACCATCGACGGTGTTTGCGGAAAGCGCATAGGCTTCACCGATCGCGAGATTGCCCGCTACCCCCAGTGTGCTTCCGGGGATGGGGGTGCCGATGCCCACATCGCCCTGTACGATCATTCCGTTCATCGGAGCGGCGTATGACCGGGAAAACAGCGACCCGAGCGCCATGTTGCCCGCAACGCCGAGCTTGCTGAAGGGCTTGGTCGTACCGATGCCCACAGAGCCTTCGAATATGGCGCCGTCATCGGGCGCGGCGTTTCCGGAGAAGATGCCGCCGACGGCGAGACCGCCACTGACTCCCAGCATGCTGCCCGGACCGGCAGTGCCGATTCCGACGCGGCCTTCGATCAGTGCGCCGTTCAGTGGCGGAAGATGAAGACCGGTCATGTTCGCGCCGACGACGAGTTCACCGGATACCTCAAGTGCTGCCGTTGGATACGGTTCTCCGATGCCGACCTTCCCCTCGATGAGCATTCCGTCTTCAGGAGCAGTATACTTCCCCGCATACCCCGAACCGAATACACTGCCGCCGGCCACGTCGAGCATGCTGAGCGGATCGTCCGTACCGATGCCAACATTTCCGTATGGGGTCAGGCGCATGCGCTCGACGGCATTCGTGCGAAAGACCAGCGCATTGAGGTCCGTCGTACCCAGAAAATGGGTCGATGCATCGGTTCCTTCGTTCCCCACGATGGCCCAGGGCGTCCCGGATGAAGCACTCGAACTTCCCACATGTGATTCGCTTGTCGTGAGTCTGTTCGCCTCGGTCGCATGAAACGCGTACGGAACCGAAAGGAGCTGCGATGCGCCCAGCAGACTGAAATCGCTACCTCCTCCGGCGTCCAGTTCCACCTGCAGCCAGTAGGAGCCTCCACCCCAGTTGATGGCGTCGATTGCACCGAGACGGATCTCACCGCCGCCGATGCCGAGTGTGAACAATCCAAAGGCGTTTGTGTGCACCTGATGCAGTTCGCTGAAGACCACGGTGCCGTTGGGTCCACTCTTCAGGATGCTGATGCGCAGGGAAATATCCCGATTGTCGAGCGCCTTCCCGTCAATATCTCGTGCGATTCCCTGATAGTGCAGCAGGGGGGGAGACTGTGCCTGCAGCGACACGGTACAGCACAGCACCGCGATCGCATATACAATGAGAGTTTTCATGTTCATTTTACCCGATATTCGTGTTATTGCGTTTTGATGATCTTGTACACGCCCTGCTGACAGCCTTGAAGGTCACGAACGAACAGCAGGTAGGTCCCGTCCGCGACGTCCTGCAGCGGAATGCGCAGCGTGCGGTCACCCTTGCACACCTCGTCCCGAAACACGGTTTGGCCGATCAGGCTGTACAGGGTGAGCGAGAGGTCTGTGTCCAGGTTTTCGAAGGTGAGAAGAATGGAATGCTGAGCGGGATTGGGAAATGCGGTGAGATTGAGTGTGCCGGGATTCTCCCAGTGCACCACTGTCACCGTCAGGGGTTGATGGAAGCCCTCGGTGAGCAGCGCGCGCGAATGCAGTCGCGTCTCCGCCGATACCTGGCCAAGTGTCCAGGACAGCATGACGCCACCCGAGACTCCGAAGTCTCCGGTGCTCGCCGTCACAGCGGGAGTGCACTGCTGCGCTGAAAGAGCATGCGGGAGAAGAAACAGCAGCAGGCACGAAAGAAGACGTAGGTATCTGATCATGGAATAACACTTCCTCCGTCGTCGTGGTGTGAATAGGAAGAAATCACACCCCGTTTCAGCCGGTTCGGCTGTGCCATTCCCACGCGCGAGCGCCATGTGCTGTGGCACCGATCGCGTCCATGATCCTGCAATAGTGTGAGAAATGTACAACTGTCGCCTGTTGAAGCGATATACTCCCAGGGGAGTATTTATCAGACAGAAGCCTCCTCAATTTCCCCGTCTCCAGTCATTTCGTCCGCACCGGAGTATCGTTCGACTTCTCTGGTTCTTCTGCCTTCCCTACGGACAGCAGGCTCTTGTTATGCGCGTGGAAACCGCTGGAGCCCTCTGCGGACTTCAGCACACCCGCAATGGCAAGAAGCGCGTGGAATCCCTGCACCCCCAGCTTGCGCGAAATATTGGCCCGGTGTTTCTTCACCGTGGTACTGCTGATGCTGAGATGCTCCGCGATCTGGCGGTTCGTCTGGTATGCTCCCAGGTGCCGCAGCACCATGAGTTCCATGCGTGTCAGCTTTTGCAGTCTGTGTTTCTGCGCTTCGCAGCCGTCAAGCCGCTGATCCATGAGGAGCTTCTGCATCGCCGGCGAGCGGTAATGGCTCCCGTTCAAAGCCTTGCGGATCGCGAATCGGAACTCGTCAACGCTGTCGTCCCGTAGCAGCAGGACTCCGATGGACATGCGCACGGCCTCGGCGAGAGCGCATGGATCGGACCATGTGGAATACAGCACGATGCGCGGTCGGTACCCACAACGATCGAGGCTGTGGATGAGGCAAAGGCCGTGCATGTCCGGGAGGTCCATCGAAAGGAGAAGCAGATCGAAATCTGTATTCGCACAGGCGCACAAGGTTTCGTCTCCCGTTCCACACTGCAGTGCAACACTGATCGGCAGATCATCGCAGTTGGCGGCGCTCGCCAGTCCCGTGCGAAACAGTGGCACGGGATCGACAATCCCTAAGACATTCATCCCGTTCGATCGTGAAGGAGCCATAGCTCGCACCGCTGCTTGGGAATCCAACCCTGGTTTCCAGTGGATATAACTTTGCAATGATATAACAGAATGGGATAACGTCCAAAATACGTGCTGTGAAAGGCTGTGTCCACCCCGGCCAGGACATCGGCCGGGATGGACGCAGTGCATGGCTAGCGGACGAGTATCATGTTCCGCTTGAGTTGAACATCGCCGACGCGCAATACGGTGATATACACACCGCTCGGAGCGGGGAGGCCCATGCTGTCGTGGCCGTCCCAGTTGACGTAATACGTCCCTTCGTCAAGCTGTCTGTCGGCGAGCACGCGAATCAGGCTTCCCATGCTATTGTACACGCGGAGCTGTGCATGTGCCGCCTCAGGCAGACCGAAGGAAATCGTCGTCGACGGGTTGAATGGATTCGGGTAGTTCTGCGAGAGGACCACACCCTCGGGAACGGGCAGGTCGTCATCCACGTAATCCTTCGGTTTATGCTGCGGAACGGTTACCGTGGCTGTCGCGGTCGCGCTGTTGCTGGCGAGATCGGTCGCGGTGTATGTCACCGTGTACACACGGTCACTGTTGCTTCCGCGCGACGCGCGCAGGGAGAACAGCTCATCGAATACTCCCAGCGACGCGTCGACGATATCGCCGTTGGCATTCTGATTACAGGTGATGGAGGACAGCACAGCACTGGCGCCGGGAACGTTGTCCCAGATCTCCACGGTGGCGGTCACCGAACGCAACGAGTTGTTTACCGGCCAGAGGTACATGGGAGCGATGCGAACCAGCAGCACCGGACTCTCGTTGTCCGTCACGGTGACGGTGAAGTTGCAGGTCTCTTCATTCCCGTTTACATCGAACATCTTGAAGGTTTCGGTCGTGGTACCGACGGGGAAAAAGCTTCCGCTGCCAAGCCCGCCTGTGCGAACCACCTCCACGCCGTCGCACTCTGTCGTGCCGACCGGGTCAGAATAGTACACGATTGCTCCGGGCATGCCGGGATCAGTGTTGGTCGTGATATTCGCGTGCGGTACAAACTCCAGTTCACCGTTCACCCGCACGATCTGTACATCGTAGGAAGTGTGCCCTTCGGCGTCCATCACCCACCATACCACGGAGTGGATGCCGATACCGAGCTGTGTCCCGGCATTGTTGCTCGCGCTGGAGATCCCTGACGGGCAGTTGTCGCCTGTCGTCGCCGTGCCCAGTTCCGCCGGGATCACGGTCCAGTAGCATTTACCGGGATCGGTGTCAAACACCTTGTCGGGCGGGGCCGTTATCGTCGGTGGCTCGTTGTCGACGACCGTTACCTGCTGGACTGAGGACGCCTGGTTGCCGGATTTGTCGGTCACAGTCCATGTTACGGTGTTGATCCCGAGGGGCAGTGGATCCTGGCTCGGGATCGTCGTGATCGTGTAATCCGGGCAGTTGTCACTGACGGCAGGGATGCCGAGGACGATAGACCCCAGATCCCTGCTGCACTTCCCTGTGCCTACTGCGACAACGATATCGTCCGGCGCGACGATCGTCGGAGCGATGGGATCCGTGACCGTGACCAGCTGTGTTGTCGTCGCCGTGTTACCGGACCTGTCCTTCCCCGTCCACGTCACGGTCGTCACACCCGGAGGGAAGGCCAGCGGTGCATCGTTGACGAGGGTCGGAACATTGTCACAGAAATCCGTAATCGTCGGGATACCAAGACTTGCTGATGCACGGTCAAGCGTGCAAGCGCCGGGAAGCAGGGGCTTGGAAAGCGGTGGTAGCGAGCCGAGAACGGGTGGAGTGACGTCCCGCAGGGTGACCTGCTGGACGGCACTGGTGCTGTTACCGTGCGCATCTGTTGCCGTCCAGATCAGATACGTCGTCCCGATATGGAATTCGTCGATCTCAGTCGAGGTGAGAGTCACATTCGCGCAGTTGTCGCTGACCGTTGGGAGGCTTGTGATGACCTCCGCGCTGTCCAGACTGCATCTGTTCGCCGGGAGAGCGGCATCAACTGTTGTTGGGGCTGTGATCACGGGGTAATGAGGATCAAAGACCCGTACATATACGGTTGCGCTTTTCGAATTGCCACTGAAATCAGTCGCTGTTATCGTGACGGTAACGGTGTCGGTATCGGAGCAGTTCAGCTCGGAAGGTGTGATGAGCGTGTCCACAATCCCGCAATTGTCACTCATGTACAGCACCAGGTCGGCCAGGTCAATCAAGGCACTTCCGGTGCCGTCGAGTAACACTTCACGGACACCGTCGTACGTGACGATTACTGGATCTTCGGTGTCGAGGACCGACTGCGCCTCGTAAGCTCCGATGTCAGGAGCAGCCACATTGTCCCCGTTTCCGTCCTTGTTGCCATTCAAACCCCGTTGATCCGTGATGGCCGCGGTTGTGGGTTCTCCTGAATCTACCGCGGGCGAGCAGGCCTGCAGCGCGCATGTTGGGGTGAGCCCGCCGTTCTCTGAGAGCGGATCCAGCATGGGATCGATTTCCTCGCCGTAGCCGGGTAGAATGTCAGTCGTTATCCAACCCGTGCTATCGGTGATCTGGCCGACCAGATTGTAACCACCACTCGAAACCGTGCCGTACACGTCGCCACCCGTGTCGGATCCATTCCCCGCGAGTATACTGGACGACGGGGTGAAGGAGCCGACGGCGATCATGACAGCCCCCGCCTGGGACGCCGCATTATCGGTCACGGTGCAATGATCCATTGAAAGGGATGCCGCAGAAGCGTCGAGGTATATGGCTCCGCCGCTCATGTCGGCTTCGTTCTCGTTGATGGTGCATAGCGTCATGTCGCATGATCCCGTAACGTGTGCTGCAGCGCCATCGTCGGCGATGTTTTCATACAGGGAACATCGTTCCATGCTCGTACTGGTGAGAGACCCGAAATGCAGCGCGCCACCGCTGCCCCTGCTGACATTACCCTCCAGGATGCAGTCCTGGGCCTGCATGTCGGTAGCTGTCGATGTTGCGGTTCGGACGAAGCTCCATGCGCCGCCGCTGACCGAGGCCATGTTCGCACTGAAGAGACAGGTTTCGATACTGAATGAGCAGTCCTTGCCGTAGAGCGCACCGCCGTAAAGAGAGGCGCCATTTCCGGAAGCGGAGCACTCATCCATCCAGACCGATGTGCAGCCGGAGGCGGAGATTGCGCCGCCGTTCGCTTCCGAGAAATTTGCGGTGAGTTCGCAGATGTTGAATTCGACGTCCGATGAGATACCCTGCAAGCACACGGCGCCACCGTCGCCAACGGAGGAGTTGCCTTCGAATTTGCATTGTGTGAGATCGAGGGTGGTGACGCCCGATCCGGTATACAGCGCGCCGCCCATACGCAGGCTGCTGTTGTCTCCGAACCAGGTATCGCTGAACGTTAAAGCACCGCCGTTTGCGTATAACGCGCCGCCATCGCTGTAGCTCGTGCATTGTTCGAAGCGGCAGTTGCTCACCGTCAGGTCGCCTGACGCGTGATACACCGCGCCGCCATGGCTGACGGCCAGCGAGGTTCTGAACGCGCAACCGGTGAGTGCGAGCGGATGTTCACTGAAAATACATGCGCCCGTATCGGAACGGGCGTTCGCGAAGGTCAGCCCGCTGATGGACAGCGTGATGCCCGGATTCAATGCGGGGATGGAAAAAATCCCGAATTCATGGAGGCCATTCAGCTCCAGTTCGCTGCTGCCCGGGCCCTCGATGGTACAGGATGAGTCGATGATGATCGTACCCCTCGTCAATGCGATGCTGCCGGTGAGACCCGTCTGGAATATAATTTTGTCGCCGGCCTTCGCATCACGCAGCGCCTCGCGCAGACTCAGCTCCGATCCAGCGGGAGTGTCGAGCTGATCCTCCAGTGTGTTCACCGTCAGTATATTCTGACCGACAACGGCGCCGGGAGCGCAGCAGAGCAGCAGAATGACGAGACA
Source organism: Bacteroidota bacterium (assembly GCA_016928515.1). GTDB lineage: Bacteria > Bacteroidota > Ignavibacteria > SZUA-365 > SZUA-365 > BM516. The sequence goes on along the minus strand of JAFGKR010000099.1, from coordinate 2,646 downwards.
GGAGAAGAGTGCGCGTTCCCGGTAATGATTCGTTGAAGACATGATTTCCTGCTCCAATGGTTCTTGGTTGATGGAGCGATGGAGAAGTCGAGACCACGCGGAACGGCACGTGCGGGCTACAGGATATCATTCCGGATGTCCGTGCCCGGTTCTGGCATGTGCTGATCCGCCGGTCGGTCTCCATCGTTGCAGGATGTCATGGCTCGCGATCAATCGCGGGAACGACCATTGGGGGGATTTCACATGTCACAACATATGGAGGAAATCGGTGGGGCGGAATACACACAGGGGAGTAGATTCTTCAATGACGGTTTTTATCCCGACAGGCGCGAGGAAGTGATCATGCGGGATGGAGCGTGGACGGTGTGATGAGGCGGTGGACCGCGAACAGGTAGCTCCCGGCTGACAAGTGTAAAGTGCAGGAACGTCCGTGCGCTTTGCACTGAGCGTTTCGCACCGGATGCTTTGCACTTTGTACTTTGCACTTTGACGAGGCTATCAAACCCGGCAGGATTACATCATCTGCGTCGAGCCCCTAGAAAAATGCTTTGACTTCCGCCCGTGCAATGTGTATCGTCGGCCGGTCACCCTCAGAACGTCCGAGATACGAGAGCGTGGCCTGCATGAAGCTGGTCATGCGGTAATCGAAATTCACACGCCATACCCAGCTGCGTCCCTCGGCCCGGCCGTCCGTCAACTCGAAGGGGAAACGGTCGACTTCTGTGGTGAAGGTGACGTCGTTGCGCTCGATTTCCACGCGCAGACGGCCGGGGCCCTCGAAGCTCGCTACGCTGCGCAGCGTCAGGGAGGTGATGTCCGCTTCGACCGGCGTTGCAGGAAGCGCATCGGTGGCGGATTTCGTGTTCACCACAAAACCGATTTCCAGCTGCGACCAGGGTCGGTAGGACAGATCCACAACAAGGTTCGCGGAATTGATATCACGGGCGCGACTGCTGAAGCTCGTGGAGAACACTTCGTCGTCGAGAAACACGAGATCCGTCTGCAGGCCGATTTCCCGCACGAGCTGCGTCTTGACGCGCAGCGAACGCTCACGCCGCCGGCTGCGCTCGCTCGCCAGCGCGTACTGGCTGAATCCCTCCCTCTCGTCGAAGCGCAGACGGAGTGAGAAGGAGGGATCCCGCTCGAAAAGAAAAAGATCCTGCCGGAAACTCTGAAAGCCGCGAAGGGTCGTCGAGTCGCTGAGGAAGCGCGAGAGACGGAGGAGATAGATGTTCGAGGTCTCTTCCTCCTCGCTCTTCTCGTCGATGCGCACGAAGGTCTCGCTTGACAGCGCGCGGAGCGCGTCGCTCCAGAACGTACTGCCGGCGCCGCGCAGCATGCGGTCGGGACGCAGCCGCAGGCGCAGACTGCTCTTGAGGTCGATGACCGGGAACAGTTCGTCGGTGGGAATGGTGAGCTGCACGTAATCGCCCTCGTAGCGCGTGGGTTCGAATTCCTCCTCATCCTGGATGCCGTTGTTGTTCTGATCTCCCCGGTACTCGTAATTCCCCTGTCCGTAGGGTACGCTCAGAAAGATGCGCTGCAGGCGTGATGTGCGCTCAGTGGAGACCTCGTACAGCAGATCCGTTTCGAGACCGCCGTTCAGCGGTGAATACCGTGCCTGGGCGCGCGTGAGAATGGTCTGCAGGTCCTTGTTCCCCAGCGCGCGGAAGGCCTCACTGTACTGCCGATCGCGCACGGTGACGCTGACCGTGGAACGCAGGTCGTTCCAGGGACGCAGCTCCATGCCGTAGATCTGCAGGAGGTCGGTGGATTGCCGTTGGACCTCGCCGTAGAGTAGCGCGTCTTCGAGTCGCAATCCGACGTCGGCGGTGAAGCGCAGCACGTCAAGGGCGGGGATGCTGACGCCCGGACGCACATCCACGAATCCCATGCTGTTCGGAAGGAGGGAATCGCCGTTCGCCCGGCTGCGGCGCCGCTCCTGCTCGATGCGCAGGCGGGGGGATGCAAAAACGACATCATGCCGCACTTCACCGAGCTGCCGCAGCCAACTGCCGCGAATGCCGGACACACCGTCGTCGCTGTCGATGTACTCGATGCCGTACCTCAGGGAGGGAAGAGCGCTGTCCTGCCGCGCCGGTTCGATGCGCACACCACCGTCCACGCGCAGCGAGGAGAAATCTCCCCGGGAGATGCTGCCCGCCCCGGCGCGGAATTCCGTATGCGTCCACGGCCGCCACGCCGCACCACCTTCCGCGATGCGCTCCCGCGCTGGAGCCGCACTCTGCAGGTCCCACTTGCGGCGAAACTCGATGTCGTTGATGCGGTCAACCGGTTGGAAACCCGCGTCGACATCCCGGTAGCGCGCGTGCAGATCGACGTCTCCGAAGCGCCGTGTTTTCGGTTTCCATTGCAAGGTCAGGTTGTATGCGGTGCCGGTATTGTCGTCGTCGTCCACATCGGAAAAGCGGTTGGCGTCGAGATCGCTGACGCCCAGCTCGCCCCCTATGCGCAGGTTCTCCGCCGGCACGGCCGCAAGCTGGAGGTCGAGCAGCTGATGCAGGCGCGGAAGCGGCAGCAGGCGCAGCGGTGCATAGTCGCCGCCGCCGATGCCGGCGAAGACGAAGGTTCCCACCGTGCGGCGCCGGTAGTCACCGTTTCCCTGTCCCACATAGGAAAAATACA
>JAFGKR010000001.1 GCA_016928515.1 Bacteroidota bacterium | reverse complement strand
GTTGCCGTCTCCACCGGCGTTGCCGTCTCCACCGGCGTTGCCGTCTCCACCGGCGTTGCCGTCTCCACCGCTGCGACGGTCTCGCCTCTTGCCACGGCCTCCGCATCCTGCGTTCCCTTCGTGCCGGCGGACAACAATGTACCGGGATCAATGTGCGGGAGAATCGCACTCCAGGACAGCTCGCGGCTCTCCGCATCCGAATACCCGCTCATGCTGAGAAGCGACGGATTGAGATACAGATCCTCCCTGCCGTCGAGCAGCATCAGCAATCCTTCCGTACTGGCTTCGACGAGGGCTTCATATTTTTCCTTCGCTTCGCGCAAGCCGTCCTCCGCCGCTTTCCTTCGCCGTTCGCTGCGGACGTTCTGCAAAACCACCACAAGCAGCAGCAGCGAAATCGTGATGGTGATCCACAGCGAGATGCCGCGTATGTCCCCTTCCAGACTCTCAATTTCCGCTCTGACGTCCTCGAGATAGATGCCCGTTCCGATGATCCAGCCCCAGGGCCGGAACGGTGTGACATACGACAGTTTCGGAACGATGCGCGTGGAGTCATCCTTCCACTGCCAGGTGTAATCCACGTATCCCTCGCCCTGTGCACGAACGACTCTGACAATTTCCACGAACAGTTTTTTCCCGCGCGAATCCGCAAATCCCGTCAGATCGGTACCGTTCAGATCCTCACGGAAGGGATGGACGATCATCACCGGGTGAAAATCCGTAATCCAGAAATAGTCCTTCCCCTCATCTCCGTAGCGCAGATGACTGACCTGGGCCAGGGCGGCGGCTTTCGCTTCTTCTTCCGTCATCCGACCGGCCTGCATTTCCCCATGGTATCGGTCGACGATATGCCAGGCCGAATGCGTGAGCTCGCGTATCATCTCGCGCTTGCGGCCCATGATGATGTCTTCAAAGCGCGGAATGATGATCTGATAGAGCGCTACGACGAACAATCCGAGTGTCAGGACGGCGGGAAGCAGGATTTTCAGAAGAAATCCCCGTGAGCGCAGCCAGCTGCGAAGCGTTGTCATTGCAGTATTCCAAAATGGATCACGAAACGGTCAGGGGAACGACGTCCAGTTGCTGTGTCACCGTATCGAAGGTGAGGACACCGCTCGCGCGTGGAGTCTGCGCAACAGCCGGACAGACGACCCATCGCTCACCCGGTGGGAGGCGATGTGCTCCGAAACCACCGAATGCGAGCCTTCCGTCCGCGGCATACGCAAATCCCTCCGGATGCCCATGTCCTGAAAAGCTGAGCCTGCACTGCTGCGAGCGGACAAAGCGGAAATGCTCGTGCAGATGATCGGAGCGGAGGGATGCGACCACGGACCCTGAAAGATCGGGATAACGGAAATGGGAAAAAAAGAGTGCGACTCCGTCATGCGTCAGGGTGCAGAACTCAGGGAGGGATGAGAGATACGCGCGCGATGAGGAAGAGAGATGCTGCGGTACGTCACACTCGTCATAGTGCCAGAGGATATTGCCCGCCCGTCGCCGCCGCTCATGTGCATCCCGCGTATACCAGTCGTCCGTGTACGGAAATCCCGCCGGATACGCGGGAATGCGCCGCAGGGCATACAGATCGTGATTGCCCGCGACGGCGACGCTGCACTGGTCGCGCACGAGATCGACGCAGGCATTCGCATCCCGGCGTCCGATGCTGCGTTGATAGGGAAAGGAAAATCCCACGATGTCCCCGAGACACACGAGGATATCGCATCCCGCCTTCTCGAGCACGGTAACCGCTGTCCGAAGACCGGGAAGATCCTCGTGGATGTCGGAGAGAAAACCGATTTTCACGGAAGGCTCCGCGGTTGATCGACGTCGCTTCCGCTTCCGGACCGCACAGGTCGGCCCGGAAGCGAAGGAACGGTCAAAAGAAATAGAACATCGCTACGAGAACGCGGGTATTCGCCACGGTCTCCGTGTCCTCGACCAGACCTTTGTTGAGACTGTTCAAGGTACCGTACGCTGCAGCGGTGTATTCCAGTTCCGCTGCAACCCGCACTTTTCCGGCCGTATACTGGATGCGGGGCGAAACACGCAACAGGTTCGCGATCGAAGAACCACGAGCGTACACACCGCAGCAGGGATTCTCGTCAGCACCGAGGTTCTCCGAATAACCGGCGAAAATCGCGGCTTCGAGATCCTTGCCGTAGATCACTTCACCCCAGACGGAATAGCTGTCCATCGTGGAATACGCGACCGTGCCGGCATCCGGGTCGAGCGACGTAACCGCATAGCCGCCGAACTGCAGCAGATCCGCAAGGTTCTGTCCCAGCACCCCCTCCGCCTTGAAGGTGAAGGGAGACGCATCGATTTTGACGTAGCCGATAAGGGACGTTCCGGCGACGGTTTCTTCCGACACCCTGCCCTCGCCGATGGCGAGGCGGGGCATCAGCTGCTTGTAATCCACACCTGCACCGAACACGTGTCCGTCTGCGTGGTACTGTGCCTGCATATGGAGATTCGGAAGTACGGCATGCCGCAGAAACGCGGAGGAGCTGATGGCGGAGCCGCCGGTGGCATCAGGGCCCATGCTCTGGAAATCGCGCTGCGTCGCTGCCACCCCGATGAGGCGAAGACCGCCGAGCGTCTGGATGAAACGCACCTGCGGATTGCGTGAGAAAGGCTGAAACGGCGCACCGGTATTGAATGACACGACGCCGGGAAAGACCTCCGTGACGAACATCGGATGCCAGGTCTGTCCGACGAGAAGTGCCGAATTCCCCCAGTCCAGTTTCACGAAGGCGTGCCGCAGACGGAAACCGTTGATATCCCCGTCGGATGTCCCGAAGAATTCGCCTTCGATGCATCCCGAGGTCTTCGCGTTGAAAGCATCGGGACCGGTAATGTCCCCTTTCAGCCGCGTCTGGATGGAAAGCATGTTGAGCGAGGCCGCGGCGTTGAGATCCGCATCGTTCTCTCCGGCCCGTTCGGCCGCGGGATACAGAAGGAAATGACCCTCGCGGAGACTGACCGTTTCGCGGGTATCGTAGAACAGGTCGGTTTTCACGAAGCCGGAAAAGGATATTCCGGCGGATTTCTGTTCGCTCTGCGCCCGGGCCGTCGAAGCGACCAGTGTCAGGGCAGCGAGCGTGAGGAGCAGGTATCGCATGAAATCTCCGAATGTGTATCACTGTATGTCGGAAAAACACAACCGACGTTATTCCGCACCGATGCCGAGGTAGGTGCGGAGCTTCTCATCCTCGAATTTTGCCTGTGCCGCCGGTTCGGGCTTCATCAGGGACACAACCACACCGACCAAAAAGGCGGCCGCCATGGAGAAGAGCGCGGGATTCTTGAGCGGGAAAATGGCCGCTTCGTTTTTGAGGATGTCCACCCACACCGTCGGACTGAGGACGATCAGCAGCACCGCCAGTCCGGCACCGGTAACGATACTTGCCACGGCACCGGCGGTGGTGTACCGTTTCCAGACGATGGATAGCAGCAGCGACGGGAAATTCGCGCTGGCCGCTATCGCGAAGGCCAGGCCGACAGTGAAGGCGACGTTCTGGCCTTTGAACGCGAAACCGAGCAGAATCGCGAGCAGGCCGATGCAGAGCGTGGCGATTTTCGCGACACGTACCTCACCGGCCTCGTCGGTCTTTCCGTCCTTGAATACGCTGACATAGAGATCATGCGAGAGCGTGGATGCGCCGGAGAGCGTGAGTCCGGCGACAACGGCGAGAATTGTGGCGAAGGCCACGGCCGCGATGAAACCGAGGAAGAAGCGGCCGCCGATAGCTTCGGAGAGCAGCAGAGCCGCCATATTTCCGCCCTTGTCCACGCCGATGATGATGTCCTGCCCGACAAAGACCATGGCGCCGAAGCCGATGATGAAGGTGAGAATGTAGAAATAGCCGATGAAACCCGTCGCTACGAACACCGACTTCCGTGCCTGTTTGGCATCGGGCACGGTGAAGAAACGCATGAGGATGTGCGGGAGCCCCGCCGTTCCGAGAATAAGGGCGATGCCGAGGGAAATCGCATCCCAGGGATTGGTGACGAAGCCGCCCGGTGAGAGCACGGCGTCGCCGTATCTGTCGACGGCCTGGTGGAAGAGTGCGGTGGGACTGAAATCGAAGTGTGCCAGTGTAAGGATCACGAGCACGGTGGCACCGGTCAGCAGCAGCACCGCCTTGATGATCTGCACCCAGGTGGTGGCCAGCATGCCGCCGAACAGCACGTACGCAATCATGACGCACCCGACAATGATGACGGCCGTTTCGTACGGCAGGCCGAAGAGGATCTGGATCAGCGCTCCGGCACCCACCATCTGTGCGATCAGATAGAACACGATGGTCATCAGGGAACCGACGGATGAAGCCACGCGCACGGGTTTCTGACGCAACCGGAAGGCGACGACGTCGGCAAAGGTGAATTTCCCGAGATTGCGGAGCGGTTCGGCGATGAGAAACATGACCAGCGGCCATCCGACGAGGAAGCCGATGGAATAGATGAGGCCGTCGTATCCCTTGAGGGCGACCATGCCGGCGATGCCGAGAAAGGATGCGGCGCTCATGTAATCCCCCGAAAGGGCGAGTCCGTTCTGGAAACCGCTGATGCTGCGATCCGCGGCGTAGAATTCCTTTGTGGTTTTTGTCCGCTTCGCCGCCCAGTAGGTGATGCCCAGTGTCACGGCGACGAAGACGAAGAAGATGATGATGGAGGCGATATTCGCCTGTCCCAGAGTCGTTTCGAAATGTTCCACGATGATGCTCCTGTCGGTGGTGAATCGGCGGTGAGACTAGCGGTTCAGGATCTCGTTGCGCAGCTTGCGCACGCGCTTGTCATAGCTCTGGTTGGCCCAGCGCGTGTAGACGCCGGTGAGCAGCCAGGCGAAGACGATGATGCCGATACCGATGGGCAGACCGACGGTGATCACCTCCCCGATTTTCACGGCCAGCAGTTCTCTGTGGAAAGCAATGGTCAGGATGAAGCCGAAATACACGGCCAGCATGATGACGGTCAGGGTCAGGGAAACGGAAACCCGTGACCGGACGAGCGACTTGAACTCCTCGGATGCGAGGATCTCTTGAACATCCCGATGATTGAGGCTCATATGACTCCAGCGTTCGTGGGTGGATAAAACTCGCCGCGCGAGCGGGGAACGCGATAAACGACCTATGGCTATTCAGGCCTCTTTATCGCAATTATGTCCAAAAAAAATGTGCAGTGGTCGGAAAGCTTCAACGATTAACGCAAAACATACGGACTTCTCCGCGAGGCTGCAAGAGATGAATGGGGAAATCGTTCATTTTTTCTCGATTTTTTTTTCTGCTGCTTTTCCCCTGTCCATGCACCGAAGGCGAGAGTTCATATTGTGAGGAGGACAATGAATCCCCGAGGGATCATCGGCTCCACTGTCTCCCTCCGGCGACGAGCACTTGAAATTCAGCGATGGTTTGCTCATGTTGCCCCTGAACCGGCGGATCGGCAGAACGTGCCGACAGCGATCTTCCCCTGCAATGTTCCACCAAACCGGCAAATTCGTGCGCAGCGTCATCGCTCCATTGCTCATCTTGCTGATACACGCTTCCGTGACTGCCCAGCCCGCAACACGGCTCGGTGTGTACGACGGCATGGGCTTCACGGTGATCCGTTACGATTTTCTCGGAAAGGAGCATGATCGGGGATTCGAATCCATGGCGGTTGTCGGTATCACGGCCGAGATTCCACTGGCAAAAAATCTCCTGCTCGCCATCCGTCCGGCATTCAGCACACTGAACGGACTCGCCGGTCTTGCGGCGCGGGTACCCACGGAAAGCGGATCGCGAATGTATCGCAGCGAGGTAAAAGAACAGTGGATCGTGGAGATTCCGTTTTTCGCCAAGGCCGTCCTCGATGGACGCGAGGCACGTCCCTACGTCGGCATCGGGGGATTTCTGGATATCAACAGCAATCCCGCGGAAATCCGACTGGCCGGTGACGCCTATCCATCCCTCCCTTCGGCCGAATCCTACGCACATGTGTATGGAGGCCTGTTCGCGGCTATCGGCGTCGAACTCGATGTTTCGTCCACCCTCCTCATCACCCCCGAAATCGCCGTACGGCAGCTGCTGTCACGACCCATCGACACGGAGCTGCTCACACAGGACAACACCCCGCGCTTTCTGCTCAGCGTGGGACTGCTGTTCCCGCTCTCGCATGAACGCTGGTGAGAGTACCTTACTGCCGCTTCTTCCCGTTTTCGTATGCGGTCTCGCTTTTCCGCCCATTCTCGTCCCATTCAAGCACCCTCCCGTGCTTCTTTCCCTTGACATAGGGCGTTTCGCTTTTCTTCTTTCCGTCACTGTACCAGGAAACCTGAAGTCCCTCGCGCCGTCCATTTTTGTATGGAGTCTCGGAGTGTTTTTTCCCGCTCCTGTACCACATCACCGCCACGCCCTCGGCGCGGTCCCTGTTCCACGGGAGTTCATAGCGCTTCGCTCCATTGTCGTGCCACCACGTCTCCAGGCCATGCCGTTGCCCTGCGACATACGGGATCTCCTTGGCCTTCGTACCGTTCTCGTGCAGTTCCACGCGGACGCTGTCGGGTTCCTCGGTCTTCGATTGCGAGCCCGATGCGCTCGAATGCAGTGTCAGAGCAAACGACAGTGTGAGCATCAGCGCGAACAGTGTATGGAAATGGGTATGCATGCAACCTCCTGAAATCCGGGGAAACGCGGTCGGTGACCCATCATCGCGTCCCGTGTGAGAAAAGCCGCCATATCGCTGCGGAAATGAATCTAACAGTATACGCAAAACGGACCATATTTTCATACATCCCGTATCCGAATTAACAACTGAGGGATATCAGGAGCGGAACGTCCATCGCCACGTTCGGCAACAGGCAGGCCGCGATGGTGTCTGTATTGCTTTTTCGGAGTTTTATTGGTCATTATCGGGGAATGGAACAGAGACGCAACGTCCATACCCGGAGATTTCTCGCATCCCTCCTGACCGTCTGCATGGCATGGATCCCGGCCCCCCAACCATCGCATGCGCAGACGACCGCGAAACGGTTGCTCGTCGTGATGGCGGAATTCTCCGATGCGTCCGCGCACGCCTGATGCACGCGCCTCATCGGTGAGCAATGATCGCAGGGCGGCGACGTCTTCACTCACGGCGAAAGCGTCTTCGCCGGTTGCAGCGCGGCAGCCGGGGGTGATCGAAAGGTGCAATAGCATACAATAGAAGTTATTAACGATTTTATTGTCTTACTCTTGACTTTTGCCGGCCCACCTGCTACATTTCTTTTCGGTCAGTTCATTATGAGTAAGACATTGGCACTGTGGTTCGTGCATGCATGCGCGAGCGACAGCGTGCTCCGTTTTCTGAACGATACTGAGCACTCTGTGATCCCGGTTTCAATCCCGAGCGGTGCGGGGAGCCATACGACTGTCACACTCTCCATTGTTCCGAGACCCGCAGCATGGGAGAAAGGAGGACGGATGGATTAAGTTTCCAGGAACATTATGCGTCTACGCTTACGAGCACGCCGATTCTGCTGTTTGAGATTCGCGGCCTCACTGATTCGTGATAACCGTTTCTCCATAGTGTATCAGATTCAGAATCGAAATAATCAGGAAACGCATCATGACCAAGTTCATTCTCCTTATCGCATCTGTGACGGTGGTGCTGCTCACCTGCAGCACCACATATGACGCGTACGCTCAGAATGTCCCATGCAGCAAGACGTACACAGTGGACGCGGACTTCGATCTCGGCAATCTCATCAATGTCAATCATGACAGCCCGAATAACGATCAGTTGCAGCTGAATGACGTCACCGCCCCCCCGCCCTACATCTGGGTCGCCTGCTCGGCCCGCGGCACGGCTGTGCGCATCGATGTCGCGACAGGTGAGATACTGGGAGAGTATCGGACGGCACCCGACAACCAGGGAAAGAATCCCTCACGAACGACCGTCGACCAGTATGGCAACGTCTGGATCGGGAACCGGGATGAAGCCGCTGACGGCTTGGGATCCGTCGTGAAGATAGGTATCGTTATCGGCGGCACGCGCTGTAACGCCGACGGGACTCCCAATCCTTCCGGCCAGTATCTCAAACCGCCCTTCCAATACTGCACCGCTGTGGACCGCGATGCGGACGGCTTGATCAAAACGTCCACGGGACTCGGCAACTACCTTCCCTGGACCAACGAAGGCGGTATCGACAGTGACGGCGGTGTCGAAACCGCCGACGACGAATGCATCATCCTTTACGTGCGTACCCTCGGAACCAATATCCGCACCATCGCAGTGGATGCAAACAACGATGTGTGGGTCGGAGGTTTCGGAAACAAAATCCATCAGCACCTCGACGGCGAAACGGGCGCCAGCATGGGTTCGTTCAACAACGGACGAGGGGGCTATGGCGGTCTCATCGACGGCAACGGTGTCCTCTGGTCAGCAAGCTTCGACAATGGGTACCTCCTGCGAGCGAATGTCACTGCAGACCCCATCACCTGGAGTACCATTGATGTCGGCTGGTATTCGTACGGACTCGGCATTGACGGCTCCGGCAATATTTACAACACGACATGGACCACGAACACCGTCGTGAAGATTGCACCGGACGGGACTGTTCTCAACACCTGGCCCACAGGTGGCAGTGGCAACCGCGGGGTCGCCATCACGTCCGACGGCCACATCTGGGTTGCGAACAGCTATAGCGCCTCCGTCTCTCATATCAGCCCCACGGGCTCATTGATTAAAGCCATCGGCGTCGGAAGCACTCCGACCGGTGTCGCGGTAGACGCCAACGGAAAGGTGTGGGTCACGAACTATGGTTCGAATTCTGTGATGCGCATAGATCCGGCCGCGTACGAAGGCAAAGGAGGTGTCGATCTGACCGTCGGGCTCGGTACAGGCGCGAATCCCTACAACTACAGTGACATGACCGGCGCTGTGGCGCTCGGAGCGACGACGTGGACCGGCAGCTGGAGCATCACGCAGGCCGGTGTCGATGCGAATACCGAATGGGGGACCGTCAGCTGGAACGCGACCGTTCCCACCGGTACGTCGATCAAGGTGGAAACGCGCACCGGCTCGAATTCCTGGCTTGACATCACCGCCTACAACGGCGTGCCCCTGTGTGGGACCGGCAACGCGATCGTCGGCGCCTCCCTGACCGTCCGCGTGACACTCGTCGGCGATGCGGAGAACGATATTTCTCCCGTTCTTGAGGATCTGACAATCGCCCTGTGTGACAATGCGGCGCCGGTGCCCGACGTCGATCCGCTGACTGTCGTGACGGGTGAATGTTCAGCCACCATCACTGTAACTCCCACAGCGACGGACTACTGCGAAGGCACGATCCCCGGCACGACAACGGATCCGCTGTATTACGATCAGCAGGGAACATTCTCCGTCCTGTGGACATACGACGACGGCAACGGCAACACGAGCATGCAGACCCAGACCGTCATCGTCGACGACGTGACACCGCCCGTGCTCACGCTCAATACCGATCTCTCGATGTGGCCGCCGAACCACGGGTACACGATCTTCACCGTGGCGAACATGGTGGCGTCGGTCACCGACAACTGCAATACTGCCCTCGATGTCAGTGACGTCAAAATCATGGCCGCCGCCAGCGACGAATACGAGAACGCCATCGGCGACGGAGACGGCAACACCGTCGACGACATCGTCATCGCCAACGACTGTATAAGTGTCATGCTGCGCAGTGAACGTGCCGGGGCACTCAACGGCCGTGTGTACACCATCACGCTTGCAGTCGACGACGGGAATGGCAACGTCACCACGGAGTACTTCCAGGTCCAGGTCACACACGACATGGCAGGATACCCCGCCATTGACGACGGCCTGGCGAACGGCTATGCCGTCACGAGCGCATGCGGCATCGGTCCCGCCAAGCACGGCCACGTGAGTGCAGGACCCGAGGTCTGCACGCTCGAGCAGAACTATCCGAATCCGTTCAATCCCACCACGTCCATCCGCTACAGCATCGCCGAAGCCGATCACCTGTCACTGAAGGTCTATGACATCTTCGGACGCCAGGTCGCGGTGCTGGTCGACGGCGTGATGCCTGCCGGCAGCTACGAGGTGTCGTTCGACGGCAGCGGCGTTGTCAGCGGCACGTATCTCTATATCCTGACGAGCAACGGCAGGACGCTGCAGCGCACAATGAGTCTCATGAAGTGATCTGCAGCTTGTGATCCCGCGGTTCGCCAATCGAGCCGAAGTACCCAGGAAAAGGTCCGCGCACAACGCGGACCTTTTCCTTCCCGTCCCGATATTCCTCCTGCTCATACGTATGCGCGCAGGGGCGCTCCGTTGACAGTCCACGGAATGTTCCCGTTGCTGTTTCATCTCTCAGGATCTGTTCCATCCGCAGATGAGACAATCTGAACAGAGGTCCCACTGATTCAGGCATCGCTCAGACACACAGAGCGGCATCACCAGTCGGACACCTTTGACGTCAGAGCTGTGGAAAGTGTGGCAATCATGCGCTGGAACGCGTCCTCTGCATCCTGATGGAACTGTCTTGAATGTTCGACAGGGGCCAGACGCTTTTGATCTGCGCCGGAAAACGCCTCGAGGCTGTCGAGCCGGTATCGCGCCTTCTCATCGGACATTTCAATGTTCAGCGTGAAGCGAATGTCCGCTCTCATGGAAGGAGCATACTCTGTCGCCTCCGCCCAGACGCCCGAGGCAACGATGCGTCCCGTCGCGGCATCCGACAGCCGGATGACCGCCCCGTCACCATGGAAGAGCTCGGGGAGCCATTGCTCTATCCCCGTCTGGATCTCTGAGCGGGAAAGCTCCGGGTATTCCTTGACGATTTCGTGATCCATCCATTCGTTGTCCGTCCCGCCGGGGGCGGCGCAACCCGTGAGGATCAAAATGAAGCTGAGAATGGCGATCACCTGCAGGCCTGGGCGCATAGGACCTCCTGATTCTGAAGGACGAAATTCCGTGTGTGAACGAGAGGCACCGGGCACCTACACTTCACATTGCGCTGTGGGATGAAGAGCAGGAGCTGTGCCACGCATGTATCTACCGCTTTGCGCAATGAAGCGCAACTATAAGGACGCTCTTTTTTCAGGGACGCTTTGTGGGATTCCTGCGCCTCTTTTTTCATGAAAAAATGATTGCTTTCACTGAAATATGGAAGTATATTTTAACACATTAGAGATAGTACGAACTGACCTGATTTGGCCCATGTGGCATTTTTCCTCCATTTCCGCCCTGTGGATCTGATATATGCATGTACGGCGCTCGTGCACCCGACAGCACTGTACAGTCAAATGACGATGCTTGACGGCTGATACAGACTTTCCACTCACTTCTTCTGCGAGGTAAGTTATGTTCACAATGATCCTGCCATGCCTGAGAAGGCATAAGGGGAAGGGTATGTCCGTTTTGCTCCTCCTCTTTGTGCTCGCAACCGGAATCGTGACAACATCCTCAGCTCAGACCATGATGCCGTTACCGCCCCACAGCAGTACGTATACGGCATCGATGGTACGCGGATACTGGTTCCAGGCACCCACGGATTTCCGCATCCTCGGTGTGCGTGTTCCAACTGATGCGAGCACCGCTCCTCAGAACATTCAGATCTTCCTGATGGGCGGCAATCCGAGCACAATCTGCACGTATCCGACCCTCACGACGAATTATACCACACTTGGTGTGTGGTATAACGTGAATACCACCACGATGATCCCCTGCGACATCCTCGTACATTCCGGAGATTACATCGGTATCGTAGGCGCGCGTGGGACGAACGGGGGAACCATGTATAATTCGTATGACGGAGCCAGTCCGTACAACACGACGATCTTCGGTCTTCCCGTCGCTCTGACACGCTTCGGCCACCAGGGGAGCACCTTCCCCATTACCACGGGTGTCTGGACGGAAAACTCGACCGTCTGCCGCGTCGAGATCTACTACGGTGCGGCTCTGAATCCTATTCCGAACGACGCGGGCATCTCCTCCATCGACGCGCCATTCGGATTTTGCGCTGGCACGGAAGATGTCGTCGTTTCCCTGCATAACTACGGCACCCTGCAACTGACATCCGCGGTCATCAACTGGACCATCAACGGATTGCCTCAGTCATCGTACACCTGGACAGGGCTGCTCGACACACTGACGCCCGCGTCGCGCGAGACACAGGTAAACCTTGGCCCCAAGACCTGGGCGGCAAATACTCCGTATACCGTCCGGGCCTGGACGACCTTGCCCAACAACATCGTGGATACCTTGAACAGCAATGACACGACGGAAGTCCTCATCCAGGCCGGGCTGGCAGGGAGCTATACGATCGGAGGTGCATCGCCCGACTATGCCACGTTTGAAGACGCCGTGGACGCACTGGAAACATATGGGGTATGCGGTGCGGTCACATTCACTGTTGCCTCGGGCACATATTTCGAGGAACTCGATATCTCTCCGATACCCGGGGCAAGTGCGACCAGTACCATCACCTTCGACGGTGGTTCGGGCAACGCCGCCACACGGATTCTCACCACGTCACAGAGCGGAATCGGCGCCACCCTCATGCTCGACGGAGCGGATTATCTGCGCTTCCGCAATCTGACAATAACGTCGACGGGCTTGTCATACGGCACGGCGGTCTGGTTCACCGGCGGTGCAGACCACAACGTGATCGAAAACTGCATCCTGGAATCTTCCACGAGTGCGGCCAGCAGCAACATGACCACCGTCGTGGGCAGCGCCTCCAAGACGTCGATTTCCACGAGCGGAACCACAGGCAGCTTCAACCGCCTGGAGAACAACAGCATCCGAGGCGGCTACTACGGTATCTACTGGCGCGGATCCGGGACTACCGATACGACGCAGAACAAGAGCAACCAGTACATCGGGAACGAGGTCACGGACTGGTACTATTACGGGATGTACTCGTATTATTCGAACGCTCTTGTGCTCGATCAGAACCGTTTCGAGCGGCGTTCCAGCGCGACGACCAGCGCCTACGGCCTGTATATCTACTATGCGAATCTCGGTCCGCAGATCACAGGGAACCTCGTGATCGGGAATGCCTACGGTCTGCGGTTGTACTACGCGAATAACGCACATTCGAGCTATGCCCTGACCGAACCGCGCGCGAAGATCTATAATAACATGTTCATCGCAGCGGATCAGTCCACAAGCTCGCGCTACGGCACCTACGTCTACCGTCCCCAGTACACGGATTTCTGGCACAACAACATCATTGTCAACAGCACCGGCTCATCGTATGTCGCCGGCTACTTCTACACGTACTCCGGCTACCAGAGCGTGGATATCCGGAACAACATGTTCGTCTCGTCCAGTCCTTCCACTGCGTCGTATCTTCTGTATATCAACGAACCCTCCGTGGTCACAGGACTGGATCACAATCTCTACTATGCCCCGGCCGGTCCGGGAGCAGGAAATTATTTCTATCTCGGCGGATCGACATACAGCTGGAACACGCTGCCAAAGACGACGTGGAACGCCAACTCCGTCTGGGGCGAACCGTACTTCATCCAGGATCTCTCCGATCTGCATGCACGATCGCCACAAGCGTACCTTGCGGGAATCGGCATCCCCGAGGTGTCGACGGATTACGACGGTGAAACCCGCAACAGCTCCACTCCCTGCATCGGTGCGGATGAATTTCCGCAACCACCACAGGAATACGACATGGCTGTCCTCAAGGCTCGGGTATCCTATGCGACAAACAAGTGGACGCGCCTTGAAGGATCTGCCGTGCACACCGTGAAGGTACTGCTTCAGAACATCGGTCTTGTCGATGATCCGGCGACAATCGACGTCGGCATTTCGGATGCGCCGATGAACACCATCGGCGACGCACTCATCGTAGAGACATTTTCGCCTACCTGGGATGCCGCACACAAGGCGGTGGTGGAATTCTCGACACCGATTACGGGACTGACGGCAAGCCCGAGCGCCACACTGTATGCGCGGGCGTTCCTGCCGAATGAACAGACTCCGGCAAACGATCAGTCGGCCGACACACATCCGATACACACCGACAAGGTCTACGGCTACGAAGATTTCTTCAATTTCGAGGACGGCTCCCGCTTCACCTATGCGAACGGATACATTGACGTCCCGGGCTGGACCGTTGTGGACATCAACAGCGGTGATTCGCCTGTGTTCTCGGGTGAGAAATACATGATGACGGGGACGAGCAATCCGGCGAACGAATGGCTGATCACTCCGTCAGCCCCGGTCGCGGAGGCCGCAAGTTATCGCGTCAGCTTCACGTTCGAGAATTACACAAACGTGCCGGTGACCATCGAAGTGGCGTACGGCACGTCACCGGTTCCCGGAGCGATGACCACATTCGCGACCTTCTCGAGTATCGGGATGGGAACGTACACATCGCGTCAGCTCTGGCAGGCGACCGGCCGCGCCGGGGATCCGTACTTCAACCTCAAGGCAGGTGAGGGCGGCACGTATTATATCGGCATCCATGTCATGACGACGACCACGGGCTACCAGTGGGCACTGGACAACATCACATTCGACGACAATCCTTCGCCGCCGCCGAAAATCGCCTACGGGCTGCCGGGTAACGACATCACGACGTTCATCGACAAGCCGACACCCCCGATCGAGATCATGGCGACATACAAGCAGCCGGGGTTGATCAACCGCATCTATCAGGTCGCATCCGGTACGGATATATACGGACCTTACGGCGACTTCCTCTGGAGCGTGGAAACCAAAACTCCCTGGTTGAAAGTCACCATGGAAGCACCGGATCCGACACTGCAGGGGTACAACTTCACCCCGCCGAGGCCGCGGCAGTTCCAGACCTTCACACTGACGGTCAATACCAGCGGCCTTTCGCCGGGCATGCACTACGGCGAGATCACGTTCTACGGCATGCTGTTCAACGATGACTTCCCGCCACCGAACAAGGGACTGCGTGCGCTCAACGAACCGCTGCGTGTCCCGGTCGAACTGCGCATCATCGACACCGGTTCCAAGGTGACCGGACAGAAGCTGACGGCCACCATCTGTCCGCTGATCCCTGCCGGAAATCCGTATCACTTCGTCGACCCGCAGACGGGTGATCCCATCGCCAGTGTCGAAGTCGCGAGCGGACGCATCGACTGCATGACGATTCACTGTTATCCGAATCAGCTTCCGATCAACATTGCGCGAAAAAGCTACGTGCAGCGCTACTGGCAGATCGAGTACACCGGTACCGGATGGCTGGCAAACATCAGCTTCCCGTATGCCGACAGCGAGGCCGGAATGGTATTCGATCGCAGCCAGCTGCGCGGCGTGCGGCAACCGTCGCCACTGAGCGGCTGGGAAGATCCCATCGCGCACACGACCTCCGTCTCGGACGTGCTCAACACCACGGTGACGGTGCATGATCTCAACGAGTTCAACATTCGCGGGAACATCGCGCTGGCGCATCCATATTTTCTGGATTTGAAAGACAGCCGGGGACTGCCGACAAGCCTCGGACTGGCGCAGAACTTCCCGAATCCCTTCAATCCCGCTACGCAAATCACGTATACCGTTCCCGATGAGCGGCACGTGCGCGTGGCGGTGTACAACCAGCTCGGCATGGAAGTGGCGGTGCTTGCCGACGGCATGCATGTCGCCGGGACCCATGTCGTCAACTTCGACGCCACGAACCTTGCGTCCGGCACCTATCTCTGCCGCATGACGGCAGGCGCATTCGTGCAGACGCGGACCATGACACTGACGCGGTAGAAGCGTCCGGCACTGTCCCGCACCGGCTGCAGTGCCGGGACGCTCCTGATCCCATCTCCTACCAGGACAGAGAAGAGCCCCTCCATACGGGGCTCTTCCCGTACTACCCAAGAAGCGAACATCTTTCCTTCAATCAACATATCCATCGGAATTCGGAAGGATTGCCATACAAGAGGATTTCACCTACACGAACAGCGACTGTTCGATCGCCGTTATTCTGTATGGTAGCGCCAACTCCCGGTCCACCCGGTCGGATGTCAGAAAGAAGGAAGGATTCCTCCGCGTCGACGGCGTGCTGTGCATCGTCGTGCAGGCGCTGGAGCGGCAGAGGACGGATACCACCGCCACGCTGGCGGCCGGTGAGACCATCCTCGAAGTCATCGGCGGCCTCGTCATGGCAACCTTCGGGATGCCCGGAGCGATGGCGTCGCTGGCTGCACGGTGAGGGCGATGGGGAGGGCGCGACAGACTTCGCTGCAGGGACGTGTCTGGCGGGAGGTTCTTGGTGGGGTTGATTACACCCGCGTGAGGATTACGGGAGCAATTCTTCGGGAGACACTGAAGCGAAGGCATCACGGCTGAGGGATTCCTC
>JAFGKR010000098.1 GCA_016928515.1 Bacteroidota bacterium | reverse complement strand
TCGAACATGGAGATCTGTATGTTCGTGTAGGGGTCCTGCGGTTCAGCCTTCGACCATGTGAAACGTTCCACATGGGATGACGCCATGAACGTGAGTTCCGTACTGTCCGCCGGCTGCAAAAGCGTAAACGAATTTGGGGCATGGTCGAGAATCTCGTACGGATTCGTCCGGCCGGAGATGGTCGTGTCGTCGGGACTGTACGCGAGCACCCACTGCCGCTCATCGTTCATGCTATCCATGCGGCGGACGCGTGAGGAGATGTAGTAATTCGTCACTCCCCGCAGATCTATCGTCGACGAGAAAATATCGCTCGTTCCTGGCTGCAAGTCGAATTCGTTCGGAAAGCGCGCGGTGAATGCAACGCGGACGGTGGTGTCGGACACGTCGTTCATGTAACGGTCACGCGGCCACACCACGATTTCGTAGCGTCGCAGGAGAAAGACCCTGTCGGGTCCCTGCGTCGGACTTGTGATCGTTACGAGGAGATTCTCTATCGGTCCGTGACACACGGTGATGGGTGGGGATTGCCGGGGAAGGTCGGGACGGTTTGAATCAACGGACAGCACGATGCCGCGTGCCGCCTGGCTCTGTGCGAAGTGCAATGTCGCGCGTCCGTTAACAAAGCGGGAATGAGGAATGGTATAGTACAGCCGAGGATTCCGCGGAAATTGGACCACAGAGTCGGCGGTCAGCATCGAACCGTTCAGTCGCAGCCGGAGCCAGCTGTATCCATCAGGATCGGCACTCCAGGAGCGCGCACTCGTGTCCGTCTCCGCATACGAGCTGTCCACTGTGAGAACAATGTCCCGGCCGAGCTGATCCCATTGTTCAAACACGTCCAGGTTCTCGTCCCGCGCCACCAGTTCCAAGCGAATCTCCTCGCCGGCGTTCACGGTGAACACCGCCGCGGAATCATACTCCAGCGCGACACCGACGGTATCCTGGGCACGGACTGCCGCCGTGTTCATGCAAACGAGACACAGCGCCAGGCCGACTCCCACGGCAAGGTGATAGAATCGACCGTCCATCATGCTTCTCCATTCGTGACCGATTGCTGCTCATGTATCCTGTCAGGGGACGAGCCATATACTATAGACACGCAGGCGTTGCGATCGTTCCCTCGATGAACGCCGCGCCGGGTTTTTATTTCAATTGCATTTACTCAATGGATTGAGTAAAATTACTCAACATATTGAGTAAACACTGAATCGAGAACATTCATGAAACCGGATTATCGGCGGCCGATGTACACTGCGCTGCGCAGGCGCATGAAGGAACCGCGACGCTTCATGCAGGTGATCACCGGTCCCCGGCAGGTTGGAAAAACAACGCTGGTCCGGCAGCTGACGGAAGACATCGATCTTCCCGTGCATTTCGTCAGTGCCGATGAACCCTTGCTGCGGGGACGAGAATGGCTTGCCCAGCAATGGCAGACGGCGCGGCTGCGAGCCGGAAACGCGCCGGCGGTGCTGGTGATCGACGAGGTGCAGAAAGTCCAGGGTTGGGCGGAGACCGTGAAGCGCTTCTGGGATGAGGATACGCATGCAGGTCGTGACCTCAAGGTCATCCTCCTCGGGTCCGCTCCCCTGCTCCTTCAGCAGGGATTGTCCGAAAGCCTTGCAGGCCGTTTCGAAACCATTCATCTCCCGCACTGGTCCTATCCGGAAATCCACGATGCATTCGGATGGTCCGTCGACGACTTCATCTACCACGGCGGCTATCCGGGAGCCGCGGTGCTGATCGGCGACTTCGATCGCTGGCTGCGCTATATCCGGGATTCCCTGATCGAAACCACGATCTCCCGCGACGTGCTGCTGCTCACGCGTGTGGACAAGCCTGCGTTGCTCCGCCGGTTGTTCGACCTCGCATGCCGCTATTCGGGTCAGATCCTGTCGTACACGAAAATGCTCGGCCAATTGCAGGATGCGGGAAACACGACGACGCTCGCACACTATCTGGATCTGCTGCACTCCGCGGGAATGGTCAGCGGTCTACAGAAATACGCCGGAGAAACCGTTCGACGACGCGGCTCGAGTCCGAAACTGCTGGTTCACAACACGGCTCTGCTGTCGGCACAGGCCGGACTCTCCTTCGAGGATGCGCGGGCCGACCATGCGCACTGGGGCCGTCTCGTCGAATCCGCGATCGGGGCGCACCTGCTCAGTGCGTCCGCCACGACCAACTGTGACATTTTCTACTGGCGTGACGGCAGAGCGGAAGTGGACTTCATCGTCACAACACCACGACGTCTCATCGCCATCGAAGTGAAAAGCAGTCGGTACTCCGGCACGTCTTCCGGCATGGAGCGTTTCGCGAAGGATTTCCGTCCGGATCGGCTGCTGCTCGTCGGTGCGGAGGGAGTCCCCGTCGAGGATTTTCTCCGCATGCCCTTTGATGAATGGATGTAAGGTGTGAGGGCCGGCTCACCGCAGCTTCAGCATACGCCGGATTCGCGTGTTGTCTCCCGCGACGAGGCGGATGAAATATACGCCCTCCGGAAAGCCCTCGGCATCGACAGTCATCGCATGTTCGCCTGCCGTCCGGATGTCTCCGTCAATAAGACGCAGGACCGTGCGCCCCAGGAGATCCGTCACCTGAAGCGTTAGGGGACAGGCCTGTGACAGCGAAAACCGTATGACCGTCGAGGAACGGACGGGATTCGGGTGGACGGGATACAACTCGCAGTGCTGCGGCGTCAGCGGCGTGACTTCGACGAGGATGTTGCACGGAGCGATTTCCACAC
>JAFGKR010000097.1 GCA_016928515.1 Bacteroidota bacterium | reverse complement strand
GCGTGGCGCAGCATAGCGTGGCGCAGCATAGCGTGGCGCAGCATAGCGTGGCGCAGCATAGCGTGGCGCAGCATAGCGTGGCGCAGGGAGACAAGGAGCAGGAATACGCAATATCGGATTCCATCTTTCAGGAAACCGGTGGGTGGGTCAGCAGCCTGACTGACGCTGCGGACCAGGGAGTCGTTCCGTTTCAGCATGGGATACAGCCCACACTGCCCATGGACGAAGATCATACCCGGATGCATGTCCGGCGCTGGCGTCCGTTCGATCTGCCCACGATGGGGGTGCAGGAGGGATTCGCTTTGGTCGGATATTCTGCGGTCTTTGCTGCCCTGCTTCCGCTTACCAACACCGGAAGCGGACTCGACGACCTCGCCGGCACCATCATTACCACACATATGCTTGCCTCGCTGATCGGTGCTCCTCTCGGCGTTCAGATCGGTGGCGGCATCATGGGGGGCAACGGCACCTTTTTAGGATCGCTGGCCGGCGGCGCCGCGGGTAGCCTGCTCGGCCTGTTGACCATGTATCTGACCTGGGATGGTTCCTCCATTTGGTCGACGGTCGCTCCCTGGCTGGCCGCCTCCACGCTCCCCTCCGTCGTCGGGTATCACATAAGTGCATCACCGGTTCAGCGGTATTTCCCTGTCGACGAGGCCGATGCGGCGATCGGTCGACTCGATCCGGTCACTCCGCGAGCGGACGTTGAATTCACCGTGCTTCGGGTGGCGTTTTGAAATCTGTTCATCTGATCGTTTTGATGGGGCTTCTCACGGCGTTCTGTGATGGCCAGGGATTGATCGACGCGTCTGCTCATGCTTCTGATCGTGCGCCGTACTGTTCCACCGGCCCGCTACGGACGCGCATATCCCCTTGCGATGGAGAGTATCAGTCCTCACAGTTTTTGTTCACAGTGTCTTCCCGAAAGTCGCTGCCGCACAGTTGCATGCCTGACTCCGGTCAAATACTTCTGTGGGAGCCGTATCGGGTGAAGGAGATGATTCTGCAGTGCGTCGTAGCGGTGGGTATGGGGAGCGTGGCCGGTCTGGCAGGCGTCCTGCTCGGTGGTCAGGCTTCGGGTGATGGAGCATTGGCCTTTGCGGTCATCGCGGGATACATTCCCGCCGCTTTCATCGGTGTGCCGCTCGGAATCAACCTCGTCGGCTATGGCTATGGGGGAAACGGGAGTTTCGTGGCGGCCATGGGTGGTTCAATGGCTGCGATGGGACTGTCCGCTCTGGTGCTGCGTGATCCTCCCGGAAATGCGGAGTCGGCGCGGTATACATTCGCTGCGATTGGACTCGCACATATCATCCTGCCGCTCGTTGCGTGGCATCTTTCGGCCGAGCCGGTCTACGAACAGGAGTATTACTGGCCGGAAGCGGATGCAGCGTCGCAGAACCGTCGTCCTGCCGGAATCGGAGGTCAGCCCTATGACGATGCTGTTCGTCCCCGATCCGATATCCAGGTGACGCTGCTGGAAGTAATTTTCTGAATGCGGTGTCGAAAGGGTGCTGGGAACGTACAGAGAGCAGAGAGCAGAGAGCGTAGAGCGCAGAGCATCATGGGAGTTCAGCCTGGAAAGGGGTGACAATCACATCGGATTTTCCGTATTTTATGAAGAAGGACGAAGCCAATGCGGTAGGCTGACGGCCAATCCGCCTTCTGCGCCTCCAGCGCACACGGCGGAGCTTCGGCGGCCAACTGCAAACAGCACGTTTGAAAAACAAGAGAGGCCACGTATGACCAGCAAATCCTCCGTCGATGCATTCGTCGCGCAGAAAACTCTTGCACTCGCGGGTGCGTCGCGCAGCGGGAAGAAATTCGGAAACTCGGTACTCAAGGAATTACGGCAGAAAGGATACACGGTATACCCCGTCCACCCCGAGGCCGAAACGATCGATGGTGTGCGCTGCTACCGGTCGTTTGCGGATCTCCCCGAGGAGGTCGGCGGCGCGTTACTCGTGGTGAAACCGGAGCAGACGACACAGCTGGTCCGCGACGCGAAGGAAGCCGGTATCCGGCGCGTTTGGATGCAGCAGGGTTCGCAAAGCGAGGATGCCGTGCAGTTCTGCCGCGACCACGGCATCGACGTTGTGCAGAAAGAATGCATTCTCATGTTCACCGAACCGGTGAATGGTGTGCATTCCTTTCATCGATGGCTCTGGAAGGTCTTCGGGAAGTTACCGCAATGATGCCACGGACACAGGTTAGCTGCTTGTGAGGCTCGAGCAGGCGTATGGAGTTTGAAAGCGGTCGGATTTGTGAATGCGTATGCAGGAGGTGGATGGTGATACGAATGGTGATAGTGGCGGTATGCGTTATTTCCATGACAGGGTGTTCACCTGAACAGCGGTCTCCTTCGGGGGATATCGGGATGTGGAAGACGGAACTCATGGCGGCGGACAGCGCATTCTCGGCGATGTCCGAGCGGGAGGGATCCGTCGCGGCATTCTACGCATGGATCGCAGAGGACGGTCGTGCGCTGCCACAGCAGGGATATCCGCGCGCCCATGACGATTTCCGCCGCATGCTCGAACTACAGCCGGAATCGGAGCAGCCGACATCTCTCAGATGGAAACCCTTGATGGCTGATGTCGCCGCGTCGGGTGATCTCGGATACACGCATGGACGGTACCGTTTCGCGCGTCTCGATGCCGGTGGTGATTCCTCCTTCATCCACGGATACTATGTCACTGTGTGGAAACGTCAGGTCGACGGCAGCTGGAAATTCGTTATGGATGCCGGAAACGAGGCCGCACCTGAGGTTCCGTGACTGCCTGACGTGATCACGGATTTCCCGATTCGATGACTGCTCGATGAATCCATGTTCGCCTTCGCACATGAGCTGCCCTGCGTCGCACGGTGGTGGAGGTCCGGTGCAACGAGAAATATTTTATCTACGGTCTGTCCGCCTGGGGAACACAAATGGGGAAGAACGCCGTTGTTCGAACAGGGGGGTTCTTCCCGAATTATCATAAAAGAGGAGTTTGTACATGGAATATCGTTTTCTAGGGATGACCGGGCTTCGCATTTCCGCCCTGTCCTTCGGATCATGGGTGACTTTCGGTGACCAGATCGACGAGGAAGTTGCCTACGCCTGCATGAAGGAGGCCTACGACGCGGGTGTCAATTTCTTCGACAATGCCGAGGCGTATTCCGCCGGAGAGTCGGAGACGATGATGGGAAATATCATTACGCGCATGGGCTGGAAACGCAGTGACCTGGTGCTGTCCACCAAGATTTTCTGGGGTGGCGGCGGTCCGAACGACAGGGGATTGTCGCGCAAGCATATCATCGAAGGGACAAACGCCGCTCTGCAACGTCTGCAGACGGATTACGTGGACCTCATCTTCTGCCACCGCCCCGATCTCTATACGCCCATCGAGGAGACTGTCTGGGCGATGAACCTCTTGATTCAGCAGGGCAAGGCCCTGTATTGGGGCACGAGCGAGTGGAGCGCGGAACGCATTCGCGAAGCCTACCATTTCGCGCGTCAGGAGCACCTGATACCGCCGGTCATGGAGCAGCCAGAGTACAACATGTTCAAGCGCGACCGCGTCGAACTGGAGTACGAGCGTCTCTACAGCGACATCGGACTGGGAACGACCATCTGGTCGCCACTCGCCAGCGGTGTACTCACCGGGAAATACAACGACGGAATTCCGGACGGGAGTCGCCTCGCTCTGCCCGAATACGACTGGTTGCGCAAGCGCCTGATGAAGCGCGGGTGGGAGGAAAAAATCGAGAAGGCACGAAAACTCGAGTCGCTCGCAAAAGAAATCGGTGGCTCACTCGCCCAGCTCGCCATCGCCTGGTGCCTGATGAATCCCGATGTCAGCACCGTGATCACCGGCGCCTCGAAACCGGAACAGGTGAAGGAAAACATGAAGGCGCTGGATTTGGTCGAGAAGCTTGATGACGACATCATGCTGCGCATCGAAGAGATTCTGGACAACGAACCCGCTCCGGAGTTGGATTGGAGAGGGATGTAATCCAGGACGCACGAAGAGACCACGGCGCCAAGATACAAAGAGGACAAAGACACAAAGAGGAATAGAAACAACGAAGTCAACGAAGAACGCGAAGGCTTCTTGAAAACAGAAACACCCAGCATATCCGCTGGGTGTTTCTCGTCCTGAACGCCTTCAATTTCTTTGCTAGCTTCGTTGGCCAGATCACTGGGTCGGTGTTACTTGCCGCGGCGGGCGCTGCCCTTGGGGCCGGTGCCGTCGCAATCGCCTGTGCCGGTTCCGGTGCCTGTTCCCGTACCACCCGCACTGCCGTTTCCGCGAAGTGCCTTCCCGGCAGGGGAGCCTGCACCCGTGCCGGCCTGGAAATCGGGATCCTGTCCATTGGGAATGCCGTCACCGTCCGCATCCGGCGCATTGTCGTTGATACCATCCCCATCCGAATCGACAAAGCTGCGGCCGTTCCCGGAAGACGTTCCGGTGTAGTCGGCGTCCTGTCCGTTGGGGATGCCGTCACCGTCGTCATCCATTGCGTTATCGTTGTATCCGTCGCCGTTGACGTCGACGAATCCCTTGTTGGCCGGTTTGCCCTGCGCGGAGGCACTGTCGGTGTTGATCAGCGTAAGCGTGAGTGCGAAGGCGACGAGGGCGGCGAGAGAGAGCATGCGTTTCATGATTGTACTCCTTGTGGTTGATGAGGGGATCAGATCTTGTTTCTGACTGTGTACATGCCACAACCGTGCCAAACCCATCCGCCGCATGCTTCGCAATGCGTAAATTGAATCAAATACCGTTTCTTCGGAGGATTTTTATGCAGACGGTGCAGCGGTCACCATCGTATATGGCAGAAAGTACGAGGGGGAATCTGAATAATGCGACAATTATTGTCCGTAAGAGGCAATTTTTGTCGGGAAGGATGGAAGCGGGATTTCCTGTCCGTGACATCCCTCCTCTTTCTTCGATACTCTCGTTGCTCTTTTTCCCGGGCGGATTGGCGACCCCGAGGCGGATTGGGAGGATTTGTGGTCCTGTGGCGGATTGGGAGGATCGGTGAATCCACCCACGGAGGGATCCGTCCTGCCAATTCCCGGGAAGATGACGTATTTTACCCGTATGAAGATGCGGAAGAGATTTCCGGAAAACCATGCCTGAACGCCTGTACGTGGATATCGCCGTGCCCGGAGTACCGAAGGATACGCTTACGTATGCAGTCCCCGACGGATTGCACGATCGGATGCAGCCAGGCGTGCGCGTCATGGTGCCGTTGGGTCGCCGTATCGTCATGGGCTTCATCATCCGCGTGCACGAGCAGATGCCCGATTTCGCTGTGAAAGCCGTGCAGCAGGTGTTGGACAGTGAGCCCGTCATCTCACCGGAAGTCATGCGTCTCTGTGATTGGGTCCATCGTTACTATGTCTGCGGACTCGGTGAAGCGCTGAAGACCGCTCTGCCACAGGGAATGGATGTCGACAGCGAACGGCAGGTTTCCCTGCGCACCGACGACGAGCTGGAGATCGTTCGCGCCGTCGGACGTTCCCGCGCGAAGGCGGCAATCGTCGAAGCGCTCCGGACCGGTGAGGTCATGTCCGAGGAGGAACTGCGAAATCGTGTGGGACTGAAAAGCATAGGTGTACAGATCCGTGATCTGGCCATGGAAGGGATCGTGCAGGTGGAATCGGTGATCGACCGTCCGGCGGTACGGCCGAAAACCGTGCTGGCGGTTCGTCTGCTGCCGCCATGGAACAGCGGCGACAAGGTCGCGGAACTGATGGAGATCATGGAGAAGCGTGCACCCAAACAGGTGAACATCGTTGCGACTCTGTGGAAGCATCTGCGCCAGGGCGTACCGACCGTACAGATGACGGAACTTACTCGCGAAGCCCGGGCATCGAGTGCACAGGTGCGGGCACTGGAGGAGAAGGAAATCGTCGAAGTGCTTGATGAGGAAGTCACGCGCGAATGGCAGATCCGCTTTGCGGAAAAACCGAAAAAGATCTCTCTCACATCCGCGCAGCGGGAAGTGCTCGACACCGTGATTGCGGCGGTGGATGCGGAAGAACATCGTACACTTCTGCTGTATGGTGTCACCGGAAGCGGGAAAACGCAGGTTTACATCGACGCCATCACGCATGTGCTGCAGAAAGGAAAGCATGCGCTGGTCCTCGTTCCAGAAATTTCCCTGACTCCCCAGTTCCTTTACCGCTTTCGCCAGGCCTTCGGCAGGGATGTCGCCGTGATGCACAGTCGCATGTCGTTGGGCGAGCGCTATGATGCCTGGCGACTGCTGCGGACGGGACAGTACCGCGTCGTGGTCGGTGTGCGATCCGCTGTTTTCGCGCCCGTGGAGAATATCGGCCTGATCGTCGTCGATGAAGAGCAGGAAGGCAGCTACAAGCAGTCGGACATGCAACCACGCTACAACGGGCGGGATGTCGCCATCATGCGTGGTTGGCTGGAAAAAGTCCCCGTTCTGTTGGGTTCCGCCACACCTTCGGCAGAAAGCTGGCACAATGCCGTCAGTGGGAAGTACGCCCTTCTGCGTCTCGAGGAACGCGTGGACGGAGCCCGCCTGCCCGAAATTCAGATCGTGGATATGACCAGAGAACGCCGGCAGCAGACCGTGCAGGGTGCATTCTCTCTGCAGTTGATTGACGCGGTGCGCGATCGCATCATAAAGAAAGAAGCCGCGATCATCCTGCACAACCGCCGGGGCTTCGCCCCACACCTGGAATGCCGTGACTGCGGGTGGGTGAGGGAATGTGAAAACTGCAGTATCGCCCTTGTCTATCACAAGGATCGAAATTCCCTGCGCTGTCACTATTGTGGTGCGGCGGAGAAGGCGCCGGTGATCTGTCCCCAGTGCGGCGGTACGCATCTCGATCCCGTCGGTACAGGCACGCAGCGGGTGGAAGAAGATCTGCAGGCAGCGCTACCCGAGGCACGCATCCTGCGCATGGATTCGGATACAACGCGGCGGCGGGGTGCACATGATCTGATGCTCACCGCGCTGCGCGAGGGGGAAGCGGATGTCCTGCTCGGCACGCAGATGGTGGCCAAGGGACTGGATTTCGACCGCGTCACGCTTGTAGGTGTCGTTGCCGCGGAGCAGTCACTGCTTCTGCCTGATTTTCGTGCGACGGAACGCACTGCCCAGCTTCTGACACAGGTTGCGGGACGTTCCGGCCGCGGGAAAGCACCCGGTGTCGTCATCCTCCAGACCGCACAGCCGCTGCATCCGGTATTCTCATTCGTCGTCCGGAATGATTATCTCGGCTATCTGCAGGAGGAAATCGGAAAACGGCGTGATCTCTTCTATCCTCCCTTCTCCCGACTGGTGTTGCTCACCTTTTCCGGAGAGCAGGAAGAACATGTGCGGGATGCGGCTGGGCTGTATCACGCCGCTCTCGGGAAGACGGAACATTTCTTCGCACTGTATCAACCACAACCCGCGCTGCTGAGCCGCATCAATCGGCGCTACCGCTATCAGCTGCTCATGCGTGTGGAGAAATCCCGTGACAGTGACGGCCGCAAGCT
>JAFGKR010000096.1 GCA_016928515.1 Bacteroidota bacterium | reverse complement strand
GGACGCTCTGCGTCCATTCCCGTCATGACCGCGGAGCGGTCAGTGATGCGTTCCCACGCAGAGCGTGGGAACGAGCGTGGACAGGAGGCCGCCCCTCGATTCGGTCGTCCGCTGCTCCAGAGGCGCATCGGACGACCTACTCGGGATGACACTACGCATGATCACCGCTAACGGCTAACGGCCTTATCAAAAAGCACATCCCTAACACAAACCACAACCATGACCCAGATCCACTACGACGTAATCATCATCGGAGCCGGCGTTTCCGGACTGACGGCCGCGTTTCGGCTGCAGGAGGCTGGACGCCGCGTGTTGCTTCTCGAGAAGGCTCCGCGCTTCGGCGGCGCCATCCGCAGCGCACGCGAAGGCGAATGGCTCATCGAGGCCGGACCGAACAGCACGCTCGAAACGACACCGCTTCTCACGCAGCTCATTCAAGACGCCGGTGTGGAGGAGCAGAAACTCTACGCTTCGGACGCCTCGAAAAACCGCTACATCCTGAAGAAAGGTGAGCTCACGGCACTGCCGATGTCACCACCCGCGTTTTTTTCCACCAAGCTCTTCTCCTGGGGAACCAAGCTGGGACTGTTCCTCGAGCCCTTCATAAAACCCTCCGCGCCTGATGCGCAGGAGTCCGTCGCCGACTTCGTTCGCCGCCGACTAGGTAAGGAATTCCTCGACTATGCGATCAATCCCTTCGTCGCGGGCGTGTACGCCGGCGATCCGGATCTGCTCAGCGTCCGCGCCGCCTTTCCGAAGCTGTACGAACTGGAGCAGAAATACGGCAGCCTGATCAAGGGACAGATCAAGGGTGCGCGCGAGCGGAAACAGCGTGGAGAGGAAAGCAAGCAGTCCGCCCGCATGTTTTCCTTCCTCGACGGCATGCAGACGCTCACCGATGCCCTGGCTGCCGCAGTGCCGGACAAGCTGCACAGCGTGGTAACCCGTGAAATCTTTGTCGGTGCAGGGACATCGGATTCTGCAGGTGCCGGGGCAGTTGATTCCACCGGCGCACTGCTGTCCGGTCCTGCATCCATGGACAATGCCCCGGCCGACCGCACAGAAGCGACGCACATCCCTCCCTCCCGAAACGCGCGCTTCACGGTCGCCGCGGTGCATGATGGCAGCGAGCAGACATTCACGACAGATGATCTCATCATCGCAACACCGGCCGCTCCGGCCGCGGAGCTGTCGAGGGGATTCGCGCCCGAGCTCGCGATCGTCCTCGAGGAAATCCCTTACCCCCCCGTCGCCGAAGTGATCACCGGCTACACGCCGTCCGACGGCATGCATCCGCTCGACGGCTTCGGTTTTCTCATTCCGAAAGTGGAGGGGCGCCGCATTCTCGGGACGATTTTCTCCAGTACCATATTCCGCAGGCGCGCACCGGAGGGGAAAGTGCATCTGACCACGTTCATCGGCGGCATGCGGCAGCCGGAGGAAGCGTTGAAGTCCGAAGAGGAGATCGTGCAAACGGCCCTCGACGAGCAACGCGCGCTGCTGGGCACGCCGAAGAAGCCGGACTTCGTGTATGTGACCGCGTGGAAGCACGCGATCCCGCAGTACCTGCACGGACACATGGAACGCATGTCCGTGATCGATGCGGTGGAGGAGCGCATCCCCGGACTGTATTACTGTGCGAATTACCGCGGCGGGATTTCCGTGGGCGACTGTGTGAAGTCGGCGCATGCAATCGTTGACCGAGTCCTTGCTAGCCCATCCCCCAACGACGTGCGAGTCTGATACCTGGGACAACGTGCAGAGTGCTACGTGCAGGGAAGTATTGCGTATTGCGCTTTGCACTTTGCGCTTTGCGCTTTGCGCTTTGCGCTTCCCGGACTTTCCCATTTCCTCCGTGAGCCGTATGTTGCAGGCATCAGAGAATCCATCACCCGCAATCCGGACAATGTTATGCTGACAGGCGAATCCCTTTACACTCCCTATACACAGTTCATCCGCACGCGACGGACGCGCATGACCGAGGGACTGCGTTCGATGGTGCGCGAAACCGTCCTCACCACGAAGGATTTCATCTATCCGCTTTTCGTCGTACCCGGCAAGGGTGTGCGCAACGCGGTGAAATCCATGCCCGGCGTGTTCCAGCTCTCCGTCGACGAGACGGTGAAGGAATGCAGGCAGGTCTCCAAACTCGGTATCCCGGCCGTGATTCTCTTCGGTATTCCGGAGCACAAGGACGAGGTCGGCTCCGAAGCATGGGATCCGCACGGCGTGGTGCAGGAGGCAATCCGCAAGATCAAGAAGGCCGTGCCGGATCTTGTCGTCATCACGGATGTGTGCATGTGCGAATACACGTCGCACGGGCACTGCGGCATCGTGCGCGGGGAGGAGATAGTCAACGACGCGACGCTGGAGCTTCTGGCGCGCGAGGCGCTGTCGCATGCCGAGGCAGGGGCGGACATGGTGGCGCCGTCGGACATGATGGACGGTCGCGTGGCGGTGATCCGGGACACGTTGGACGACAACGGCTTCCAGAATCTTCCGATCATGTCGTACGCGGCGAAATTCGCCTCGGGGTATTACGGTCCTTTCCGCGACGCCGCGGAATCGGCCCCGGCATTCGGCGACCGTCGTTCGCATCAGATGGATCCAGCCAATGCTGACGAAGCCGTGCGCGAAGTCGCAATCGACATCGAGGAAGGTGCCGACATCGTCATGGTCAAGCCCGCCGGTCCCTATCTCGATATCATCCGCCGGGTGAAGGATGAGTTCGGCATGCCCACGGCCGCGTACCAGGTCAGCGGAGAGTTCGCCATGATCAAGGCCGCGGCGGAGAACGGATGGATCGACCACGACCGCGTGATGATGGAATCGTTGCTGAGCATCAAGCGGGCGGGGGCCGATATGATACTGACGTATTTTGCCAGGGAAGCAGCGCTGCTGCTGAAGGAGGCGTAGGCGGGATTTTCGTCCCCCGCAGAACGGAAATCCGTGCGGTGGGACCTGAGATACAGAGGCTTCGCGAATCTATCGGAGGAGAGCATGACACAGCAACTGCCCAAGCTGACGCCGGAAGAAGTGCGCGTGTTGGGTTGTCTGATCGAGAAGAGCCAGGCGACACCGGAGTACTATCCGATGACACTGAACGCCCTGGTCACCGCCTGCAATCAGAAGACCAGCCGCGAACCGGTGGTTGACTATGACGACCAGACGGTGGAGGACGCACTCACCGATCTGCGGAGCAAAGGCCTTGTCGCCTTCGCATCCGGCACCGGACGCGCACTGAAGTACATGCATCGCGCCGGACAGAACGGGTTGGGTCTTTCGCCCGCCCAGGCAACGGTGATGAGCATCATCATGCTGCGCGGACCGCAGACCGCCGGGGAAATCAAGGCACGTTCCGGGCGTCAGTTCAATTATCCCTCCGTCGAATCCGTACAGCACGCCATCGACAGTCTGATCGAGAAGGAGCATCCGTATCTCGAGGAAGCGCCGCGCATGGTCGGACAGAAGGAAGTGCGCTACCGGCATCTCTTCTATTCCTACGACGACGCCGAGACAGGCGCGGAGGATGCACCGGAATCCCATCGCTCCCTCCGCAAGGAGATCGAGGGACTCAAGGACACCATCCGGCATATGCAGAAGGATCTCACCTATCTCCGCAACGTCCTCACTGCCATTCAGGGGGATGTGATGGGGATGCAGGAGGATCTGTACGAGGACGACATGGGGCAGTATTGAGTGCCGTTGGCTGTTGGCCGTTAGCGAATCTGTGTCATTGCAGGGGCG
>JAFGKR010000095.1 GCA_016928515.1 Bacteroidota bacterium | reverse complement strand
TTTCGTCCGCTTCCGCGCTTTCGTCCGCTTCCGCGCTTTCGTCCGCTTCCGCGCTTTCGTCCGCTTCCGCGCTTTCGTCCGCTTCCGGCTCCTCCCCGAACCAGCCGAGCAGGAGGGACATGAGCATCACGGCGTTCGGATCTTCATCGGGCAGGAATTGTCCATCGAACTGCAGGTCAGCGTGCTCCTTTTTCATGCCTTTCCACTGCACGGCACCGTCTTCGTCGAAGGGATCTTCCTGCGCTTCGTACCCGAGTTCCTTAAGCCGAGCTCTGATTTTCTCGCGCAGTCGGCTCTGCGAGCCGAACCAGTGCCGGAGGATGCGCTCCGCGAGCTCGGCCGAAAGATTCGCCTCGTCGGAGATCACGGGAAGGAGCAGCGAGATCGGTCCGCGGGAAATATTGCGGAAACCGCGCAGCTGATGCTTCCCCGTGGTGAGACGGCACAGGCCGGCTTTGTCCTCCTCGAGAGCGGGACGCACCACCGAGAAGCGGAACTGCCGGTCCTCCATGAGCGCGAATACGGCGTTTGCGGGATGTACCTGCACGTTGTCTGCATGCTCTGGCATGATGCGTGTTCCTTCGTGGGACATATCCTTGTCACCCGCAAAAGTAGTGTTTTCCGGCCAGATCTCCGAATGGAATGGCGACAAAAGGAGCTGTCAGAGCATGCTGTCAGACCTGCACTTCCTCAACGTCGGCAGGCAGGGGAGTGTATTTGCGCGGAAGCGTGATGAAAAAGGCGGTGCCGGGGTGCTCCGCATCGTCGGAAAGACGGGACGGCGACTCCACCCGGATCCGCCCGTTGAACTGCCGGATGATGTGCAGCACCACGCTCATGCCGAGCCCCGTCCCCTCGATTCCCTTTCGCTTCGATATGCTGGAACGGTAGAAGTCCTGGAAAATCTTCTGCTGCTCTTCGGCGGGGATGCCGATGCCGCTGTCGGCGATCTCGATGACGATATGTTCTTCCTCGTTCGTGATATGGATTTCGACGCGACCGCCTTTCTCGGTGTATTTGTGCGTGTTGGAAATCAGGTTCGACAGCCCGAGCTTGAGCAGCTTGCGCTCGGCCTCGACGAACACGTCCTCTTCGCTGTTGATCCAGGTGGAGAATCGGATTTTCTTGGCCACGAACAGAATGCGCATTTCCTGATAGATCTCGTCAATCAGCTCGGTGAGGTTGACGCGGGAAATCTCCGGCTTCTCCGCCAGCTTCAGCTGCGTGAGCTGGAGAATGTCGTTGACGATGGAAATCGCGTTGTTCAGCCGGATGCGCGAGCGCTCCAGCGGGCGTTCGAGCGCGTCGGGCACGCGGCCGAGTGATCCGTCGAGAATCATGTTCAGATAGGTCGTCGCCGCGGCGATGGGCGTTTTCAGATCATGCACCACGGACATGACATACCGGGATTTCGCCGTCTCAGCCTCTTCGAGCTTCTTGTACGCAATGGTCAGCGAGCGCTCCCGCAGGTACAGTTCCTTTGAGATGGAGTTCGCCAGGTAGTTGCTGATCGTGAGGATGATCATCAGGATGGTGATTTTCGAGAACACGTATGTCGTGTTGAGATACAGCGGTGTCCCGAGATAACTCTCGATGCTGATGTGCGGAATGACTCCCTGCAGCTCGAGTACCGCCCCCGTCGTGATGATCACCATCGTCAGCGAAATCAGCAGGGTCACGACATTGCGCGGGAGAATGAGGCTGCCGATGATCACATGGAAGATGAAAAAATAGAAAAACGGGGATTCCACACCACCGGTCAGATACAACGTGACGATCAGGGATGTGAAATCCATGATCATCTGGAGCAGCGCGAAATGCAGACCGTTGAAAGCGGCGTAGCCCTCCGGCAGCCTCTGATGGGCGTAATGAAACGCAAGGTTGTACAGCAGAATGGAAAAGGAGACGGCTCCAATCGAAAACGCGTTGATGCGGAGCGAATCGATCACCATGCCGAGGGGGATCAGGCAGAGGAGCAAGACGATCGCCACATAGCGCAGCTTGATGATCCAAAGATTCCGGCGCTTGAGTGTGTGCCAGAACTCGTCGTACATGATCCATTTGGGGGCAAGCTCGATCATCGCGTTTCGCTCCCTATGTTCCGCGGCGGGGTGCACGTAGCTGTGTGTCAATGGCGTCAAGCAGCTGTGACGGCGGAACGGGTTTTTCGAGGAAATCATCAATCGGCACCAGGGCGCTCTCCCCCAGGTGCATACCGATGGAACGGGAGAGACAGGTCAGCATGATAATGGGAAAATCGTAGCCGCTGCGACGGAAACGGTTGGCAAGATAAAATCCGTCATCCGCTTCCTGCATCATCACATCGAGGATGACGAGATCGGGGTGTTCCTCCCGGATGAGGTCAATGGCTTCATCCACCGTTCCGGCGGACACGACGTAATACCCGTTGGCTTCAAGTAGCAGACGGTTCGCCTCTACGATGTCGGGGTCGTCGTCGATCAGGGCAATGGTAGGCATTCGGAATCCTCTGCATCCGCACCCAGGCGGGCGTGGCGTTTTGTTGCATCGTTGTTTGAAGATACGCAGGCGCCGACCAACAAGCAACGACATGCAGATGTCATTGTCTTCTTTCAATCAGTTGAACACTTGTGCGGAAAATCAGACCCGTTATGTGAAAAATATCACAAATGATGCCGGTTTGCATTGATTGTCTCGGCGCGCTTTGCGAACTTGGAAGTGAGGAAGGCGGATCCGAGAAACCGCCAGACAGAGAAAGCAAGGAACGTATGAGCTGTGTAGTCTCCACCATTCCCGAACGCTGTAAACGTTGTTACTGCTGCGTGCGGGAATGTCCGGCAAATGCCATTCAAATACAGAACGGCCAGGCGGTCGTGCTGTCCTCACGCTGCGTGGGTTGCGGGAATTGCCTGAAGGTCTGCACACAGAATGCGAAATCCGTGCAGGACGGCATAGCTGCGTTGCTCGCGCGTTTCGCGAAAGGACAAGGCGCCGAGCGCGTGGCCTGCCTCGCACCGTCCTTCCCGGCCGCCTTTCCCCGCATCGATCCGCTGCGGGTGGTCGGGGCGCTCAAGGCCCTCGGGTTCAGCCGCGTTGTGCAGGTGGCTTTCGGCGCGGATCTCGTGAGCGCGGCATATCGCGAGCATGTGAAGGAACATGACGGTACGGTGATCACCACTCCATGTCCCGCAATCGTCGAATACATTGAAAAATACTATCCTGAATTGATTCCCAACCTCGCCCCGATTGTCTCGCCGATGATCGCCGCGGGGAAAGTCGTGCGAGAAACCTACGGGCAGAATGCGACGGTCGCGTTCATCGGTCCCTGCGTCGCAAAAAAACTGGAAGTCCTCGATCCCGCGGTCGCCGGAGTCGTCGATGAAGCGTTGACCTTCGATGAACTCATCGACCTGTTCGATGCGCGCGGCATCGATCCCGCCGTGCAACCGCCAATGGAATTCGATCCTCCCGATGCGGATCTCGGTCAGATTTATCCCGTATCGGGTGGCCTGCTGAAAAGCGCCGGCATCGGTTCCGACGTCATGGATGAGGAGGTTGTCATCGTTGAAGGCCGGCAGCGCTGCATGAACATCATCAACGAAATCGCCCACGGGAAAGTGAACAGCAAGCTCATCGACATCCTCTTCTGCGAGGGGTGCATCAACGGTCCCGGGATCACCAGTCCGCTCAACTACTACGAGAAGCGCGAATCTATCATCAATTGGGTGAAGTCGCGCCGCGGACAACTCGACAAGCAGGAATGGCAGGATGCCATGAAGCGGTACGCGCATCTCGACCTCTCGCGCCGCTACGAAAACAGGCAGGTGCAGGAACGGATTCCGGAGGAAGCCGAGATTCAGCGCATTCTGCATGCCATGGGGAAGCGGGAACAGGGCAATCAGATAAACTGCGGCGCCTGCGGATATGAAACCTGCCGGGAGCTGGCCATCGCCGTCGCGCAGGGCATCGCCGAGAAGGAAATGTGCCTGCAGTACACCATCGACAACCTGGAGAAATCCCATCGGGAACTCGCCGAGGCGCAGGCACAGCTCATCCAGACAGAGAAACTCGCCTCCGTCGGACAACTCGCCGCCGGTGTGGCGCATGAAATCAACAATCCGCTCGGGACCATCGTCCTGTACTCGCACCTGCTCCTCAAACAGCTGCAGGAGGCCGATCCCGCCCGCGAGGACATTCAGTTCGTCATCGCCGAAGCAGAACGCTGCCGTACCATCGTCAGCAGCCTGCTGAACTTCGCCCGCCAGGGAAAACTCGACGTCGCGCGCTGCAGTGCCGGCGAACTGGTCGATGCGATCACCGCCATGCTGAAGAAACGGGAAGAATTTCACCACATCCGTATCGAGACACAGCTCGCCCCTGATCTGCCGCCCCTGTACATCGATCCGGATCAGATGAAGCAGGTGCTGCTCAATCTCACGATGAATGCCTGCGAGGCCATGCCCGACGGCGGCACGCTCCGTCTGGGCGTCGATCACGGTCCGTCGCCCCGGGAAGTCACATTCACCGTATCCGATACGGGCGTGGGTATCTCGAAGGAAAACATGTCCCGGCTGTTCACGCCGTTCTTCACCACCAAACAGGTCGGCAAGGGAACGGGACTCGGACTGCCGATCGCATACGGGATCATCAAGCTGCACCACGGCCAGATCTCCGTGCACAGCGACGTCGGGAAGGGAAGCACGTTCACCATTACACTGCCCTCGGATCTGCGGGATTATCCCTCCGGAAAACAGATGTCTCCGCGTGAGCTCGCGGCGGCCCTTTCCCCGGGGCAGAACACCATGCACACCGTGAAATAATATGGAAGATGCGAAACCGCAGCTCCTTGTCGTCGACGACGAGTTGGGCATGCGGGAGGGGATCCGACGGATCTTTTCCCTGGAAGGATATGACGTCACCGTCGCAGAAAACGGCAGCGAAGGAATCGCCAAAGGTACGGAGCGGGAATTCGATGTCGCGCTCATCGATCTGAAAATGCCCGACTATGACGGACTCACTGTTCTGCGCAAGATCAAGGATACCTGGCCCGACACCGAATGTATGATCATCACGGCCTTCGCCGGGATCGATTCCGCCGTGGAAGCCACAAAGCACGGCGCATACACATACGTTCCAAAGCCATTTACGCCCGATCAGATCGTTTTCGAAGTCAACCGCGCTCTCGGAAAGCGCCGCCTGACTCTTGAAACCCGGGAATTGCGCGCGGATCAGGAACGACGCCTCCTCGAGATCAGCCAGGAGAAGAGCCGGCTCCGGACCATCATCAACTCCATCAATGATGCCGTGTTCGTCACGAATCTGGAGAATGAGATCGCCCTCGCCAACCCCCAGACGCGCGCGTTGTTCGGTTTTCCGTCAAACATCAAGGCAGGGGACAAGATCAGTGATATCCTTCCCATCGAGGTCATCGAGCTGATCGAGGAGGCGAAGGAGAAAACGCAACACGGCATCGAGCTGGTTTCGCACGAATGGGAGATGAAACCCGATCTGGAGCTGGTGGTTCAGATGAAAACCGCTCCCGTCAAGGATGCGGAAGGACAGATCCTCGGGTATGTGACGACGATTCAGGACGTCACGCAACTCAAGAGGCTGGACATGCAGAAATCGCAGTTCGTCTCCATGGTGGCGCATGAACTCAAAGCACCGGTGGCGGCCGTCAGCGGGTATCTCGAAACCATGCACGAACAATTGCTCGGGGAGGACATCGGCAGTTACGAGAAAATGATCCGTCGGTCGCGCGAACGGTTGCAGGCACTCATCGATTTGGTCAACGATCTCCTGAATATCAGCCGCCGTGATCTGGGAACCATCCGTCGCGAAATCGTCGCCGTGAGTGTTCCGGAAATTGTCGACAACACACGTGAACTTCTCCAAGGCGAAATGGACCGTAAGGATCTGTCCTTCACCACCGAATATGAAGACAACCTCCCGACCATCGATGTCGACAGGGACGAGTTCACCCGCGTGATCACCAACCTTCTGAGCAACGCCATCAAATACAATCGGGAGGGTGGACGCATCACGGTCCGCGCGCATACCGAGAACGGATCCATGCTGATCTGCGTTTCCGATACCGGCATCGGCATGAAGCCGGAGGATCAGTCCATGCTCTTCCGCCAGTTCTACCGCATCAAGAACGACGAAACCCGCTCCATTCCCGGAACGGGTCTCGGTCTCTCCATTGTCAAACAGATTGTGGATTCTTATCACGGCAATGTTTCCGTGGACAGCGTCTGGCAGGAGGGCACGACGTTCACACTTCGCCTCCCACTGAAATTCTCCGCGGAATAATCCTGCCCCCATTGCAAGGGCACGGAAAGATTTCGTATTTTGTGTGCGTTCATAATCACGACATTGATGCGGTACAATATCCACATACAGTGCGGATTGCTTGCGCTGTTGTTTCTGAATCCGATCCTCGCGTCGGCGCAGCAGAGCGTGCAGCCGGAAACACTGCCGGTTCCCGGGCAGTCCATGCGTTTTGGCCGGCTTGACATCAGGCACGGGCTTTCGCAGGGGATGGTCTTCTGCACGTTCCAGGACAGCCGCGGCTTCATGTGGTTCGGGACGAAGGAAGGTCTGAACCGTTTCGACGGACATGATTTCATCGTCTACCGCAAGCGGCCCGGGGACTCGACCTCGCTGCCGGATAATTACGTGCTTGCGGTCACCGAGGATGGGAGGGGACGCCTGTGGCTGGCGACCGCCGCCGAGGGACTGGTCCGTTTCGATCCCGCCAGGGAGCAATTCACGAAAATTCCACTGGCTGACGGAAACGCATCGACGACCGTGAACCGTGTGGAAGATCTCGAAATCGATCACACCGGCAGACTGTGGGTGAGCGTCCAGGGGATGCCGCTGATGTCGATCGATCCAGCTCTCGATGATCCGGCCGCGATCCGGAGGTCCATGCATCGGAGTGGACCTGTGCTTTCGCACAGCAGCAAGGAGGTGAACCGCCTGCGGCTCGATCAGCTGGGTCGGATATCCTTCCTCCATGAGGACGGCCTGTACATCCTCGACGCATCAGCGCAGCGGTGGAATCTGACCGTCCCGTGGGAGCCGCTCTTCGGGCACATTCCCGGCGCCGGGCCCTTCGTCTTCAGTGCGACGCAGAGTGACGGCACTATCTGGGTTGCGTCGGGTGTTCGCGGTGTCACGGAACTTCGCCGTGTGAGCGCCGACGGCAGGCACATGCTCGATTCCATGAGAATCAGTGTCAGTGGTTCGGATCTGTATATCCGCGATATGGTCCAGGGTTCGGACGGCGCACTGTATCTCGTGTCCTTCGAATACTTTATGCGCTATGATATCCGGACGGGCGACCGAGCCTTCGGCAGGGCGGATAAGGAACGGATGGCAGGATACTCGGGGAAAGGGAATCACCTTTTTGTCAACCGCAGTGGGATCCTCTGGATCAGCACCAGCGGCTTCGGGCTGAACACGTTCGATCCGCTGACCCTTGCATTCAACGCCCGCTCCGGATCGCTGCATGAGGCATTGTTCGGGAAGGAACTGCAAGCGTTCGATCGATCCATCCGCAAACGCACCGGCGGAGCGATGCGCCTCGTCAACGCAGTCTATCCGCTTCGCATGGAGAATGGGGATGTATGGTGTGGCACTCGTGATCATGGACTGCTGCATCACGACGCTCGGACCGGCGCCGTGAAGCATTACGGTCTCAATCCGTATGATCCCTACAGTTTCCTCATGATCCGTTCGCACCAGCCCTTCGTCGACAGCCGGGGGCGCGTGTGGATCGGAAACAGGCACGGTGTCAGCCGGCTGACCGAAAGCCCCGCACAGTGGGAGCACTACTGGTTCGACGGTGAAGAACCCGATCTGACGGCCAACGACAACCACGTTACCTGCTGGCATGAGACCGCGGATGGGAGCATCTGGTTGGGCACCATGGCGAC
>JAFGKR010000094.1 GCA_016928515.1 Bacteroidota bacterium | reverse complement strand
GACTCATAGAGAATGATCGTCCGTGTCTCCTTGGCGAGTTCGGTGATGCGCGTCTGGCGCCGTTTCTTGATCGGGAGGAAGCCTTCGAAGTGGAAGCGGTCCATCTGCAGTCCGCTGGCCACCAGCGCCGCCAATGACGCCGAGGCGCCGGGGATGGGAACGACCTCGAATCCCTCCTCGATCACGGCGGCGATCAGCAGCGCCGCGGGATCGGAAACACCCGGCGTCCCTGCATCAGAGACCACGGCGAGCGTGCGGTCCGCGCGCAGGTGCTCCAGCAGCAGAGGGATGCGCTGACGTTCGTTGCGCGCGAAGTAGCTGATGCAGTCCGTCTCGATGCCGTGATGCCGCAGGAGGTTGCGCGTGGTGCGCGTGTCCTCCGCCGCGACGAGATCCACCTCTCGCAGGATGCGCAACGCGCGCAGCGTGATGTCGTCCATGTTGCCGATGGGCGTGGACACCACGTACAGCGTGCCGGGACGGGGTTCGGGGCGTTCCTGGGTCATGGAATTCTCAGGATTTCAGGAAAACATGTCGATCTGATGTTGTGTAATCGACGTATCTCGTACATATGTCGATGGGATCGACATATCGTAATTACGGAATTTCCAGCCATTCTCCGAATCAGTGTTTCAATACGCAATC
Source organism: Bacteroidota bacterium (assembly GCA_016928515.1). Lineage (GTDB taxonomy): Bacteria > Bacteroidota > Ignavibacteria > SZUA-365 > SZUA-365 > BM516. The sequence continues at coordinate 3,161 of JAFGKR010000094.1, read as the reverse complement.
TCCACCGGTTCGCCGACCAGCTCCCACCAGAAAAAGCCGATGCCGTCGCCGCCGACGTTGAACGGGGGATTCTGATCCTCCGATTCAAAGGGGGAACCGGAGTAGCCCGACCACCATCGGGAGTTCTCGTACGATCGGTATTCCGGTCCGCGGGCGGTGAGCATGTATCGGATTCGTTGTCTTCCAAAGGGCAGGCTGAACCAGAACGTTCCCTCGGTGATCGACCGGTAGCTCTCCTCAACAATCTCTCCCCACCCGTAACTGATGTCCTGCCAGCCAAGGCCGGGATTGGGATTCAGTGCTTCGAGATGGAGATCGTACGAAACGCGATTGACGGGTGTCGTGAGTCGAAAATACATCGTTCCCTGATGCCAATATGAGTCATATTCCAAAAGGGATACTGCATCGAACATCATCGGCAGCTCCGGCACCTCCAGCACCGCGCGGGCGGTCATCGCATCCTTGCGCACCACGAGCTCGTAGCTGTTCGAGCCGCCGCGGGGTACGAATCCCTGATAATTCACATCGAAATCGTAGGGATAGTAGCCCGCGCGATAGGGAATCGTGTGAACCTCCGCGTCGTGACGGATCTCCACGACGGCGTCGTTGACCATAGCGCGGTCGACACGGAATTCCTCTCCGAGGGACATCGTGCGGGAGACGCGGCAGAAGACAAAGACGGAATCCCGCTCGACACGAAGGTTGGCGGTGACGACGAGTTTCGGCTCGTGCTCGGGCCAGTCGGGCGCGTCCACCTCGTTTTCGCAGGAGGCGAGCAGGAGAAGCAGCGGTATGAACAGCAGTGCGTGTTTCATGCGTCAGAAGGTGAAGCTGAGTCCGAAGGTCGGCAGCAGCGGGAACAGCGTGATCTGCTTGAGCTTCAGCGTGCGCGTCTCCTCGTAGGTGACGGGATCCCAGTCCCACTCCGAGTCGAGATACTGCGCGAAGGGATTCATGTGATTGTACGTGTTGTAGAGATTGATGCTCGCCTTCCAGTCCCACCCGAACCACGTGAACGCGTAGCTGAAATTCAGATCCATGCGGTGATAGGACGGCAGGCGGTAGCCGTTGCGGTCACTGTAGAGCAGCTTCACCGGATCGTTCACGTTGAGCTGATACTGCGCCACGGGAAAGGTGAAGGCCTGTCCGGTGCCGTACACCCAAACGGCGGTGAACTCCCAGCGGTCGCTGAGCCGGTAATTGAGCACGAGCGAGATGTCGTGCCGCCGGTCGTACCGCGGAGGGAACGATTTCCCGCCATTCAGTTCCGGGAAGCTGCGGTCGGTCCAGGCGAGCGTGTATCCCAGCCAGCCGGTGAAACTGCCCTTGCGCTTCTGCACGAACAGCTCCACGCCGTAGCCCGAGCCGTCGCCGCCGGTCAGCTCCCGCTCGAGCGGCGCGAAAATCGAGAAGTACGCGTTGTCGCGGAACTCCAGCAGGTTGTTCATGGTCTTGTAATAGCCTTCGAGGGATACCGAGTACATGCCTTCCCCGAAATCCCTGCCGGCGCCGAGCACGTACTGCAGGGAATATGACGGCGGCAGCGTGGCGGTGGAGGGAAACCACATGTCCGTCGGGAGGGAGATGTCGTTGCGCGTGACGAGGTGGAGGAACTGGTTCGCCCCGATGAACGCGGCCTTGAGCGTGATCTTGTTGTCGAGCGTGTAAAAGCCCGCGAAACGCGGTTCGAGACGGAAATGATTGCCGCGGTCGAAATAAAACCCGCGGCCGCCGAGCTGCAGGCGCAGGCGTTCGTTCACCATCCACTCGTCCTGCAGGAAAAGGGACAGCTCCGTTCCGCGATGCGTGGGCAGATGCGGATCGAATTCGGTGAATTCGTTTTCATTGGAGGAGGCCTCCGACGTGAAGGTGTGGACGGTGGTCTCGATCCCCGCCTTGAAGGTATGTTCGGCGGAATGAAAGTATTCCGCCTCGCCGCGCAGCGAGTAGTCGAGGATGCCGGAGACCGTTTTGAAGCGCGTGTCGTCCCACTCCGTGATCTCCGAACCGAAGCGATAGTCGCTCACCACGGCGGAGACGCTGGTGAACAGCTTGCTGCCGAAGATGTGCGTCCATCGCAGGTTGCCCGCGCTGTTCCCCCAGGAGACGTTGAAATCGTCATCGTCGTCGAAGGGCTCGCCCATCACGTCGCGGCCGAAGAAGCCGGAGAAGAACAGCCGGTCGTTTTCGCCGAGCCGGATGTTGGTCTTGGCGACGAGATCATAGAAGTAGTAGTTCAGCGAGCCTTCGTCGGACATCAGGTCCACCAGCCAGTCGAGGTACACGCGGCGGCCGGAGAGCATGAAGGTGATGTCATCGTTGATCGGACCGTCGATCGTCAGTCGCGAGTCGATCATGCTGATGCCGCCCGCGCCGCGGATGCGGTCGCGTCCGCCTTCGCGCATGGTGACGTCGACGACGGAGGAGAGGCGTCCGCCGTACTCGGCGGGCATCGCGCCCTTGATCAGCGTGACGTTGTTGATGGCGTCGGCATTGAAGGTCGAGAGAAAGCCGCCGAGATGCGAGGGATTGTACAGCACCATGCGGTCAAGGAGGATGAGGTTCTGGTCGGGACTCCCTCCGCGGATGTACAGGCCGCTGGAGATTTCCGAACTTTCCTGCACGCCCGGCAGCAGCTGCAGGGCGCGGAAGATGTCCACCTCCCCGCCGAGCGACGGCAGGCGCAGGATCTGTTCGATGGGCAGATCCACCACGGAGACGCGGCGGGATTCCGCCTCCTCCCGGTCGGCTTCGATGGACACCTCACCCAGTTCGATGACGGAAGGTTCGAGATCCACGGTCAGGCGGATCTCGTCGGAATTCGCGACGGTGATATTTCGTGTGAACGTGCGGTAGCCCACGGCGCTGATGCGCAGCGTGTAGTCGGCGGGCTGCAGTCCGGCGATCGCGAAGTATCCGTAGCGGTTCGTCGCGGCGCCCTTGCCTGTTCCTTCAAGGATCACATTCGCCCCGATCACCGCCTCCCCCGAGCCGGATTCCTGCACGGTGCCGGAAATCACGGCCTGCGCGCTCACGCGCGCAGGAAGCATGAGCAGGAGCAGGAGCAGGAAAACATTGTAGGGGCGAGATTTATCTCGCCCGTTTAAGTGGCACGGGGAAAAACGATTGTAGGGGCGAGATTTATCTCGCCCGTTTAAGTG
>JAFGKR010000093.1 GCA_016928515.1 Bacteroidota bacterium | reverse complement strand
TCGGGCATGGCTTCGATGGCATTGATGATGATGGCCAGCACGGCTTGCTGCATCTGGCTTTGATCGCAGGTCACGAGCACCGTATCCGGTGGCAGATGCACTTCGAGATTGATGTCATAGAGATTGATTTTGTGCTGCACGAGCTTGATCGATTTCTCGATGACTTCATTGAGGTCCGCCTGCCGATACTCTCCTTCGCGGCCCCGGGCGAAGAACAGAAGATTCTTGACGATATCTCCGCAGCGGCGCGCTTCGTCCGCGATCAGGGTGATCTCCTTGTCCATCGTTACACAGCGCTCCTCGTCGATATCGCGCTTGCGGAGGCGTTTCTGGATGAGACGCGCATACGTGAGAATACCCGCAAGGGGATTGTTGAGCTCGTGCGCGATGACGGAACTCAGCTTGCCGAGCGACGCCATCTTCTCCATGTGCATGATCTGCACCTGCACCTTGTTGAGCTGCTGCGTCTTCTCGGCGACCTTGTCTTCGAGTGTGTTGGACCATTCCATAAGCTCTTGCTTCGCGTGCAACAACTCGTCGGACATGGTATTGAAGGCCTTGACGAGTTGACCGAGCTCATCGCGACGATCCAGTTCGATGGTGTGAGAGAGGTCGCCGGCGCTCAGCGCCTTCGTGCCTGCAATGAGTGCCGAGACGGGCTTGTGAACGAAGAAATAAATGAATATTCCTGCAATGCCCGCAAGAACAAGGAAGGTGATCAGAGACGTGATAAGGATGATTTCCTGCATGGTCGTGACCTGCGCGTCGATTTCCTCGAGTGACATCTGCACGTCGAGTACGCCCAGTACGGTCTGTGATTCCGCATGGGCGTGACAGGGGGCTCCGGAACACGTCGGCCGGTTCATGATCGGCGTAATCAGCCCCAGTGTGCGGTGTCCGTACGGGGACTGGTAAATCCGCACGAATTGGTCGCTGCTGGTCTCCGTGAATTCTGTCTGCTCGCCATGGCACATGGTGCAGGCGTCCGCGCGCATGTCGACGATCCGTCCGGTTTCCTCGCGCAGTGAGGAGTAACGGATCATTCCCATTTTGTCGTAAATGCGGATGGCGTCGATCGACGGTGCCGCACTCATTTCCTCGATGGTCCGTGAAATTTCCTCGCGGTCATTCTCCTGCATTCCGCGCATCAGCGCAATTTTTGAGAAGGCGCTGGCGCGTTCCGCGCAGAGATAGATAGTGTGCTCGAAAAAGGTGCTCTGTGCCTCGACATGCAGGTAGTTGACGCCGGTCATGACGATGAACAGTGTCACGAAGATGATGGCGATGATCTTGAAGCTGAGGGAATGGATGAATTTCATGCGAACTCCGCCGGAGGCGAAAAAAGATCTCTTCCCCAAACTAGGAAAGTCTGAGCGAACCATCAAGGTTCCGGACCTTATTCTCCTCCAACGAACTTCTGCAGCAGGCTCCAGTAGCGTTCTTCGCCGAGCAGTTCGTCCAGGCGGGAGACGGTGGTGCCGCCGTCATTGAGGCAGGGACCGAGATCCGGCGACTGCAGGAGCCGCTGAATCTGGTTCGTCAACACGCGTCCGTGCTTGCGGATGCGACGCATGTGGTTACGGGGGGAGGAAAGTCGTGCGGTTGCAAGCGCTCCCATGACGGGAGAGATGGTCAGCACGCAGCCCTTTTCGTAGGGGGACGCACGCACGGACGCCGCCGTTGAGGTCAGATCGGTATTGCGGCAGACGATGGTTCCCGAAACAGGGGCCGTAAGGGGAAGGGTTCGATGTCCACAGTACACCCATCCGAATTCATCCCCCTCACGCACGTAGCTGTGGTTGGCGAGAATGACAATCTGGCAATCCTCGGGTAGCAGGGCCGCCGCGAAGGCATCGAGTCCGCAGCGGACCATGCCGTTGGGAAGGAGCCGGATCCAGACATGCTGTGCGGAGTACCGCATGTCGGTACAGATCCGCAGGGTACGAAACGGGGCGAGGAGCGGCAAAAGATGCTCCGGCACGTTTTCGTCCATGTTCAGGGGAAGATCTGTGTAGTCCAGATCCGGCTCTTCCTCGCGGCAAGTATCGGTCTGATCCCGGAGAGCGGCATCGAGCGGGCAGTGCTCGCATTGGAAGTCTCGGTCGCAGAGCTTGTTGTTCAGCACGCCCGCTTCCGTCCAGATACATACTTTCTGTTGTTTCTCGATGATGATGCTCATGGAAGCTGTCCGATACTCGTGTGCGTGTGATTTCAGACAGTGATCAATGTCTGTTCAGTTCGGCCGCCGGTGTTCCGGACACCGGTGGGGCGGATGTGCGTTCCGGTGCACCGTCGAAGCGCAGCACCGTTTCCTCCTCATGCTCCGGGAAGATGGGCAGGTATTTCACTGCGAGCGCGAAGAGAACAAAGCCCGCGGTCACGATGGCGATGGTGACCGAGAGTTCTCCCAGGGAGGGGAAGTAGGATACGCCGAAATTGTCCTTGTAGTAGCCCTCGAGGGACGTAAGAGTGACATTGAGGCGGTTGGTGACGAAACCGAGTACCATGGAGAATGCCGTAAAGAACATCCCCTGTCGCGACTGTCCCCATCCCTTGATGTTGAACAGCAGGACCGGAATGAT
>JAFGKR010000092.1 GCA_016928515.1 Bacteroidota bacterium | reverse complement strand
GATGGTCTCCCCGTCGGCGGGAAGGAATCCTTCCTTCTTCCTGACATCCGACAGGGTGGACCATGAGTTCGCATTTCCATACAGAATTGCGGCGATCGAGCAACCACTGTTCGTGTAGAGACAGTACCCGTTCGCGAATCTACCGTAGAAGCGGTTCACGGATCCGGCGGAGAAGGTGGTCGTCGTGCTGTTGTCCCCGATCACGCACGAGCCCATCTTCGAGCCGGTGTTGACCCAGTTACCGATTGCAGTGGAGTAATTCCCGCTGGCGGTGGTGTGATTCCCCATCGCAGTCGAACAAGATCCGCTCGCGGTCGTCGAATACCCCGTTGCGGTGGCGTACTCCCCGCTGGCGACGGTAAGAGCGCCAATCGCAGTCGAGTAATCCCCGCTTGCGTTGGTCATATCACCTATCGCGGTGGCATACGCCCCGCTGACCGTCGTCAAATACCCCATCGCGGTGGATGCCCGCCCGCTGGCATTGGTCTGGTGTCCAATCGCAGTCGAGTAATCCCCGCTTGCGGTGGTGTTATACCCTGTCGCGGTGGAATGAGTGCCGATATTTCCGTCACTCCATTGGGTCCCCGTCACCTCTCCTGCACGGAACGCCGCCTTTTTCGGGTAGAACATCAACCGCGTTCCGGCGCCACTGGTGGGAATCGAACCTGAACCGGACGTCCCTTTCACCAGGAAACCATCCAACCCGGAAACGGTCAGCACGGCAGTCGGAAGCGTTGTGCCAATTCCTACCGATCCTTCCCCGCGGACGGTGAAAAGTGGCATTCCGTTGCCATCCTTGACAGTGAATCCCTGATTGACGGTATTCCCCGACAGTGTCGACTCGATGTCCTGCGCGGATAACGGCGGCATGGTGATACAGAGACATGCTGCGATGAAGCAGATGAGAACTTTCATGGTGAGTCTCCGATGGTTGCTCGATGGATTGTGAACGACAGACCGAACACCTGCATCCCATACGGGAATCGGCCGAGGTATCACTTTGAAAACGGAAATAGGACTGTGAAAGTATAGAGAGTGTCGAACACAAAGTCAAGAGGATGCGTGCGGTGGTCGATCCCTGGTGCCACCGACGACGGCCACCGACAGACAAACCGTTGGCGAGGATAAGCGGATCGAATCGCCAGATGACTTTTTCCGGGCCGAGAAGGTCCGATACTCGATGATGTACTCGGGTCCACCGATTACTTTAACAGCGTCATCCTCCGCGTCATGACAGCTCCGTTCCACTCCAGTTGATACACGTAAATGCCGGAGGGGTGTTTCGTGCCGATGAACTCAACGGCGTATACACCCGACTGCCGTATCTCATCCACCAGCACGGCCACCTCGCGTCCGAGGAGGTCGAACCCCCGAAGACGGACGTTTCCATGACCGGGAATCAGGTACTCGATCGTGGTCGAGGGATTGAACGGATTCGGGTAGTTTTGATGCAGTTCGCATGTTCGTGGGATAGCAGATGTTACCGGGATGTCTGTACGCACTGTGAACCATGCCGTTTGTGTCAGCGGCTCATCCATCGTCACCGTGACAGGATTGGTGGTCCCGCTGTAGGATCCGTTTCCCGCTCCCTCCCAGCGTTCCAGGACGTATCCGGTGTTCGGATGCGCAGTGATCTGTAAGGCCGCGCCCGGGACGTGCCAGCCCGATGAAGGTTGCACCGTTCCACCCGCACTGGCGTTCATGGTCAGCTCGTACTGAAGCTGATACTCCGCCGTGAGCTGCGTGGGATTGGTACCCTGGACCGTTATCGTGTGAGCCATGGTCCCGCCGCGTCCGGTGAAGGACAGGGCTGCGCCTGCACAGCAGCTGCGAGCAGCACGAGCAGTGCGGCAAAAACGAACCGGAGGGCGAGCATGACCGGGATACGGCCGCCGCCGCGGTGGATGTTCTTCGGGAAGGGATGCACGTGATTCATGGGAAGAAGGTACGTCATGTTGCTGGGTGATTCAACGATGATGATCAACGGAGGCGCAAGCGCGCGTCGATGATGTCTCCATGGGATTCCGGTCCGGGAAGCGTTCATCGGTTGATGAAATCACGCGCAGTGCCGGGGTACGGACTGCCGGAGAAGCCTCTCTCATTGATCGTGCTCCCGTGCGACCTGCGTCGTTTTCCGGCTACGGGCCGTTGCGCAGGGATGCAGACTCTGCAGAGCTGCCGTGACACAGGACGAGGAAGGATCCGACAACCGGGTTGCTTACAACCGGGTTGCTTACAACCGGGTTGCTATTGTTCCGGGACAAAAGCCGTCAGTGTGGCCGTGTGCAGCAGGTATTCCGGATCGTCACCGTACTGGATGTACTGCTCAAGGAGGACCATGCCGACACCGGGGCTGAAGCAACGACGATAACGGAAGCGTATCGTATCGCCGACGATCAGCTCGGATCTCTGCTCGTACTCATGGCAGCGGAACAATCCGGCAGGGACGGTGACGTCCCGTTCGACGGACAGCACACGCACCGTGTCGCCATGCCCTTCTGTGAAGACATTCCCGGGCGAGGCGGGGTACTTCGCCATAAGGCCTGGCAGGGAAACATTCCGCTGTCGGTACCACAGGCCGTCTGTCCTGTTCATGAAGAACTCCGATCCGGGATAGACCGGACCGTATTCCGACCAGAGTTCGCCGTCGATGAGTGTATCGCCGAGAATGAACGCGGTCATCTCGGCGGACGACCGTACAGCCCCGGACGCATCGTAATTCGTGAGCTGATACGTCCAGGCATTACCGGGTTGCAGTGGCATGATCTCCGGCGGAGCCTGCGGAGCGGCAGGATTTTCTTCCTCGGAACATCCGGTGAACAGTCCGGCAAAGAGAAAAATGACAAGAACCAGACGGAAGGAATACGGTGGCATGTCTGACCTCGCGACGTGTGATGATGCTGTCCCCAGAGTACGAAAGGCACATATGGCCATTGTCATGAAAACGTCGTCATCCTGTCAGAAATCCGTGGTCTCCGCAGGTACCGGCACCTCGGGAGCGCTCGATGCCCGGGCAACATGATGGATGGATATTACCCGGACAGAATTGCATTCGCAGCGTATTAATACCCGGGTAAAATGCCATTTACAGCATATTATACCCGGGTAAAATGCCGTATTTATGATTATTACCCGGGTAATAATCGGGATAATGTCCCATTCAGGGAGTGTGAAGAGAATAATATGGAATGAGGTGAGAGGCCGTCCAAAAAGTCGCGAACAAACCGTCACCCTGAGCCTGTCGAAGGGTGACGGTGGCCGTGACCGGTGTGATACTGCCGCCGGAGAAGCCGGCCCTGCATCGCATCGTGTCAAATGAAAACACACCGATCCGTCCCGGTTCCGATGAAGCATGCCGGGACACCGGTCGATAGCAATGACGGCTTTGGAACATTCCCGCTGGATAGCGTCCAGTCGTCGGGAAATCTGATCCCTCTGTGGTACTGCTGGTTCGTTTCTTCGTGTTGCATTGCGTATCCCGAATGCAATGATTATCTTGCAATTGTTTATTGCAAGAATCTTTTCAGGAGATCCACAGACTGATGAACAATTCATCCATCGGGGTGCGTGTTACCTTGCTGCGACAGGAACTTGGCTTGACGCAGGCGGCGCTGGCCGCGAAAATGGGATTCAATCACCGGCAGACGCTGCAGGCGATCGAACGGGGCGATCGCAAGCTCTCGGTCGATGAACTGATAAAGCTGATCGAGATCGGCGAACGGCCTGTCGAGTATTTCACCGACCCGTTCTTCTGGACCGGCGAAGGAGTGTTCTCGTTCCGCGCCGATCCGGCGTCCGCCACGGCCATCGATGACTTCGAGCGTGTCGCCGGTGGGTGGGTCATGCTGTGGCGATGGCTTTGCGATGTGAACAACCTGCGCGTGACCTCCCGGCCACGTCTCGGGATCAGCAAGAAAAGCTCGTTCGAGGATGTTACACTCGTCGCGTCGCGGCTCGCATCCTGGTTCGAACTCGGTCCCGTTCCCGCTCTGCATCTCGCTCCGCGCCTTGAAAACGAACTGCTCATTCCCGTCCTCTTTGTCGATCTGCCGGGAGGGATTCCCGGAGCGACATATCATCATGCAGGAATGAATCTCATTTTCATTAACAGGAAGGATGCGGAAGGGAGACGGAATTTCGATCTCGCCCATGAGCTCTTCCACGCACTGACGTGGGAGGATCTTCCGCCGGACCGCTTCGATCCGGATCGATCCGGGCCTCCGGCAGCGAAACGACGCGAACAGCTTGCCAACAGATTCGCGAGCGGCCTGCTGCTTCCTGAAATGAGTGTCCGGAAATATGTGAAACGCTCGATGCCTTCGACTCTCGACGACTCTGCCTTCGCAGTTCTTGCACGAAAGGGAGCCGAGCATTTCCGCGTCTCGGTGCAGGCATTCTGCCGGCGACTGGTCGCACTCGAACTCCTGGATGAGCAGCAGTGTCGGGACCTGTTGGCGCGGACCGATATCGAACGATCCTCCCGCGGATCGTCCCATTCCGATATTCCGATATTCTCCCGTTTTTTCCTGTCACAGCTCGGAACCGCACTCGATGAAGGCCGGCTCTCCGTTCGTCGCGCCGCATCCCTCCTCGGCATTGACATCGATTCCCTTGCCGATGCGTTCACTGTCCATGATCTTGCTGTCCCGTTCGAACTCTGAAGACGATGGGAAATCGCAGGGAGATCGTCTATATCGATACCATGATCGTCTTCGAAGCGCATCGCACCAACTGCAGAGGCAATCCCCTCCTTGCCTTTGGACGAAATCACGTGTAGATTCAGGATCAAACCGACCTGATGATCCGACGGCTTCGATGCCGGTGAATCCACCATACTGCGGGGTGCTCCGATGAAAAAACTTAAGGTCTCTCACTTCGGTCAGCTTCGGGATGCCGAGGTTGCGTTCGGTGATCTCACCGTGCTGGTGGGACCGCAGGCGACCGGAAAAAGCATCTTCATGCAGCTCGTCAAACTGCTGATCGATATGAGTTCGATCAAGGCGGAGTTCTCGCGCTTCAGTATCGGTTGGGGAGAGGATGTCGGCCATTTCCTCGATCTCTACTTCGGCGAGGGAATGTCGAAACTCTACGATTCGAAGCGGACAATCATCGTACCAGACGGAAAGAAGCTGAGCATCGAGAGCCTGCTCCGGCGGCATGCCGCAAAAGCGCATGGGAACGATGAGGTGTTTCTCATTCCCGCGCAGCGGGTTCTCAGTCTCAGAGAGGGTCTTACCAGACCGTTCACCGATTACCGTTCAGGTGATCCGTTCGCGGTCCGGGAATTCAGTGAGCGCCTGCACCGCCTGGTTCAGATGGAGTTCAGCAAAAAAGATGAACTGTTTCCGGTGAGCAACAAGCTGAAGAAACAGTATCGGGATCTCATCGCCGAGCATATTTTCGGCGATTTCGGTTTGAAAACGGATCCGGAACGGTTCGAGAAACGTATGGTCCTTCAGAACGCCTCCGGGACGTCTTCTCTGCCCTATCTTGTCTGGTCCGCGGGCCAGCGGGAGTTTGTTCCCCTGCTTCTCGGCTTTTACTGGCTCATGACGCCCGGTGCCGTCTCACGCAGGGATATGCTGAAATACGTGCTCATCGAGGAACCGGAGATGGGTCTGCATCCCAATGCGATCTCCGTCGTCATGCTGCTTGTCCTCGAACTGCTCAACAGGGGATACAAGGTGTGTCTCTCGACGCATTCGCCGCATGTGCTGGATATCGTCTGGGGCATACAGACCATACGCAAATTCGGAGGCGGTGCGGATGACGTCCTGAATATCTTCGGAGCCTCCCGAAATCCCGGCATGCGACAAGTGGCGAACACGGCTCTGAAGAGCAGAATGGCTGTCGCATATTTCACCCGGGAGGGACGTACAATCGATATCACAAACCTGGATCCCTCCGCTGAGACGGCGGCGGAAGCGGGTTGGGGCGGCCTGACGGAGTTCAGCGGCCGGGTCAGCGAAATCGTATCAGGTGTTGTCGCGAATCATTCATAGGGAGGAAGCATCGCGTTCCGCGAAGCTGTCGAAGCCTGCGACGAACCGGTTGCTTCGGCATATCAGAACGGGAAACAGGCGCTGAAACGCGAGCATCGTCCGCCGCAAGCCCGAAGCCTCGCCGCCGCCGGGGTGTCCATGCCTCGCAGACGGCTGGATCTGGAGTAAGTATCTGGTAAATGCAATGCAGGGAATGGTCGAAGATGGCTTTCTCTTCTGATGACCGGTTTCACAAAGGGCGACCGGGTGGGCTTCCGGCTCCCGGCCCTTCTTCGTCGATCATCGGCAGATGGCTGGAACAAGAGCGGAATCAGACATGGACACAGCGCCGAAAACACCCTTAGCGCTTGTACGGGACGATCAGGTCCTTGAGCATGGGGAAGTGCTTGCGGTTGAATGTCACCAGCCGCGCGGAGTTCTCGATCGCGCTGGCTGCGATGATCGCATCCGCCAGTCCTGTTCCGTGACGGGCGTGATACTGCCGCCGGAGCAGTCCGGCCCTGCGCGCGATGCCGGCGGAAACGGGAAGCGGCTGGAATGCGAGCAGGAAACGATCGATCGCATCCTGGTCCCTCTCCGAACGGATGCCGGTGTACAGCTCCGCGATCGTGATGACAGAAACGAAGAACAGCTCGTCTCTTGCTTCCAGGAACCTCTCGGCCGCGCTGTCACCTCGGAGATACTGGATCAGCACATCGGTATCGAACAGGAGCCGGTCCTTCATCAGGCGTTCTCTTCGCCGGGGAAAAGCGGACGGTCGAATTCCTCTCTCATCTCCCGGGTGTCAGGGAGATCGTCGTGATCCTTCCACAGTCCCCTGGCTTCCCTGATCAGGGGAAGGCGGTCCCGTGCGGTATTCCGGGTAAGGAATTCATCGACGGCCTGCCGGATGAGCGCACTCTGCGACACTCCGCTCTCCCGTGCGATGGATGCCAGCGCCTCCCGTTCCCTTTTCGTAAGATAGATCTGTGTCCGTTCCATACGGCATTCCGGGAGTGAAAACATACATCATAAATATACATCATATTGATACTTGTTGCAACAAACCAATCCGTCCCGGTTCCGATGAAGCATGCCGGGATGCTGGTCGCATGCGTCTCGGCTGCAAAATGGCGCCGGATTCATTGGTGTCTGTCGCGTCATTCCCGATTTCGAACTGCAAGAATCGGACATCTGCGGGAAGGATGTCCTCCTTGATCCATAACTGAAGTGCATTTGCATAACCTCTTCATATAGTTATATTTGAAGAGGAAACGCATCTGAGGTCGCAATGAACAGAACGCAGGAAGTACTTGAACTTGCCAGGCAGCACGGGATTATCCGGGCTGCGGATCTGGAAGATGCAGGGATATCCAGGAATTTTCTCTATCAGCTGAAGCAGCAGGGACTACTCGAAAAACGCGGTCGAGGGATATACGCTCTGCCGGACTCCGCGCATTCTGAGCATGTTCTGCTCGCTGAGGTGGCAAAACGCGTGCCACGCTCCGTGGTCTGTCTCATTTCCGCTCTCAGTTTTCATGGGATGACAACACAGATCCCGCACGAAATCTGGATCGCCGTTCCTCGAGCTTCCTGGAGACCAAGGATTGACTATCCGCCACTGAATCTGACGTACCTCTCTGGTGATGCCTGGTCATATGGTGTTCAGTCGCACGATCTCGACGGTGTCATCGTCAAGGTGTACTCTCCGGCGAAGACCGTCGCGGATTGTTTCAAGTTTCGCAACAAGGTCGGGCTCGATGTCGCCATTGAAGCACTCAGGGAATGCTGGCGCGCCAAACGTGCCACAATGGATGAGCTCACAACGGCCGCACAGGTCAATCGGGTGACTGCGGTCATGCGCCCGTATCTGGAGGCAACAGTATGAGATAACGGACCTCATCACTGAGATTCGGAGATTTCTCCTCCCTGTCCTCGACCGCTTGCAGGACGGTGTACCACCTGCCGGCGTTTGGTATCCTGAAGCTGGGTGGAAATGACAACGATATCACCGGAACCGTATTCGAGGAAATAATAATTATCGTTGCACAACCACGAATCCCGATCATCACCCGGTACACCGGCGCCTCGCACGGAACAGGGCGGTAGGAGCATTGATGGCAATACTGACGGGGCTTTGAAAAAACGGACGACGGGAATGCATCAAGAAGACTTGACAAGAGTGAACCTACAGGTTAACTTTTGGCGTCTGATGAATACAATCACGGTACGCAGAGGACCAAAAGCCGAGATCGTCGCGATCATGGAAAACAACGGAAAGTGTCCGGTGCAGGAATTCCTCGAAGCGCGGCCCGAGCCGGATCGGAAATAGGTTTTCAGAGATGAGAGAATGACAAAGAAAAAGTGG
>JAFGKR010000091.1 GCA_016928515.1 Bacteroidota bacterium | reverse complement strand
GTGATATGGTACGCTCCCATCGACTGGTAGTCGGGATCGATACGCGTGTACTGCGTCGTCAGGCTGAAACGCTGGAGAGACCAGATGATCCCGCCGTTCACGGCCGTATAGAACTGTGTGGAGGAACGGGTGGGAGAGATGCCATCGAAAGCCCGGATATGCGCGTTGTCGGGATCATCGATGACACGCGCACGGACATCGCGGGTGTAGTCGCTCGCCGCGGCATCCAGTTTCAGTCGAAAGCCGTCGAAGAGTTCGGTCGTTCCCGAAAAGCCCAGGACAAGGTTCTCCCCCGGCAGCACCAGGCTGCTCGTCGGCGCACGGCGAAGGGACGCCGGGTCGTCTTTTGCCTTGAGCATGATCACGTCGAAATAATTCGCGTTGTCACCAATCCCCAAACGCGCGCTCCAGCCAGTGCGCTCATAGGCGGGCAGCAGAAGTCGCGCCGCACCGCTGTCTTCCTCTACCGCGCGCTGCAGCCGTCCGTACATCAGACCGAAACGCACTATGCCCGGATTCGCCTCCAGTCCGGCCCCGAGGAACTGATGGCCCGCAAGAGTGTAAGGCGAGAACGTCATCGATCGATATCCGAAATGCCCGCGCATCCACTGGTACGACGGACTGACGCCGAACTGGTTGAAGGGTTGAGCGAATTCCCGCTCCTGTTCACTGAACGTGAAGCTGAACGGGAGATCCACGTCGTATACATTGAGATTCACGGTCCCTCCCAGTACCCAGGAAAACGGTGTCCGCCGATCGCGTATCTGTTCCGCCTGATACAGGACGGCGCGCGCGGATACGGATCCGCCCACGTTCAATGGGTTCCTGCCACTGAGATTTGAAAGATTCTGACCGGACACACCCGCCGGCAAGGTCAGAAAGACCACCAGAAGTACCGGTATCCATCTCGCCCGTGCAAGACGATTCTCCGTCACGAGGGTTTCTCCTCTGAAAGTTCGATTCGGATTCCACGACCCGTGACTGTCAGGCGCAGCTGAGCTGTACGGATACGATCAATGTGGATATGATATATCCGAATATAGGCTTGCAGCGGAAATAATGCAAGAATAAAATATAATGGATGATTATTCTTTTTTTACCGCAGCGTGTCCGCACCGTTCAGACGGCGGATGTACAGGACTGTAATGTCGTCGCTCTGCTCCGCGTCGCTCGCGTAGTGCTGCACCTCCGCGATCACATTCCCGACGAACAGCGATGCGGGTTTGTCGCGGTGATCCCGGACGAGATTTTCCAACGCTTCCTGGCCGAAGGGCTCACGGCTACCGTTCATCGCCTCGGTGATACCATCGGTGTAGAGAAGCATTCCCTCTCCAGGAGCGAGCATATGTCGCTCGCTCGCGAACTGCTGCACGGAATTGGTGCATCCCAACGGGAGATTCTTGCTGCGCAGCGTATCGAGGATGCTGCCGTTGCGATGCAGAAGCGCGGGATTGTGTCCGGCATTGATGATCTCCAGCTCGCCAGTCTCCGGCTGGAGCACGGCGATCAGGAAGGTGATGAAGGAGCTGGGTGGTGAACTGCGGTAGAGAAAGGTATTAAGACGCAGGACAAGCTCGGGAAGGTCCTCGTCGTTGTCGAGATGCACACGCAGTGACGCATGCAGGCTGCTGACAAGCAGAGACGCCGGAACACCCTTGCCCGTGACGTCAGCTACGACCAAGGCAACGCGGCCATCGCGGAGCGGTATGCAATCATAATAATCCCCGCCGATTTCGTCCGCTGGAATGTTGATCCCCGCAAGATCATAGCCGGCAATACGCGTGAGCTGCTGCGGCAGCACCCTCTGCTGGATGAGCGCGGCCACCTGCATTTCCTTCTGCTTGCGCTCGTTCTCGGCGCGAGCGACACGCACCTCCAGTTCCGCCGCCTCCGCACGGAATTTCGCTTCCCGAATCTGAGCGCGCTCCCGCTCGCGCAGAATCACGCGTCGCCGCTGCACCCGATCGACCCCCAGGAGTGCACCGACGATGAGGATGGTATAGAGTGCGATGGCCCAGCCGGTGAACCACCATGGCGGAGAGATGACAATGCGCAACCGCACGCCTTCGGTATTCCATACTCCGTGATTGTTGGATGCGATCACGTGGAGGACATATTCACCGGGATCGAGATTCGTGAACGTGGCAGAACGCTGCGTTCCCGCGTCGATCCAATCCTCCGTGAATCCTTCCAACCGGTAGCGGTATCGGTTGCGGTCCGGAGCGTGAAAATCCAGTGAAGCGAATTCGATGGTGAACATGTTCTGGTCGTGAGCAAGCTCGATATGCTGCACGTACGGGATCGCCTCCGTGAGCGGACTGTCTGCATCCTGCAGGGAAATCTCCCTGTTGAAGAGACGGAATGCAGTGAGTGCGACCGAAGGCACTACGGTATTCCCCCGAATGTGAGACGGATCGAAGATATTGTAACCATCCACACCCCCGAAACAGAGCCTGGAACCCTGTCGATAATACTGCGTGCGGTTGAATTCATCGGCCTGAAGACCGTCGCGGACGTCATAAACACGGAAGTGTTCAGTGCGGGGATCGAAGCAGCACAGGCCCTCGTTGGTACTCATCCACAGCCTCCCTTCCGCGTCCGGCAGTATACCGTACACGACGGGATTCGGAAGACCCTGCTTTCGTCCGTACCGAACGAATCGCTGATCCCTCAGATCGAAGCGGTTGAGTCCGCCACCGTCCGTCCCAATCCACAGGAGGCGGTCCGGGTACCAGGGATCCGG
>JAFGKR010000090.1 GCA_016928515.1 Bacteroidota bacterium | reverse complement strand
CCGGGGCCCGCATCGACATCAGCGCCCGGCTCATCATGACGGCAATGACGGAACGGACACAGGGGGACCTCGAGCTGACACGCGATCTGCTCGGTCTCATCGAAGAGCGCATCGTCGGCATTCCGCCCCTGCGCGAACGCAGGGAGGACATCCCGTACCTCGTCGGCTGCTTCATCGAGGAAACCGCGGAGGAGTTCGATCGTCCCGTGCGCGCGATCGACGATGCCGCACTTGAACTGCTGATGGATTATGACTGGCCGGGGAACGTGCACGAACTCAAATCCCTCATCCGCCGCGCCGTCCTTGGCGCGGATGAACGCATCCGCATGAAGGATATTGACCTGCCCGTTCCTGGTTTCGATCGCTTCTCCCCGTTGCCGGGAGATTTCCAGGTGACGGGCGCTCCGCTGAAGGAACAGGTCCGCCGCCACGTCGCTGAAATCGAACGCGACCTGCTGCTGCAGATGCTGCGGTATACGGAATGGAACAAGTCGCGCGCCTCACGCCTTTTGGGCATCACATACAAAACAATGCTGAAAAAGGTCGCCGAGTACGGACTCGAACGGCCGGGGACACGGTGGTAAGCAATGACAGATGGATCACGAAGTGGAAATCATCCTGCGATTCCGGCGGAGGTCGCCGAAACGCTGCGACGCATCCCCATGCCCGTTTATCTCCTGGATGCCCACGGCCGCGTGCTGTTCACCAACGATGCCGTCGAGGAGTCGTTCGGATGGCCCGCTTCCACGCTCTCCGGCGGCAACGTGGATGTGCTGTCTCTCTTCCCCGAACCGTTCCGCAGCGGACTGCTCGCCCGGGTACGGGAGGAAGGAACGATCGAAGAGGAGAGCGAACGGCTGATGCCGGATGGCATTTTGCGGCCTGTCCGTTCGCGCTGGCACGCGCTGCAACCGCCGATCGGCAGCGCCGTCATCCTGGGCATCGATGAGGATCTCTCGGAGCGCCGCCTCCGCGAGCAGGAACTGCAGCAGGCGCGCAAGCTGGCGAAAATCGGCGTGCTCTCCGAAGGCATCGCGCACGAGCTGCGGAATCCGATCAGTTATGCCCTCTCCGCGGCACAACTGCTCGACGATGCGCGGCTCCCCGACGACGTGCGTGCCCAGTGCATACAGACCATCGCGACGGGGCTGCGAAAGGCAGGACTTATCGTGGAAAACCTCCTCTCCCTCGGCAAGCCGAAAACGCAGATCGAACGGAAGACGGTGGACCTGGATACCGCCATCACCGAGGCGGAGGATGCCGCCGCCGCGCATCCCTCCTATCGGCGCGTCGATATCACGCGCAGTATCCCGGATGCCGACGCATTGGTGTTCGGAAATCACGACATGATCGTGCAGGTCTTCCACAACATCATCATCAATGCGCTCAACGAACTCACGGACGGCGGCAGTATCGAGATTCGCGTCCGCCGACAGAAAGACGGGACGCGCGTGACCATTTCCGACAGCGGTCCGGGCGTCAGCGAGGAACAGATGCGACATCTCTTCGATCCATTCTATACGGCTTCCGCTTCCGGCACGGGGACGGGACTCGGTTTGACACTGAGCTATTACATCATGAAAGAGCACGGCGGCAGCATCGAGGTGGAATCACGACCGGGCAGCGGCGCAACTTTCATCCTGTCCTTCCCCGCAGATCCGACAACTTCCTGAATTCCTGCCGATGCTTTTTGCGTCTCCCGAAATTCTATTGCAATTTAGAATATTCACTCATCTCATTGAGGAGGAATGATGTCTCAATCAACGTTCAACGAGCAGGATGTCCTTCAGGCCCTGCGCGTCGTTCCGGCGCCACGGATGACCATCGATGTCGTCACCGCCGGCATGATACAGGATGTATCCATCGAGGGAGAAAACCTGCGTTTCACACTCGATTTGAAAATCCCGCCGCGTCCCGTGCGGGAGAGTACCGAAGCGGCGCTTCGCAAGGCGCTGGCCGACCATCTGCCCGGACTCGGTGATGTGACGATCGATACGACCGTCACCATTCCCGCCTCCGGCGAAGTGTCCCAGAGCAGTCTGCTTCCAGGTGTGCGGAACACCATCGCCGTCGCCAGCGGGAAGGGTGGCGTCGGGAAATCCACCGTGGCCGTGAACCTGGCTGTCGCACTGGCCAAAGCCGGTGCGCGCGTCGGCCTCATCGATGCGGATATCTACGGTCCGAGCATCCCGCTGATGATGAACGTGCACGAACAACCCCGCGCGTACAAGGACAATGGAAAGACGCGCCTGCTTCCCACCGAGAACTACGGTGTGCAACTGATGTCCATCGGTTTCCTGGTCAGGCCTGAAGACGCCCTGATCTGGCGCGGTCCCATGGCCAGCAACGCCCTCAAACAGTTTCTCACCGATGTCGACTGGGGCGAACTGGATTATCTCGTGTTCGATCTCCCGCCGGGAACCGGCGACATTCAGCTCACGCTGTCACAGACGCTTCCCCTCACCGGTGCCGTCATCGTGACCACTCCGCAGGATATCGCGCTTGCCGATGCACGCAAGGGCTTCCGGATGTTCGAGAAGGTGTCCGTGCCCATTCTCGGTATCGTCGAGAACATGAGTTATTACATCTGTTCCCATTGCGGCAACCGTGACGAGATCTTCAATTACGGAGGCGGCAAACGGACGGCAGAGGAACTGGGCGTGCCCTTCATCGGGGAAATCCCGATCACCACGCAGGTTCGTGTCGGTGGGGACAAGGGGATTCCCATCGTGGAGATGGAGCCCGAGAGTCCTGTCGCCGCAAGCTTCATGGATGCGGCCATCAGCTTGGCCGGACAGATCGCCGAGCGGAACCTGACACAGCCGTCGTCTCCATCCATCGACATTTCCCTCGGCTGATGTGATCCGTGATGTCTTTTGATAGTGCAACAAAGGCCGAACAACGGATCCGTCGGGTACTGGACAGTGTCCGACCGTATCTTCAGGAGGACGGAGGCGACATCGAGCTCGTCTCCGTCGCTCCCGACGGCATTGTCGAAGTCCGTTTCCTGGGAGAATGCGCGCATTGCTCTCTGGCTCTCATGACGCTGCGTGCCGGCGTCGAGCGTGCACTCATGCTTGCGGAACCCGGCATCAAACGCGTGGAGCTGGCCTGATCCTTCTTCCCCGGCTTGTCGAACGACAAATTCTTTTGCAATTTGCAGATCCGGAATCCCTCGCATTCGTGGAATCCCCAATGCGCCCCCTGAAACTGTGACAGGTGCACCCATGTCCGGCAGCGCAAACATATCTCCCGTCTTCGGTCTCATGGGGAATGTCGGAAAGGAAGCAGCGCTGGACGCCATCGCCGGGACCATGCACTTTCTCGAACGCCGCGACATTCCCTTCCTCATCGAAAACGACGTGTTGACCGCACTGGAACGATCGTCGTCCGACGGTACCGCGTTGTGGCGCGGTGCGGAGCGGCCGGAGATCGCCGCGGAAGCCGATTTTGTCATCACCTTCGGTGGTGACGGCACCATGCTCGCCGTCATTCAGCATACCCTGCTGCATGACACTCCGGTGCTTGGCGTCAATCTCGGTAAGCTCGGCTTTCTCGCGGACGTCGGGGTGGATGAAGTGTACTGGGCCATCGAGGAAATCCTCGAGCGCAAACATACGATCGAGAAGCGCATGACCATCAGCGGGCGCTTCGATGACGCACCCGAGGAACATTACGCGCTCAACGATATCGTGCTCGCGAAAAGCGGTGCGGCGAAAGTCATCAGCATCGACGCGTTCGTCGGTGAGGAATTCCTCGCATCCTTTCTGGCAGACGGACTCATCGTCTCCACGCCCACCGGTTCGACCGCATATTCGCTCGCGACCGGAGGTCCGGTCGTCGTTCCGGAAAGCAACGTCATCATCATCAGTCCGATCAGCGCCCATACACTAACGGCGCGTCCGGTCATCGTCTCCGGTGACAGCCGCATCGCCGTCTGTGCCCGGGCCGAGGAGGGAGCCGTCATGGTCATGGCCGACGGCCGCGTGATTGCGCAGGACCGCCCCGCCATCGATGCGGAAATCCGGCGCGGTGTACATGCGGTTCCGCTGGTGAAGAACCTGGGTCCGAAATATTTCGAGACGCTGCGCCGCAAGCTCAGTTGGGCGCAGGACGGCCGCTCCTCCGCGGAAACACCTCGCACCGCGGGGACGTAAAAGAGTATTGCCCTGTTTGTACAACGAGGAAATGAAACAATGAATGTACTCCGTTTTTTTCTGCTCTTTCTGCTCGTCATCCCCGCTCTCGCGACTGCGCAGGAGGAGAATATTCTCACGGGTCCGATCACGGTTGAACAGCTCATCGATATTCCGGACTGGTTCGGCGAAGAATTTCAGACGTATCAGCCGGAGGCGCAGTACCTGACACAGATTCCCGCGGAGGCCGAGGGAGTGACCATCGTCTGCATTCTCGGTACGTGGTGTTCGGACAGCAGGAGGGAGGTGCCACGCATGCTGCGGCTCTTACAGATGACGAATATTGCACCCGAACGTATGGAAATGATCGGCGTGGACCGGACGAAGCAGAGTCCCGGCGGGGAGGCGGCTCCGTATCAGGTGGACCGCGTCCCCACGTTCATTTTCTTCAGGGACGGAAAGGAACTCGGCCGCATCGTCGAAAGTCCGTTTGCAAGTCTCGAGAAGGATATGCTCGGGATTCTTCTCCATCCGGTGAATGCGGAAGAGACGAAGGCACCCGTGGATGGGGAATAGACGCCAGTTTCCGTTACGGGATGGCCCGGTGAACACACACATCCATGAATGGGAATCAGGCACCGCGGAAGTCGATACGGATTCATCCTTCCTTGTGTTTGTACGCCCGCATGCGTAATTTCATGTATTGTATCCGGCCGGAACGCCGGATGGGCCAGGATCGTACTCCTTCACTCCCCGAATCATAGCCACTCCCCTCGTGATAACATATCCATCGTTTGTTCATTTAGGAGACTTGTATGGCTGAGACGAAACATGTTCCGTTCGTCCCCGCGGACTCGGATATGAAGGAGTTCACGCTACGCGCGTTGCTCATCGGTCTCGTTCTCGCTGTCGTTCTCGGAGCTGCCAACGCCTACCTCGGTCTCAAGGCCGGTATGACGATCGCGGCGACGTATCCGGCGGCGGTGATCGGCATGGCGCTTCTCAAGGCGCTGCGCGGAACGATTCTCGAAGAGAATATCGCCCGTACGGTGGGCTCCATCGGTGAATCCGTGGCAGCGGGTGCGATATTTACGCTGCCGGCGTTTTTTGTCGCCGGCATCTGGCCCGAATTCTACACCCCCGGCAATTACATCACCTCGACGTTGATTCTCATTGCCGGTGGTGTGCTGGGTATCATGTTCGTCGCACTGCTGCGGCGCGTGATGGTCGAGGATCCCGAGCTTCCGTATCCGGAATCTGTCGCGGCGGCCGAGATTCACAAGGCAGGCCGCGGTGGCGGTGGCGGATCGAAGTTCCTCTTTACCGCCATGATCGGCGGCGGCCTGGTCAAGGCCCTCGGCGAATTCAAGCTCTTTCTTCCCCTCTGGGAGCGTTTTGTCAGCTTCACGAAAACCGGTATCACCGGCATGGAGAATGTCCCGCTGTCCTCCGGTACACAGGGCGTCACCGGCACCGGTGGCATGGTGCTGACCTCCTTCAAGATCAGTCCGGCCTACGTCGGCGTCGGTTACATCATCGGTCCCCGCCTGGCATCACTCAACTTCTCCGGCGGCATCATTGCATGGGGACTGCTCACGCCGATCATCCTCTATTTCCTGGCACCGTATCTCGACATCCCGGGTATCGTCTCGAACCTGATGGCGGCCGATCCGTCGATATCGCAGGCGGCGGCTACCGAAAAGGCCTGGATCAACACCGCCTATGATGTCTGGAAATTCATCGTGCGTCCGATCGCGATCGGCGGCATGCTCGTCGGTGCGATCTACACCCTGTACATGATGCGGAAAAGCCTGACCGCCGGTATCGCCCGCTCCATCAGCGACGTGAAAAAAGCGGCTGCGGGACACGCCGTCGATATCGACCGGACGGAGAAGGATCTCAGCTTCACCACGACGCTGCTCGGTATCGTCCTCGTCGCCATTGCGACCTTCCTGATCACCTTCTACCTGTTCAACACCACCTTTATCATCGCCTTCGTCGCGGCGACGGTGATGATCATCCTGGCCTTTTTCTTCGCCGCGGTTTCCGGTTACCTCGTCGGTATCATGGGATCCAGCAACAACCCGATCAGCGGACTGACGCTGACGGCTCTTGTAGTGACCGCGCTGATCATGGTCATCCTCGGAGCCGAGGAGACGCAGGGTGTCGCCGCCGTGCTCGGCGTCGCCGCCATCGTCTGCGTCGCCGCCGCCGTTGCCGGCGAGATGCTGCAGGACCTCAAGGCCGGGCACATCCTCGGCGG
>JAFGKR010000375.1 GCA_016928515.1 Bacteroidota bacterium | reverse complement strand
GGGCAGTCGCGGCAGTCCACCCCCCCCTTTCATGAATGAACCCCGCTGGGGCGACATCATGCACCAGCCATGGGCGTCAGCCCGCGGCACGGGATGAATGGATCAGAACACGTACTTCACCGCAACAAAGCCGAGAAGCAGCAGCACGACGAAGGCAATGGCCAGTTTGTCGAAATACCTGTCGATGTAACTCTTGAAGGAAGGACCGAATTTCCAGATCAGTCCGGCCACGAGGAAGAAACGTGCGGCGCGTCCGATGGCGGAGGCCAGCAGGAAGGGGATGAACGGCATCACCGTGGCGCCGGCTGCGATGGTCGCGACTTTGTACGGAATGGGAGAGAAGGCCGCGGCGACGAGGAACCAGACGCCGACGGGTCCGCGATACGCCTCTTCGACGCGCAGCCAGTAATGCTGCGCATTGTAGAAATCGATGATGGGTCTGCCGACCACCTCCATCAGCTCATAGCCGATGAAGTAACCGAACATGCCACCGAGCACCGAGCCGAGCGCGGTAATTGCCGCGAAGCGCATCGCGCGCGTGGGTGTCGCCACGGCGAGCGCGATGAGAAGGACATCGGGAGGGACGGGGAAGAACGACGACTCCATGAACGCAATCACGAACAGCGCCCACAGCGCCCCGGGTTTGTGGGCGAATCCCTCCACCCAGTCGTACATTTTTCGAATCCATCGGAACAGCGGCTTCACGGTGCCTTGCGAAAAGTGGATAAAATAAAAATGTAGGAAAACAATGTGAGAAATCAGCGCGCCGTGGGAGGGGAAAAATAGCGCTCTTGCATCTTTAGTATCATAATAGTACTATAAGTCATGCCGAGAAAACTGCGAGAACTCATTGCTGACCTGAAGGCGGCAGGATTCGTCGACCGGGGAGGAAAGGGAGGACATCGGAACTTCAAGCACCCTGCAGGTGTGCGGATTACATTGAGCGGCAAACCGCGAGACGACGCGAAACAGTACCAGGAACATGCAGTGAAAAAGGCGCTGAAGGAATTACTGTCATGAGAAAGAGCGATCACTACGTGAAAGTCATCGAATGGTCCGAGGAAGATCAGTGTTATGTCGGCAGCTGTCCCGAGCTGATGCTCGGCGGTGTACACGGGGCCAATGAAGCCGAGGTATTTCGTCACCTGTGCAGGGTGGTGGAAGAGTGGATACGGATCGCGGAGGAGGACGGGGAACCGCTCCCTCCGGGTAACGCTGGGAAGAGCTATTCCGGCAAATTCGTTCTCCGCACCGGAGGCCGTTTTCACAAGGAGCTCGCGATATCCGCCCTGCGTACGGGGAAGAGCCTCAACGCATACTGTGTCGATCTTCTCAAAGAGGCGCTGCAGAAACGGCGAGGAGACGCGACTTTGCGACGCTGATCGACAGAACGCGGGAAGCACACACATTTTCCGGAATCTCAGAAAGGAAGCCCCATGAGTTCATCCATAGATCCCCAGCTGCAGACCATGATCGACAACATGCCGGAGAAAACCGGCCGGGCGCTCGATGAATGGTTCCAGGCAATCTCCGCCGCCGGCGCTGAAGCGCACGGCGACATCATGAAGTTACTGAAAGGCGGACACAGCGTCTCGCATGGCTATGCCAACACGATTTCCATCCTCTACCGACAGAAGACAGACGGGGGTGCACCGTCCGGTGGTGATCTCATCGATGCGCAGTTTGCCGGCGCGAAAAGCGGCCTGCGTCCCCTCTACGATGCGCTTATCGCCGAGGTACGGAAATTCGGCTCCGACGTCGAGATCGAGCCGAAAAAGACCTACGTGAGTCTGCGGCGTTCGAAGCAGTTCGCCATCGTGCAACCGGCGACGAAGGATCGCATCGATCTGGGTCTCAATCTCAAGGGAGTCGACGCGACGGAGCGCCTCGAAGGCGGCACGGTGTTCAGCGGGATGTGTACGCATCGCGTCCGCATCACCGCGAAAAAGGATATCGACGCGCAGCTCCGGTCATGGCTGAAACAGGCGTACGAGCAGGCCTAGCTTCGTCCATCCGCATTCGGTCGCATGTGGAATCTTTGCCGATGCCTTGTATCTTCTTTGTATATACCAGTGGAGTGGATACATGAAGACGCGAATACAGAAATGGGGAAACAGCCACGCCGTGCGCATACCGAAGCCGTTTGTGAAAGAGGCCGGACTGGAATACGGCGCTGCAGTGGATGTCTCTGTCGAGGATGGAACGATCATCATTACCCCACGCAGAGAATCAGAGTACACGCTCGATGAGCTTCTGGAAGGGGTGAACAGAAAGAACATCCATAACGAAACGGATACGGGCGGAGCCGTCGGAAGGGAGGTCTGGTAGTGGCTGCGGCCAAGTATCCGCGGCGGGGTGATCTTGTCTGGATAGACTTCAATCCTCAATCAGGGAGTGAACATGCGGGACGCCGTCCTGCCGTCGTGCTCTCACCGGAATCCTACAACCGGAAGGTGGGATTGGCGCTGCTTGCTCCGGTCACCGGCCAGATCAAGGGGTATCCGTTCGAGGTTGCAATTCCCGACGGGCTCCCGGTCAGCGGTGTCGTCCTGGCGGATCAGATCAAAAGCCTCAACTGGCGTGTACGGAATGCCACCCGGATCTGCATCATTCCGAAACGGACAATCGACGAGATACTCGGCAAATCGCGTACGCTGCTTTCCGAAGAATAGCTGTCGAATTCCCATCATTCCATATTTTTACCCGGGTAAAATCTGCGAATATCAGGATATTACCCGGGTAATATCGCATTGATGGATATTTTACCCGGGTAATAATGAGTTTCACATCCTCTTCCTCCGCACTTCGTAAAGCACGAGCGCGGCGGCGACGGAGGCGTTGAGGGAATCCACGCGTCCCCACATCGGGATGCGAATGAGCAGTTCGCAGCTCTTGCGGATGACGGGACGCAGTCCCTTCCCCTCGCTTCCCACCACCAGGCAGATCGGACGGAAGCCGTCGAGCGCGAGCAAGTCGGTGTCGCCGTCGGCGTCGAGCCCGGCCACCCAGATGCCCGCTTCCTTCATCCGCTCCAGCGCCTGATGCAGATTCCCCACGCGCGCGATGCGAAGATGTGAAACCGCACCTGCGGAGGTTTTCACTACGGTGTCGGTGATGGGAGAGGAATCGCGCTCCGGCAGCAGCACACCGTGCACTCCCGCACACTCGGCCGAACGAAGGATGGCGCCGAGATTGCGGGGATCGGTGACGTTGTCTACAGCGAGAAAAAACGGCGGATCCTGCTCCGGCGAAAATGCCAGCAGCTCCTCGAGCGAGAGCGGTGTGAATTCCTCGACGAGAGCGACGATGCCCTGTGCCTCCTTCGTGTTCCCGAGCCGGTCGAATTTCTGTCTGTCGAGCTGCGTGACGGGCACACCCGCCTCGCGCGCGAGACGTTTCACCTGTTCCACCGCGCTGCCGTGCGTGCCGAAACGGATGAAGATTTTCGCGATGGTCTTCCCGGCCTTCAGGGCCTCGATGACGGGATTGCGTCCGTAAATGTACATGCTGCCTCGCCAGGTTGATTATTTTTTACAGCACTCAGGATATCTCGGCCATGTCGAGCCGACGGCGGATGCGGGGACCGAGCAGCTCGCGGATGCCGCGATGCTCCTCCTTCCGCAGTTGCGGATCTGTGTCAATGATGCGGAACGCTGCCTCGCGCGCTTCCTGCAGGATGGCGCCGTGCTCGAGCAGGTTGGCGATGCGAAAGGCGGGATAGCCGTGCTGCTGCGTGCCCCAGAGATCGCCCGGACCACGGATCTCCATATCCACTTCCGCGATGTGAAAGCCGTCCGTGCTGTCGCGCATGGTGTCGAGCCGCCGTCGCAGATCGGAGATCGTTTTTTCTTCGTCCGTGGATTTCCCGCGTCCCGCGAAATACATGCGCTTGGTGGTCATGAGAATGCACCAGGCCTGCTTGTCGCTGCGGCCGACGCGTCCCCGCAACTGATGCAACTGCGCCAGGCCGAAACGCTCGGCGTGCTCGATGACCATGACCGTCGCGTCGGGAACATCCACACCGACTTCAATGACGGTTGTTGCGACGAGGATGTCGATGTCCCGCCGCTTGAAACGTGTCATGACTGCGTCCTTTTCGTCGGACTTCATCTGCCCGTGCAGAAGTCCCAGCCGCAGATCCGGGAACACCGTCTCCCGCAGTTTCCCGTATTCCTCCGTCGCCGCTTTCAGATCCAGCTTTTCGCTTTCGCTCACCAGCGGGAAGACGATATACGCCTGGTTTCCCTGCTCCACCTCGGCGCGCAGGAAGGAGTACACCGTGTCGCGATCCTCGTCGAAGCGGATGGCCGTTTTCACGCGCTTGCGATTCGCGGGCAATTCGTCGATCACCGAGACGTCGAGATCGCCGTAGAGCGTCATCGACAGCGTGCGGGGAATGGGCGTCGCCGTCATCACCAGCACGTCGGGCGCGCTCCCCTTTGAACGCAGTTCCGCGCGCTGCGCCACGCCGAAGCGATGCTGCTCGTCGATGACCACGAGTCCGAGTCGATGGAACTGCACACCCGCCTGGATCAGTGCATGCGTGCCGATGACGATGTGCACGTCGCCGTTGGCCACCGCGGCGAGCAAGGGATCCTTCTTTCCCGCCGCCTGCTGTCCGGTGAGCAGTTGGATGTTGACGGAGAGGTCATCCACGATCGAGGTGATGGTGCGGAAATGCTGTTCGGCCAGCACCTCGGTCGGCACCATAAGCGCGCACTGGTAACCGTTGTCCACCGCCACGAGCATGGAGAGCAGGGCCACGACGGTTTTTCCGGATCCGACATCCCCCTGCAGCAGGCGGTTCATCGGTTGCTCCGCGCGCATATCCTCCACGATCTCGCGCAGGACGCGCTTCTGCGCGCCGGTGAGCGAGAAGGGGAGCTGTTCCACCAGTTTGCGGGCGGTGGGACTTTCCCCCCGGAACGCGATACCGGGAGCAGTTGTGCTCATCCTCCGTTTGCGCACGGCGAGCTGCAGCGACAGCATGAAGAATTCGTCGTACACGAGCCGCCTGCGGGCGAGTCCGAGCAGATGGTTGTCCGGTGGACGATGAATGCAGTCCAATGCATCCCGCAGAGGGATGAGGCGCTGCGCGCGAAGGAATTCGCCGGTGAACCAGTCGCGGATGTCCTGCAGGTAGCGCTGCAGCACGAGATGCATCAGCCGCCGGAAGCCGCCGTGGCGGTTGAGACCGACCTTCTCCAGTTCCGCGTTGGAGGGATAGACCGGAACGATCCCGCCGGTATTGATGAACTCCACGGTATCACCGTCCTGCAGCCGGTCGATGTCCGGGTGCACCATGCTCGCCTTGCGGCCGTAGAACTGCGCTTCGCCGGAGACCGCGACCGGTTCGCCGGTGGTGAAGGAGTTCTGCCAGTAGTTCAATCCCTGGAAGAACACGAGTTCCATCGAGCCGCTACCGTCGATCAGCTTCACCACGAGGCGTTTGCGGCGTCCGGGAACCGTGTGTACCGTGTCGACATTTCCCACGACGGTGACGACTTCACCCGCATGCATCACCAGGTCGCGGATGCGCACGAGCGTGCTCCGGTCGAGGTAGCGGCGGGGGAAATGGTACAGCACATCCTCGGCGGTTTCGATCCCC
Source organism: Bacteroidota bacterium (assembly GCA_016928515.1). Taxonomy (GTDB): domain Bacteria; phylum Bacteroidota; class Ignavibacteria; order SZUA-365; family SZUA-365; genus BM516. The sequence continues at coordinate 373 of JAFGKR010000375.1, read as the reverse complement.
ACTTCACGCAGCACCTGCACGCGCCGTGATCCCACGCCGGGCAGCTGCGAGACGGGGATCTGATCGGGGGCGATATCGGCATTCGTGGTCAGCGGTGACGTTCCCATATGGTGAAAAATGGAAGCTACACGCTGCACGGTTTTCATGCAATGGGTGGAACGGAACGGAAAAGACAACCACCGCTCGCTCCTCTGTTCCGTCGTCGGAGCGAAATCAGGGAATGACCATGATCTTCCCACAGCGTACCGCATCCGCCGTGCGCAAGAGAAGCATGTACATCCCCGGCTGAATGCCCTGCAGCGACATGCGTCCATGCGCTCTCCCGCTGCCGGATACGGCAACCTCACGCAGCGTGCGGCCCAGGAGGTCATGC
>JAFGKR010000089.1 GCA_016928515.1 Bacteroidota bacterium | reverse complement strand
GAGCGGTCCATGAACGCCCCGGGGTCGCCTTCGTCGGCATTGCAGACCACGAATTTGCTCTTCGATGCACCGCGCCGAACGATATCCCATTTCAGTCCGGTGGGATATCCACCACCACCACGACCACGTAGCCCGCTGCTGCGTATTTCGAGGATGACATGCTCCGGCGCGGAGTAGGTGACCGCTTTCGCGAGCGCCTCGTAGCCTCCGTGGGCGATGTAATCTTCGATGGACTCCGGATCGATGCGACCCATGTGGAGGAGTACGACGGGTTTCTGTCGCGCAAAGAAGGGGAGATTGTCGTCGAGGCGAAGCGCACGTACCGGTTTGCCGCGAAGAACGTGGCTGGCGACAATCCGGTCTGCGATTTCAGCGGTGACATGGTGGTAGATCGTCTCATCGGGAAGAACACGGACGAGCGGTCCCTCACCGCAAAGGCCCAGGCAGCCGGTGCGGATGATACGGACATCGGAAGCCACTTTTCGTTTTACGCAGGCCGCCTCGAATGCGGCATGCAGCGTGTCGGCTCCAGCGGCCCGGCATCCGCCGCTGCCGCAGATCTGTATTTCGGCTTTGAAGGTGCCGAGGTGCTCCCTCCAGGCGGCGCCGATCTGGTACAGTTCCTCCAGTGTCATCCGGCATCCTCCCGCAGCGCTGCGATGATTGCACCTACCTGTTCCACGTTGGCACAAGACTGCGTACCGTGTTCCGTCCGGATAACCGGTCCGCTCCCGCAGGAACCGAGACAGTGTGCGGCCTGAACGGAGAACAGCAGATCGTCGCGGGTTTTGTTTGCAGGGCAGTCGCAGGCGGATTCCGTTTCTTTCAGCAGGCTGGAGGAACCGTTGACGTAGCAGGCAGTCCCCATGCAAACAGTGATGGAATGGCGGGCGGGCGGAGAGAAACGGAAGGAGGGGTAGAAACTCGCAACACCGTAGACATGGCTGGGCGGCAGTTTCAGTGTCTGAGCGATATATGCGAGCACATCGCGCGGCAGATAGCCGAAAATATTCTGTGTCTCATGTAGCACTTCGATGAGGGCTCCGCGGCGTCCCTGCTGGCGGATGAGTGCCCGGTCGAGCTGTTTGTGCCGGTTCTCGCCGGAATTCGTTGGATTTTTCTCGAACGTTTCCATGTACCTCTGTACGCGAGCAACATCTGTTTTCTGTCCGGCACACGGAATGCCGAACGGCAGGGCTGCGAGCTGTTTTGAACTGGGAGTCCCGGAGAATCGGGAAATATTTCTCCAGTGAAAATAGAGCGGGAGCTCCGAAAAGGCAAATTCCCGGCGCCTGTTCTAGGAGGGCGGGAGCATCTCGCTCCGGACGATCAGAAGGATTGCGGAATGCGGCACGATGATGTATTTCCGCTGTTCGAACTCCACCTCCATACCGTGGGATTTCATGAAAATGACGTAATCGCCTTCCTCCACCTGCAGGGGGATGTATTTGATCGGGTTCTTTTTTTCCGCCCAGGGTTCATCTTCGAATCCCGGATTCGCCGTGGCGTACCCTGGCCCCGCTTTCACCACGTAACCGCTTTGGATCTTCTCCTTCTCCTGCACACCCGGCGGCAGATACAGTCCGGACTTTGTCATGCTCTCCGGATCCTCAGGTGTGACGAGGACGCGATCGCCGACGACAATCAGATGCTTGATACTTCGCATGCCTCCGTTCACAGCAGATCGCTTGCCAGTTCGGCCAGTTCCGAACGCTCGCCTTTCTCGAGCGTAACGTGGGCGTACAGTTTCTGTCCACGCATTTTGTCGATCAGGTAGCTCAACCCGTTCGAACGACTGTCGAGGTACGGGTGGTCGATTTGATAAATGTCACCGGTGAAGACGAATTTCGTACCCTCGCCGGCGCGCGTGATGATGGTCTTGATCTCATGCGGTGTAAGATTTTGCGCCTCGTCGACGATGAAGTAGATGTTCACCAGGCTGCGTCCGCGGATGTATGCGAGCGGAGAGATGACCAGCTTTTCTTCCTTCAGCATCTCCTGGATGCGGCGGTGCTTGACGTCGGATTCGGGGAACTGATTCTGGATCACACCGAGGTTGTCGAACAGGGGTTGCATGTAGGGATCGAGTTTGGACTGGATATCTCCCGGCAGGAAGCCGAGATCCTTGTTGCTCAGCGGCACAATCGGTCGTGCCAGGTATACCTGACGGTACAGTTTGCGTCGCTCGAGTGCTGCGGCCAGCGCCAGCAAGGTTTTTCCCGTCCCTGCCTTGCCGCTGAGCGTCACCAGTGGAATGTCCGGATTGGTCAGGGCGCTGAGCGCGAAGGTCTGCTCGGAATTGCGGGGGGTGATACCGTAGGATTGAAACTTGTCAATGCGTTTCATCGTGTTCGCGCGCGCGTCGAACACGGCCAGCGCGGATTTTCTTCCGTATCGGACGATGAAGAACTCGTTCGGATGGAAGGTATCGTACACGGGGAAGGATTCCACCGGTACCTCGAACGGCGGCTGGTAGAGCGCATCGATCAGCGTTTCGTCAACATCCTCGAGCACCCTCCTGCCGGTGTAGAGTGTGTCGAGATCCTTGACCATGTCCGAGACGAAATCCTGTGCCATCAGACCGACACCTTTCGCCTTCATGCGCAGGTTGACATCCTTGGTGACCAGGATCACCTGTCGGCTCGGATACTTGCTGTTCAGACTGAACGCGCAGTACAGGATGCGGTGATCAGGAGATTGGCCCGGGAAACTGCGGGCGAAATTCGGATCGAGTTCCTCGTCGAGCCGGATGCTGATGTTGCCCATGCCCTTGCCGATTTTCACACCGCCGTTGAAGAGTTTATCACCGCTCAGCGTGTCCAGTGAGCGGACGAACTCCCGGGCATGATAATTCAACGTATCGTTGCCCTTTTTGAACTGATCGAGTTCTTCGAGAACGGCGATCGGGATAACGACGTCGTTTTCCTCAAACTTGTAGGTACAGGAACTGTCGTGGAGGATGACGTTCGTATCGATGACAAAAATTTTCCTGGGCTTTCGCGGCATGTTTGACCTCGTATGACGGGAAACGGCTCCGTAGTCCAAAGTTAGACGGAATTCCGGCAATCACAAGACGTAAAAAATTGGCATCACCTGTCTCCGGTACCGTATATTGCGCCATTGTCATGGTCAGTCGTATGAGGTGGGCATGGAAACCCGTAAGAGTTGGGACGCATATTTCATGGGGATTGCGATGATGGTCGCCGAGCGCGCGACGTGCAACCGGGCGAAAATCGGAGCGGTGATCGTGAAGAATAAAAACATCATCGCCACCGGATACAACGGTTCTCCGGCCGGTCATCCGCACTGCACCGACGTCGGATGTCTCATCTATGTCTCCCGGAATCCGGACGGGGAGGAGGAAGAGAACTGCTTCCGGACCATCCACGCCGAGATCAACGCCATAGCGCAGGCGGCCCGACACGGCGTCTCCATCGAGGGTGCAGACATCTACGTCACAGCGAGTCCCTGCTATCACTGCCTGAAAACACTCATCAACACCGGCATCCGTCGCGTCTGCTATCTCAAACCCTACAAAATAGAGCGCATCAAACCGCTGCTCGAATATTCGGATATCGAACTCGTGCAGGTGAGGGTGGAGGAGCAATAAAGGAAACAGATGCGCGTCGGAATTGATTTACCTCGATACCACGCGGAATTCCACCCGCCGGTTCAGCGCTCGTCCCTCGTCGGTTTCGTTGGTCGCAACCGGCTCGCTCATCCCGTACCCGTGCGCCGTTACACGTGCCGGTGAGATGCCTTTTTTCACAAGGTAATCCAGCACCGCCTGCGCACGATCCAGCGAAAGCTTCTTGTTGTATTCGCGGCTGCCCACGTTGTCGGTGTGTCCCGCGAGTTCAACCTTGACTGTCGGATTCGCTTTCAGCCAGTCCACCGCGCGATCGAGATCCACAAAGGAAGCAGACTGCAGCGTTGCCTTGTCAAAATCGAAATAGACGAGCAGGCGCACGATATCACGCGTCATCTTGATATCCTTCCGCACCATGTCGTTGGCCGAACCTGCCGGCACATCGAAGCGGTCGGAATAAAAAAGATAGCCCGGCGCTTCCGCCGTGATGACATACTGGCGGCCCGGTTGCAGAACGACGACGTAGCTTCCGTCCATCTCATCGCTGTAGAACGTACTGAGCACTTCGTTCGTGGAGATATCACGGACAGTGAGTGAAGCACCGATGGGATTGTCCGAGCGACTGTCCGTCACCGTGCCGAGGACAGTTGTGACACCGCCCGGTGGAAGGGGATTCGGGATTGCCAGGTAGATGTCCAGGTCACCGGACCCACCCGGTCGATTGGAGGTGAAATACAGATCGTCGCTGTTGAGCCGGAGACTGCAGAAATAATCGTCGTACTCGCTGTTGATCGGGGTGCCGAGATGCTGCGGGGATGACCAGCCGCGATCCGACTTTTTCACGCGGTAGACATCCTGTCCGCCGATGCCGGGATGCGTGTCGCTTGAGAAATAGAGTGTCGTATTGTCCGCCGCGATGTGGGGCGCAATCTCGTCACCCACGGAATTCACCACGGAACCGAGATTCACCGCGCGACCGAAGTCCCCGTCATGGCTTCGGGTGGTCATCCAGACATCCGTGCCGCCCTGTCCTCCGGGGCGCTCGGAAACGAAGAACAACATCAGACCGTCCGGTGAGATCGACGGTTGCGAATCCCAGGCCGGTGAGTTCACGTTCGGACCCAGATTCCGGATGTTTCTCCAGCTGCCACCAATGTATTCCGCGATATAGAGATCACAATCACCGAGACCGTCCATGCGGTCGCAGGCGGTGAACACCATCCACCGGCCGTCGGGAGTGATGGTGGTGCCGCCCTCGTCTCCGTCCGTGTTGAGTGCGGGACCCGCTGCCTGAACCTGCTCCCATCCATCACTTCCCTGCACGGCGGAGAAGATGTCCTGATCACCGTTTCTGTTGGAGGTGAAATACAGGACTTTCCCGTTGCCCAGCAGCAGCGGGGCGAAATCGTCGTCGGATGAATTCAGAGAACTGCCCAGGGAGCGGATGGTCACGTCGTAGCGCTCCGGTGTGATCACCGGGCGCTGGGGCTGTTGGTCTTCCTGTGCCTGTGCCGTCATCGCCAGAAGAAGCACCGGCAGGACAAAGCGCGCAGCGCGTGCGAAATGTTTCATGCTGTGTTCCTCCTCGTCTTAGTCGATGTGCCAGCGAAGGCCGATGGTGATGAAACTCGTGATGACGTTGAAGTCTTGATTCGTCGTGACGATCGGCTCGTTCAAGCTGTTGGTCCAGTCGATCAGACCGGCATCGTCACTGATACTGCCAGCAGGGGGATTCGCGTCGTAGACACGGTCAATGAACTTCCCAAGTGGAACCGCCACCGCAATTTCGGGGACGAGTGAAAGTGACGGCGTAAGAGGAATCCAATACCCGAGGCCGAGTTTGAGGTCCGTACGTGTACCGAGGAATCCGGTAACCTCTTCTTCCGAGGATGCAGAACGGAATTCATTGACAATATCGACCTCGTCGTTTACCCATTCGGTATAGTAGATATCGTCTGGTTGTGCGATGCGCTGCGTCAGCTTCGCGGTATTTGACGAGAGGAGGCCGATGCTCGGTCCGATTAGTCCGTACAGCGGGAAATCGAACGGTTGGATGCGAAGAAGGAGATCGAAACCCAGATAATTGAACGACCAGTCCGTTTCATGTTCGAATATGGTGGTCAGATCGGTCTCGGTATCCGGGTGAATCTCCCGGGTATCCGTCGTGAGGGAAAACTTTCCTGTGCGGTTATGATAATTCCCCTTCAATACGATACCGAAGACATCATTCAGAGGAAAATCGAGAGTGAGGCCAAAATAGAGTCCAATCCCGTCCCCTTCGTTTGCAGCGGCGAACAGGGGGAAGGCGTGTGGAAATGGACTTTCGTAGAAAAGACCATACATGGGATTGTTCACGTGGTACGGATTCGGTGTGAACCAGGAAACCGGACCATTCTGGAAGCGGGAATACGTCAATCCCGCATCGAGACCGATATACCACACGTAATCGCTTTTTCCGTCGCGTTCCGGGCGGAGAACGTCTCCGCCGTCACCGAAAAGCGTAAGCGTTCTTCTCTTCTCCGGGTCATGGGCGGCTGCCGACGCAGGGAGCGCCAGGGCGACGATCCCCATGATCAGCAGGGAACAGAGACAGCTGCGTAACGGTAGGCGCATGTCCATGGATCCTCTTGGTGGTTGGAATGTGGCTCTGTCATTCGTGCGACCGCTCCCCGCGGGAGGTCCGGACGCTCATGATGATGGATATGCGTCAAGTATAGGTTTTTGCGATATGCAAAGCAACAGTTGTAAGCCACCTCGCCAATTTCTTCATCCAGGGATGATGTGAGGGGAGCATCAGCAATGGGAGTACTGACGTCTCTGAACGGCACATCGCGGAGGAAGTCTATCCTTGTGGAGGAGTCTGTCTTCGCGGGGGAGTCTGTCCTTGCAGCGGAGTCTGTCCTCGCGAGGGAGTCTGTCGTCACAAGGAAGATACAGATGGAGGGAAAACTGTTGCCGCTGGGAAGATTGGAGTCACGGGGAAGCGGCGGCCGCGGCGATCAATCCTTCAGGTAGCGAGCCGAGAAGGGTTCGGGGAGGAGGTTCGTAAGTGTGAGGATGCGATGTTCGTCATGTTTGTCGAGGAGGATGACGTGAAGGTCCGGTGCAAATTCGCTGAGCACCTGCCGGCAGGCGCCGCAGGGCGGAACCGCCTCTCCGTCTGCCACGATGGCGATGGCGTCGAATTCCGTTCGTCCTTCGCCGACGGCGGAAAAGACTGCGCTGCGCTCAGCACAGCAGGTGAGGGAGAAGGAACTGTTCTCGACATTGCATCCCGTGAAGACTGAGCCGTCACTGCAGAGCAGGGCCGCGCCGACACGGAATCCGGAATACGGGGCGTGAGCGAATTCCCGGGCCTCCCGGGCAGCGGTGATCAGTGCGTCGATGATGTCTTTCGGAAAATCCATCAATGTCTCCTGGAGGCGGATACGCGGGGGATATGAAAAAAAGGCCTGATACCTCAGACCTTCTTGTGGACCCAGACGGGATCGAACCGACGACCTCTACAATGCCATTGTAGCGCTCTCCCAACTGAGCTATGGGCCCATAGGGTTGATAAAGATAGGGCGTTTTCGCCTCACATGCAACAGCTCATTCCCGGATCATCTGTGTGAAGTAATCGGTCTTTTCCAGCGTATGAATCGCCAGTGCCCCGGCCCGAACCAGACGTACCAGCAAACGCGAAGCACGGCGCTCGGATACGTTGATCAGACGGGCGTACTCTCTGACCGTGATCCGCTCGTGCGTCTCGAAATACCGGAACAAACGCTTCTCCGCCTCTCCGTAGACCAGACGGACCGGCTCGGATTCGCCATACTGATGCCGCAACACCCGTATCATCTCGCGACTGGCCTGTACACTGTTCTCGCCGACACGAACGAAGGATTTCCGTTCCCCTCCGTCCTCGACGAGAAAATGGGGTTTGTGCTCACTCTCCGGGATCTTCACGCAGATGATGTCACGACCGTCGATGCCGAAAATGTGCACCTCGTGCTCCACCGGCGGATCGCAGAGCTGCCGTGCGGCGAAGGAGATGTCCTCGATCTCTGCCTTCTCACTCTCGACTCCGACCAGACTTTTATCGTCATCGATCCCGAAGATGATGACGCCGCCTCGCGTGTTGGCGAATGCGATGATCTCTCGCGCTATTTTTTCAGGAGAGGAAACCTTGCGCTTGAATTCGACGGTCAGTCCCTCTCCGGCTTCGATGGCGGCTGTCAGTTGGTGAAATCTCATGGAGCACCCGGTGTTCGAAAGAGGAGGAAGTATCGAAAAAAAACCGTTCTCATTCAATTCCCGAATTCCGACAGGATTTATTTCCGCCGTGTTTCGTAATATGTTCTGTCCCCGGATGTGTTCGAAAGGACTGTGATGCCGATTCTCTGCAATTACTATCTCACGTACCGTTGCAACGCCTACTGTGACTTCTGCCATTTCGGTGATCACGCGGCCTACCGCGGAACGCGGCACGCGTCGACGCAGGATGTGCTCCGGAATCTACCTGACCTGCGGCGACTCGGTGTACGTTTCATCGACCTGACGGGTGGCGAACCCCTGCTCCATCCACAGCTCGACATGATCGCCCGGGAGGCACAGCGTCTCGGCATGCGTACAAGCGTGACGACGAACGGCCTCCTCTACCCGAAATATGCAGAACGCCTGCAGGGGCGCATCGACCTCCTGCATTTTTCATTGGACAGTGCCGATCGTGCCACGCATGACCGCATGCGCGGCGTGCCCTGCTTCGACGCAGTGATGGAATCCATACGCATCGCCAGGGAACTCGGGGAGAAACCCGATCTTCTCTTTACCGTCACCGATGAGAATTTTCGGGATATGAAGGATGTGTATGCCATCGCTCGCGAACATGGACTTCTGCTCCTGTTGAATCCCGTCTTCCGATACTTCCGCGATGAGGGGCTGGGTGAGGAGGCGCTCGCTTTCACAGAAGCCTTCGCGAAGCATCCGATGGTCTATCTCAATCCGTCTTTCATCACGCTCCGTCGCAAAGGGGGGAATGACATCGAGCATCCGCTCTGCCGGGCCGTGTCTCGCGTGGTGGTGATCTCTCCGCAGAACGAACTGCTGCTGCCCTGCTATCATCTGCATTTCGAGAAACTGCCGATCGGAGACAGTCTGCTCGAAACCTGGCGCAGCGAGCGCGTGCATTGGCATCGCGAGCGGGAGGGGCGCCACGACTTCTGCCAGGGATGTACGATAAACTGCTATTTCGAACCGTCGTTCGCTTTCCCGACGAACCGCCTCTCCCTGGCGACCATCCCATCGAAAATCCGCTACGGGTATGCGAAGTACGTTCTGCAACCCCTTCGCAAACGCTGACCAGGCCCGGGATGTGGGGGAGCATCCTGCCGGGAACATATTGGATGCCGAATCGTCCAAATGGGATTGAAGGACCGGGCATGAGAAATGGGTTTGCACACGACTCCGGGCATTCATTACTTTTGTATGATAGAATCGATAGAGGGAATTTCGGGCTGCGGGAGGATGCTTCGCGCAGCGCTCCCTTCGTCAGGACATTACTTCACCGTGTCGATATGAGAGGCATCATGGAAGGCAACATCCAGGAAATCAACGAACGGATTCATCAGGAAAGCGCATTCGTCGATGCGCTGCGCCTGGAAATCGGAAAGGTCATCATCGGTCAGAAGGGGATGGTCGACCGGCTGCTGATCGGACTGCTCGGCGACGGCCACATCCTTCTCGAAGGTGTGCCCGGGCTGGCGAAGACCACTGCCATCAAGACGCTCGCGGCGTCCATGAAAGCGGCGTTCCATCGCATCCAGTTCACACCCGATCTTCTGCCGGCGGACCTTATCGGTACCATGATCTACAATCAGAAAACTGGCGAGTTCCAGACGAAGCAGGGACCGATTTTCGCGAATTTCATTCTTGCCGATGAAATAAATCGTTCACCCGCAAAGGTGCAGAGCGCATTGCTCGAAGCCATGCAGGAGCGGCAGGTGACCATCGGCGAACAGTCCTTCCCGCTGCCGCGTCCGTTTCTCGTGATGGCCACGCAGAATCCCATCGAACAGGAGGGAACCTACCCGCTGCCGGAAGCGCAGGTCGACCGCTTCATGCTCAAGGTGAAAATAGACTATCCATCCCGTGAGGAAGAACTCGGAATCATGCGGCAGCAGATCGCAGCCGAGATCCCTGTGGCGAATCCCGTCGTCTCCGCGGCAGACGTGCTCAAGGCCCGGCAGGCGCTGCAGACGGTGTACATGGACGAGAAAATCGAACGGTATATTCTCGACATCGTCATGGCCACACGATCCCCGCGTCAATTCAACCTCGACCGCCTCGCCAATTACATTGCCTATGGCGGATCGCCCCGCGCAAGCATCTACCTCGCCATCGCAGGGAAAGCGCACGCCTTCATTCAGCGTCGCGGGTACGTGATTCCCGAGGATATCCGTGCAGTATGTTTCGATGTGCTCCGCCATCGGGTCGCCGTTACCTATGAGGCCGAAGCGGAGGAATTGAACTCGGAGATGATCATCCAGGAAATCCTCGACACGATCGAGGTTCCCTGATCCCGGCACTCCTCCGGCGGAGCGTCGCGCAAATGACGCTCTGTCTCACGAGCGGACGGGACGCGCAACAGCAGCCCGATCTCAACTTCCAACGGATCGCAGGACACCGACGCACCGACAGGTATGGATACAAAACAGATCCTCAAAAACGTACGGCAGATTGAAATTCGCACACGCGGACTGGTCAACCAGCTCTTCTCGGGAGAATATCACAGCGTGTTCAAGGGACGCGGTATGGAATTCTCCGAGGTCCGGGAGTATCAGTTCGGCGATGATGTGCGGACCATCGACTGGAATGTGTCAGCGCGCTTCAATCGACCCTTCGTCAAGGTGTTTGAGGAAGAGCGCGAACTGACGGTCATGCTCCTGGTCGATATGAGCGGCTCACAGGATTACGGCACAGGCGAGCGCATCAAGCGCGACGTGGCCGCGGAGCTCTGCGCCGTCCTTGCCTTCAGTGCGATCAAGAACAACGACAAGGTCGGCATGATCATCTTCACCGACCACATCGAGAAATTCATCCCACCGAAGAAGGGACGTTCGCATATTCTTCGCATCATCCGTGACATCATCGCATTCCGGCCCGAGGGTGCTGGAACGAGCATCCGTGCAGCTCTCGAATATTTCAACCACGTGATCAAGAAACGGTCCATCGTTTTTCTCGTCTCTGATTTCATGGACAGCGACTACGATCAGCCGCTCAAAATCGTCGCCCGGAAGCACGATCTGATCGCCGTGCGTCTGCACGATGTGCGTGAGCGCGAACTGCCCGACGTCGGACTGGTAAAGCTGACCGATGCGGAAAGCGGCAGACAGCGCTGGGTGGACACTTCGTTGGCATCTGTGCGAGACGCGTACCGCCGGCAGTGGGATTCGCGTGCACAGGAACTTTCGAAGCGATTTCTCCTGTCCAATGTCGACAGTATCGCCGTCGATGTGCAGGAAGGATACATTCAACCGCTGGTGGAATTCTTCAGAATGCGGGAGAGACGATACTGATGAGACGGATCTTCTGCATATCGCCGTTTGCCCGGCTGCTGTTCGCATTTCTGCTGTGGCCACTTCTGTTTTCCCTCTCCGCGCAGGCGCAGGATGTTCGCGTGCGCATCGAAACGGATTCCACCCGCTTTCTGATCGGAGAATGGATTCCGCTGCAGCTCACCGTGGACGCCCCGGCTTCCTGGAATGTGCGTCTGCCCGCCACGGACGAGGATTTTTCCCATGCGGAATTCGTATCCGCGGAGGAAGCGGAATCCTCCACTGATGGCGCACGACGCAGCTATCGTCAGGAGATCACGGTCACCGTCTTTGACACGGGGAGCGTTTCCATCGCCGCCATCGTTTCCTACCGCATTCCGGATGATACCACGCTCTACACCACGGAGTCGAATCGCATCGAACTCCAGGTCACGACGGTGGAACTGGATACCACCCAGGCCTTCCGGGACATCAAGGATGTACTGCACGTCCCCCTGACGATTTGGGATTATCTCCTGATCGCCGGTATCGTTCTCCTTGTTGCACTGCTTCTCTGGTTCGGCCTGCGCTGGTACAAGGCGCGACAACAACCGGTGGAAGACATTCCCGCGGAACCCGAACCGGATCTCCCGCCAGCCGTCATCGCTCTTCGTGACCTCGAGAGACTCCGCACGGAACAGCTCTGGCAGAAGGGTGAACACAAGGCATATCAATCACGCCTGACCGATACCATTCGTGCCTACATCGAGCGGCGTTTCCGCGTGCCGGCACTCGAGCATCCCACAAGCGAAATCATCCCGGATGTCGCGATGCTCGGACTGTCTCCGGAGGATGTCGGCGGATTGGAACAGGTGCTTCGTACCGCGGACCTCACGAAATTCGCCAGGTACGTTCCGGACGCGACCGAGCATGAGCACGGAATGCGTTTCGCGGTGCAGTTCGTGGAAAACACCCGCGACGACCGCCCTGTCCCTCCCGGAGAGAGGGAGCTGACGCGGGATTCGATCGTAGCGAAGTCGACGGACACTCCACGTAAGGACTCTGCAGAGACGTCCCCCGGGGAGGATG
>JAFGKR010000374.1 GCA_016928515.1 Bacteroidota bacterium | reverse complement strand
ATCATGCATCCGCCCGATGATCATGCATCCGCCCGATGATCATGCATCCGCCCGATGATCATGCATCCGCCCGATGATCATGCATCCACCCGATGATCATGCATCCACCCGATGATCATGCATCCATCCGGCACGGAAATGGCGATTTTTGTATCTTGCGTGTTCACAACGGAATCACGGATACATACATGCATACATCCTTTCTCGACGCATTGAAGAGGCGCGTCCTGGTCTTCGACGGGGCGACCGGAACGAGCCTGCAGAATCAGAATCTGACGGCCGATGACTTCGGCGGCCCGGAACTCGAAGGCTGTAACGAATACCTGGTGATCTCGAAACCGGAGGCCGTGGAAACGGTGCACCGGGACTTCCTCGAGGCAGGCGCGGATATCATCGAAACCAATACCTTCGGCGCCACGAGTATCGTTCTGGCGGAGTACGATATCGCGCATATGGCCCGCGAACTCAATCGCCGTGCCGCGCAGATCGCCCGTCGCATGGCGGATGCCTACAGCACCGCGGAGCAACCGCGCTTCGTGGCGGGATCCATCGGTCCGACCACGAAACTGCCTTCTCTCGGACACATCTCCTTCGACGCACTTCGCGATTCCTACATCGAGCAGGTAGAGGGACTCATCGAAGGAGGCACGGACATCCTCTGCGTGGAGACCTGTCAGGACATGCTGCAGGTCAAGGCGGCACTTGCCGCCATTCGCCGGGTGTTTGACGAAAGCGGGAGGCAGCTTCCGGTGATCGTCTCCGTCACCATCGAGACCATGGGCACCATGCTCATGGGCACCGAGATATCGGCCGCGCTGACAACCATCGATCCGTACGACATCGTCACGATCTTCGGCATGAATTGCGCCACGGGACCGAAGGAAATGGAGGAGAACCTGCGCACGATCTGCCGGAATTCCCCGCGTCCGGTATTCGTGATGCCCAATGCAGGCATCCCTGAAAATATCGGAGGGCACAGCTGCTACAAGCTCACTCCCGATGAACTGGAATCCTTCATGCGCCGCTTCGTCGGCGAACTGGGCGTCAACATCATCGGTGGCTGCTGTGGTACGACGGCGGAACACATCTCCCGCCTGGCGGCACTGGTACGCGATGTGAAACCCGCAGAGCGCAGTATCGAGAACCTGCCGTCCGTTTCTTCTCTCTACGCTTCAGTGCCGCTTCATCTCGATCCGCCGCCGCTGCTGATCGGCGAGCGATGCAACGCCAACGGCTCGAAGAAATTCCGTGAACTGCTGCTCGCGGAGCGCTACGACGACATGGTGGCAATGGCGAAGGAGCAGATCCGCGAAGGCGCGCATCTGCTGGACATCTGCACAGCGTACGTGGGACGCGACGAAATCCGCGACATGCGCGAGGTGGTGACGCGCTTCAACACGCAGGTGAGCATCCCGCTGATGATCGATTCCACCGAAGTGCCGGTCATCGAGGAGGCGCTCAAACTGTATGCCGGAAAGGCCATCGTCAATTCCATCAACCTTGAGGACGGCGAGGAACGCATGGCGCAGGTTCTCGCGTTGTGTAAGACGTACGGTGCCGCCGTCGTCGCACTGACCATTGACGAAGACGGCATGGCGAAGACCGCGGAACAGAAACTGGCAATCGCGAAGCGCATTCGGACGCTGGCGACGGAAACATACGGTCTGCGGGATGAGGATCTCATCTTCGATCCGCTCACATTCACGCTCGGCAGCGGTGATGAGGAATTCCGGCAATCGGCGATCGCGACCATCGAATCCATTCGCATGATCAAGGCGGCTTTCCCGCGATGCTTTATCAGCCTCGGTGTATCGAACGTGTCGTTCGGCCTGAATCCGCAGGCGCGACACGTGCTCAATTCGGTATTCCTGCACGAGGCCTGTGAGGCCGGACTGGACATGGCCATCGTGCATGCGAGCAAGATCATGCCGCTGTACCGCATCGACGAAAAGGGCCGTGCCATCGCCGCCGATCTTGTGTACGACCGGCGGGAATGGGCGTCGTAGGGCGGATTCATGACTTCGCCCCACGACGGCAACGCACACGAATCATATTATTTCGGAGGTACAATACACACATGAAATTGGTCACATTCGAACATCACGGACGCCGGCTGCTGGGGGCGGTGGTAGACAATCTCGTCATGGATCTCCAGGCCGCGCATACCATGCAGCGTTACACGCAGAAACAAGGCGACGACCTGCTCCCCAACGAGATGAACGCCTTCCTGCGGGGCGGAGAGGAAGCGCTCGCAACCGCGCGGAAAGTGGTAGCCTGGTTCCGTGATGCCGGCATGCCCACCGAAGTGGAGGGAGAAACCATCGCCTATGCATACAGCGAGGTTCGTCTGCTTGCTCCGGTGCCGCATCCCACCTCCGTGCGGGATGGCTATGCCTTCCGTCAACATGTCGAGGCCGCCCGCCGCAACCGCGGTGTGGAGATGATTCCCGAATTCGACGAAATCCCGATATTCTATTTCACCAATCACAACGCCATCACCGGTCCCGGCGAAGTGGAGGTCATGGAACGTCATCTCGACAAAATGGATTTTGAACTCGAATGCGCCGTTGTGATAGGGAAGGAAGGAAAGAACATACCCGCAACGGAGGCGGACGACTACATCGCCGGGTACCTGGTGATGAACGACTGGAGCGCCCGCGCCCTGCAGATGCATGAAATGAAGCTCAACCTCGGTCCCGCAAAGGGCAAGGATTTCGCGACCTCCATCGGCCCCTGGCTGGTTACGAAGGACGAACTGACCGACAAGCGCATCCCGGGTGAACAGGGCGAGCGCTACGACCTCATCATGACCGCGACGGTCAACGGCGAGGAAGTCAGCCGCGGCAACATGAAGGATATGAGCTGGACCTTCGCGCAGATCATCGAGCGTGCCTCGTATGGTGTGACGCTCTATCCGGGAGACGTGATCGGCTCGGGGACCGTGGGCACGGGCTGCTTCCTCGAACTCAACGGATCAAAGGTCTACGACCCCGCGTGGTGGCTGGAGGACGGCGACACGGTCGTCTGCGCGATTGAGGGTTTGGGCGCTTTGGAGAACACACTGAAAAAAGTCGGATAACCATTATGAAAGTTATCGATCCCGCGGAGCATCCTGTCCCCTTCGTCCACCGGATTCTCCTGAGCGGCATCGCGCCGCGTCCCATCGCACTCGTCTCGACAATGGACCGCGACGGTCGGCACAATCTTTCTCCATTCAGCTTTTTCAATGCCTTTGGCGCCAATCCCCCCGTAGTTGTCGTCTCCCCCTCGTATCGCGGGAAAGACGGCACGCCCAAGCACACATTCGAGAACATCCGCGACACCGAAGAATTCACCGTCAGTGCGGTATCATATGCAATGGTGGAGCAGATCAACCTGGCGTCGGCGGAGTACGAACGTGGTGTGGATGAATTCGAAAAGGCGGGGTTCACCAAGCTCCCTTCCGAGGTGGTCGCGCCGCCGGGCGTTGCGGAATCACCGTTCGTGATGGAATGCCGTCTGATGCAGTATGTGGACACCGGCGGCAATCCCGGCAGCGGCAACCTGATGATCGGCGAGGTGCTTCGCTTCCACATCCGCGAATCGGCCTTCGAGGGCGAACGCATCGATCCGCGCCGGCTCGACCTTGTCGCCCGCATGGGCTATGACTGGTACTGCCGTGCGAACGGCGATGCACTGTTCGAACTTCCGAAACCCGCGCACAACGGTATCGGCGTCGATCAGCTTCCGGTGCACATTCGTCAGAGTGCCGTGCTCACCGGGAACGACCTGGCGAAGCTTGCGGGAATTGATTTTCTGCCTGACGCCGATGCCGTCCGCGCACGATGGGAGAAGCTGCGTGCCGACGTCTTCCCGGGACAGAGCGGCCCCGATCAATTCGCGGTGGAACTCCGCACGGGAAATCCGCGCCGGGCACTGTCGGCGCTGATGAAAGACTGGAAAGCGGGCATGCTGCCTCCGGAACAGGTCGCGATACAGCTGCAGCGCTGTGCGCAAGCGGCAATTGCATCCGGTGACCTGGAGCTTGCGTGGGAATGCGCGCTGATGTCCCATCCCGGGACGGTGGCCGCATTCTGATTCCCCGGCACTCCCGGAATTCCAGGAGCGCATTCGGATTCTCTGACGACGGTTCACGCGCGCCTCCGCATTCCGTCCCGTCGCGGAGGCAATACGGAAGACATTCGATGCCACATTTTGTACATTTGTGTGGAACAGAAACAGGAGAGCATTGCATATGGCCGCTTCCGTCACACTTCTCGGTGAAACCATCGCGCGCTGGTACAACATCCGCAGGGGATTGATCCGCGAGGTGAGCAACATCCCGCCTGCACGGTTGACGTTCCGCGCGACACTGGAAATGCGCAGTGTCATCGATCTCGTGCAGCACATTCTCGAATTTTCCATCATCACCGTCGAGGAGTTGCTCCGCGAGGATACCAATCTCCACCGTGCGAGCATGTCGCAGCTGGCCAATGTGTACGCGCCGAATATCACGCGCGCGGATTCGCAGGAGAAGCTGGTGAACATCCTTGTCGAGCAATACAAGGATGCCGAGACGCGACTCGAGGAAGCGGGCGACCTGCATATGATGCAGCTCGTGCCGAAACTGGACGGTACGCGGGAAACACGACTGACCATCCTGCAGGATAC
The DNA here is from genome assembly GCA_016928515.1 of Bacteroidota bacterium. GTDB lineage: Bacteria > Bacteroidota > Ignavibacteria > SZUA-365 > SZUA-365 > BM516. The sequence continues at coordinate 12,967 of JAFGKR010000374.1, read as the reverse complement.
CATCCAGCACGAGATGTATCATCGCGGTCAGCTCACAGTGTACGCACGGCTGCTGGGTCTCGAACCGGCGTTGACGAAAGATCTCCATTCGGCGCTGCCCGGGAGTTTCAATCCCGGGACGGTGGATTGATCGTCCTTCCGTCTTCGGATCCGCTCTGAACTGTCATCCGCGGTCCCCTAGGCCGCGGTCGGGTTTTTCATCATGAATTCTGTGGAGACTGTCGCATATGGCAAACGCGTATGACGTTGTCGTGGTGGGAGGCGGACCCGGCGGGTATGTCGCCGCCATCCGCGCATCACAACTGGGATTGAAAACCGCCTGCATCGAGGCGAAACACCTCGGCGGGATCTGCCTGAACTGGGGATGCATCCCCACCAAATCACTGCTGCGCAATGCGGAAATCTGGGAAACGGTGCAACATGCGGAGGAATACGGTCTGAAATTCGACAATGTATCCTTCGATTTCACCCGCATCATCGAGCGTTCGCGCGGCATCGCAGACCGCATGTCGAAGGGCGTGGCCTTCCTGTTCAAAAAATACAACGTCGATCATATCGAGGCCTACGGCAAACTGCTGACGAAGAACACAGTCGGCACCTTCGACCCTGACGGAAAGAAAATCGGCGAGGTGGAGGCAAAGCACATCATCCTCGCCACCGGTGCGCGGCCAAGGAGCATCCCCGGCATCGAGATCGACAGGGAGAAAATCATTTCCTACTTCGAAGCCATGTCCCTGAAGAAGCGGCCGGAGCGCATGATCGTGCTCGGCGCCGGAGCCATCGGTGTGGAGTTCGCCTACTTCTACAACACGCTCGGGACGCAGGTCACCATCGTGGAGATGCTGGATCACCTGCTTCCCATCGAGGACGAGGAAGTATCGAAGGAGCTCGAACGCAGCTTCCGCAAGAAAAAAATGACACTCAAAACCGGGCACAAGGTCGAAGCCATCGAAACGACGAAGAACGGTGTGAAGGTGAAGGTGTCTTCCTCCAAGGGAGAGGAAATGCTCGAAGGGGATGTGGCACTCATGGCCGTCGGCGTGCAGGGCAACGTCGAAAACATCGGACTGGAGAAACTGGGCGTGGAGCTCGATCGCGGATATATCAAGGTGGACGAATTCTACCGTACCAACGTCGACGGTGTCTACGCCATCGGCGACGTCGTCGGTCCGCCCTGGCTTGCGCACGTGGCTTCCGCCGAGGGCATCACCTGCGTGGAGGCGATTGCCGGAAAGCATCCCGCTCCCATCAATTATGAAAACATTCCGGGTTGCACATACTGTCAGCCACAGGTGGCGAGCGTGGGTCTGACGGAGAAGAAGGCAAAAGAGCTGGGCTACGAGGTCAAAATCGGCAAGTTCCCGTTCAGCGCATCCGGGAAGGCCGTGGCCGCCGGACATCCGGAGGGTTTCGTGAAAATGATCTTCGACGCGAAGTACGGAGAACTCCTCGGAACGCATATCATCGGTTCCGAAGCGACGGAACTCATTGCGGAAGCGGCCCTCGGCCGGACGCTGGAAACCACCGAACATGAGATCATCAAGACTGTGCATGCACATCCGACACTGTCGGAGGCCTTGATGGAAGCGGCTGCGGTGGCCTACGGCGAGTCCGTAAATTTCTGAGGTATCAGTTCTTCGGAGATGTTGGCTCTTCACTGACCATTTCATCAAGCAAGGAGGTGGAACGCAATGACGATGCACCTGACCTCCATCCGCCTGATCGGCATGGTTCACCTGCTCCCCCTCCCCGGTGCGCCGGGGTACGGAGGATCGCGCATGAACATCCTCGATCGGGCACGTCGTGACGCCATCAATCTGCAGAACGCCGGATTCGATGCCGTCCTTGTGGAAAACTACGGAGACGCTCCGTTCGCCCGGACAGATGCGGGCAAACATGTGACTGCCGACATGACCGCGGTGGTCTGCGCACTGCTGCAGGAAATCGACATCCCCATCGGCGTGCAGGTGTTGCGCAATGATATCGACGCCGGACTGGCAATCGCCGGTGCGACGGGTGCGGGGTTCGTCCGCGTGAACGTGCACACCGGCGCCATGCAGACCGATCAGGGCGTCATCGAAGGACGGGCGCATGACACCCTCCGCCTGCGCCGATGCATTGACGCGATGCACGTGCACATCCTGGCCGATGTCTTCGTCAAGCACGCGGTACCGCTGGCTCCGACATCCATCAGGAATGCCGTGCGTGACACCGTGGAACGCGGACTCGCTGACGGCATCATCATATCCGGCAGCGGCACCGGCGAAGCCGCGGATCTCGAGGATGTCCGCCACGCGACCGAATCCACGGCAGCTCCCGTGTACGTGGGAAGCGGTGTCCGACTGGAGACGCTGGCCGAGACACTCGCGCTTGCGCATGGCATCATCGTCGGAACGGCCATCAAGACCGGGCGGATCACTGCGGCACCGGTTGATCCCGATGCGAGCAAGGAGTTTGTTGCGGAAGCGCGGCGGCTGATCGGCTGACAGCCGGGCGTGTCACTCTCGTCATGCTGGGGCTGTGCAGAACGTCCGGGGGAATCGTCATCCTGATGCACCTCAGGCGCACGAAGGGTGACCCTGACCACATTGGTCATACTTCGACAGGCTCGAAGCATGACGAAGGGAAAATCCTGTCACATCCCCCGGTTTTTCAGCAGAATTTCCACCTTGCGGCCGAGCCGCGGGTCGCTGTTCGGTTCAGTCATGAGTTGCTCCTCGTTTACCTGCTCGACCGTCAGTCGATAATCGCTGACTTTCTGACGGACAAGATATTCGAGAACGCGCTGGGCACGACGGTTTGCCAGCGCCCGGTTCGCTGTTTCGTCACCGATATCGTTGGCGTATCCACGGATCTCGGCGAACAGCTCCGGGTGCTGATTGATCTGGCGGGCGACGTTATCGAGCAGAATACGGGATTCCTCGCTGAGCAGATCCGTATCGACGGGGAAATACACTTCCGAAACGATGATCTTCAGGTGCTCGGGCCGGCCCGGGGCAGCTGCGATATTCTGCAGTGACAGCGCCTCGGCAAATGCCCGTTGCACTTCCGCGGAGATGAGCGCATCACGTCGGGCGCCGGCGGTCCCGATCGGCGCAAGCTGAAGCGATTCCCGCTGACGTTCGGCCTTTCTCTGTTCCGGCAGCGGAATGTCACGCTCGGCGGCGTCCCTCCCCGCGGCGAAGAAATTCACCACAAGTTCCTGATCACCTTCCGCGGTGACGTCGACGGCCCGGTCAACGATAACGGCACGCGCGGTATCCGCCCGATGGGCGAAGATCGGCCGCAAGTCGACGTTGAGGAATTTCGCCTGGCTGAGACTGCTGAGTTCATGATTCCATTCCACCGTCGATACGCGCACGACGTAATTCCCGCGTGGCAGAGGTGCATCCCCCTGATTGCGCATGAGCAGTTCGTCCAGATCGAGAAACTCATCCGCCCGGTATTCGTCCTTCGGTCCGTCGAGCAGGAGGTCAGCATTGCCCTGATAAATCGTTCTCCCGTCTCGCAACATTTCCACATAGCTTTTCAGCATCATGCGGTCGTCACCGGTCTGCCAGGCCTTGAGGGTGAACAGCTCGGGACGATCCTCCAGATCACGCAGGCGACGGATGGGAATCAGCGACAGCTGCGTGTAGAGGCGAAGGGGCATATTCTCCTTCGCGGCTTCGGTCGGCAAAGGCGGGGGAGGATCCGGCGACAGGGCGAGGCCGGTTTCCCGGGGCGTCGCGTCCGCGGGTTCGGATCGTGTGACGCGCGGTGACGACGCTTCCGTTGGGCGGTCGGCTTCCGCACCCGAGCGGGAATCGGAACGTGCGTCCGATTCGGTGCGATCGTCGGAGGGGGATGATTTCCTGTCCTCCGTGAAGGCCTCGGGACCGGACCGCGGAAGCTCGGTACGTGCAGGCTGGTCGGTGATGCGGGCCGTTCGCGTACTGTACACGCGCGCACGCGGCGGCGGTACTTCCCCGGGACGCAGCAGCACATTGATACCGAGGGTGAGCAGCGACAGGGCATCGTTCCTTTTCCCGGAGCGGAGACCGTCCAGTTCGTCGGAGTTACTCAGGATGAGATCGTAGGAGAAGGTCAGGTTGAGGACGCGGCTGAGGGGATATTCCAGCGCTCCGCCCAGTCCCCAGATCAGCGCACCCTGCGAGAGCCGGTGGTCGAAACCGCCTTCGCCGTTGACACGCGTATGATGCATCATCCCTCCGATGCGCGCCCTGCCGATCGGGGTCAGTTCCCAGATCTGCGGGAGGGCGTAATCCACACCGATCGAGAGGCCGTAGTATTTCGTGTCATAGGAGGAAATGGGTTGGCGGCCGTAATCCGGGAAGAGCGAACGCCCGGTGAAATCGGCAGCCAGCGTCCCTGCGTACAGTGAACCGGCGAGTGCGAGGCGGTCCACTGCATAGTACTCCATGCTGAACATGCCGAAGGGATGCGGGGTATAGTTGGCGTATTTGATTGTCGCCTCTTCACCCCCGAGGTTCACTCCGGAGATCAGCCCGAGACGCAGCGCCTCGCGGGTATACTGCTGGGCGGACGCGGCAGACAGAAACAACGGGAGAAGGAACAGCAGGGTGAGATATCGCTTCATGGGTGCCCGCCGGATAGAAGAAACGGAGCCCCGAGGGGGCTCCGTTAAAGTATCAATTTATTTGATCTTGCGAAAGTGTTATTTCACAACGATCATGCTCCGTGAGACAGATGCACCATCCACGGTCAGAACGGAGCGATACGTCCCGCTCGCGACGGCGGCACCGTTGCGATCGAGGCCGTCCCATTCGATGCTGTGGCTGCCGGCGCCGCGGGCACCGTTCACCAGCGTACGCAGCAGTGCACCACGGCTGTCGTAGATGCGCAGCTGCACATCGCCCGACGTGTTCATCTTCCAGTCGATGCGTGTGACCGCATGCGTGCCGCGGGAGAAGGGATTCGGATAATTCTGTTCCAGCTGCAGCGCGAGGGGAGCCGCGGGTGTTGGACCGACCGAAACCGGCTCCTGCTCGATGACGTCATGAATCGTATTGATATCCACATCCCTGAGCGTCAGGTGCTTTCCGTCAGGCCAGCGAACCATGACGGAATCGATGGACGTCGTCGCACCGATACCGACATGCTGCACGTACGGCTGCTGCGATCCCGCGCCCTTGCCTGCCGTCACCCAGCGGGTGTAGGTCGTACCGCCGACCACGACTTCGACTTTTGCACCGATGGCAAAGACATTGGAACTGATGCTGCGAAGGTTGAAGGCGACCCAGTTGCCCGTGCCGGTCATGTCGTTGCGATACAGTTTCAGACCGGTCTCGGTAGCGACTGCGAGATCGAGATCTCCATCGTTGTCGTAGTCCGCCCACCCCGCGCCGAGGCTGTTGACGGCATCGATGCCGGCCTCGTAGGTCATGTTGGTGAAGCTGCCGTCCGCATTCTGCTTGTACAGCGTGGCATTGAAGCAGTTTTCCCCCGGTGTCAGGAAGACGTCGGGAAGCCCGTCATTGTCGAAATCCCCCCACGACACGTCGCCGTCGTAGAGGCTGAAGCCCAGCTTGCTGGTGGCGTTGGGGACCTGGGTGAACTGGCTGTTCGGCGGACCGCTGTTCTTCCACACGGCCGTCATGTCGCCTGCCGGCAGACGCCATTTTTCCATGGCCTCGCCGATGAAGAGGTCGACGTCGCCGTCGTTGTCATAGTCCATGAAATCGCAGCCGCGGGAGTTGCCGAAGAGTCCGACATAATTCGGATCCGTCTTGATCACGCCCTGGAGGCCGTGTAGACTGGACACTTCGCGCAGGAAGCCGGTTCCCTGGTTCTCGAAGAGATAATTCGGCTGCAGACGGTTATTGGAGGCATAGAGATCGAGGTCGCCGTCGCCGTCGATGTCGGCCCAGTTGGCACCGGTGATGGGACGATAGCCCTGCACCTGCTGCTGCTGGTTGTAGGGATTCCGGCCGTACTGTCCGGCGCGGTATCCGCCGAGAACAAGACTCTTGACGTCCCGGAACTTTCCGTTCTGGGTGTTTCCGTAGAAGAAGGCCTCCCAGGCGGCGCCGCGCACCATGGCGGAATCGTTCGGATTCTGGGGATTCTGCATGTACATGTACTCCCCGTTGGCGACGAAGAGATCGATGAACGTATCGCCGTCATAATCGGCGAAGGTCATGGCTGTCGTGTTGCGGCTTGTTCCGAAGCCAGGTTCGGTATCTTTGGTGAAGGTACCGTCATCGTTGAGGTAAATGATATTGTCGGGTTGACAGACGATATCCAGATCACCGTCGTTGTCGACATCGGCAAACATGTTCACGTCGCTGCCGCCGTCATATCCCGCCGCCGTCGCGACATCGGTGAACTTCCCATTCCCGTTGTTCTTGTAGAGATGCGACCCGTAGATCAGATCCTGATTCCCGTCTCCGTCGTAGTCACCCCAGCTGATGCGCCGGCCGTCGGGCATGGCGTTCACGCCTGCAAGCAGCGTCGCTTCGGTGAACATGGTCTGTGGGGGATCGAGATACTCGACCTTCGATCCGATATACCAGTTATTGATGGCGACTCCACCGGCGAATACCGAATTGAAGGGGATGAACGGCGGCTCCACCGGCTGCCAGTACGATGACTTGTACATGGTGTCCGCTTCTGATGTTGCGCAATCCGGCATCTGCGTGTAACGGTCCATACGTACGCGGATATTTATACCGAGCACCTGCACACCGACGAAGAAATTCGTCGGACGAAGGAAGGTCGGCTTCTGATCCCCGAAGGGGAAGCGGATCAGGGTGTTCGTTCCTTCCGGGATCCATGCCTTGATGGTGATGACCGGCTGCAGCAGCAGCGGATAGGCCCCACCGCCTTCGCGACCGAACAGATACACGTTGACGCTGTCACCGCCCGTTGCGTTTGCGTCCGGGGAAAACCAGACATTGATTTCATGCAGGCGTGCCGCGCGTTCGACCTCGAAGCGGGCGATGGACATCCCACGGGCCGGGAGATTCAGCGTGACGTAGTCCTGCTCCGGCTGATAGTGGAACAGATCGATGATTTGCTGCGCGCCGGCGCTTCCCGCCGTGAGCATGCACAGCAATGCAGTCAGGATCAGTTTTTTCATGGGGACCTCATCTGATGAGACGAATGATTACGGATTCTATCGCAATGGTTGGTCGTATCCGCCGGAGAAGGGGAGACGGATTTCCGCAACGATGCGCGCGGTCTGCTCCTCGTCGGCTTCCGCCAGTTCGAGCATGCGTTCGATCGGACGCAGCGCCCGCTGCCGCAGGGCCTCCTCCACTTCCACGGTGGGTGCGTGATTCTTCATGCAGCGATGCAGTTTTGTGAGTGTGTTGACTTTCATGTAATCGCAGATGCTGCAGGCGCAGGTGGTATCGGGAGGTGCGGGAATGAGCTGTTTCTCCGGCGCCAGCCGGCGCATCTCATGCAGGATGCCCGACTCCGTCGCCACGATGAATGCCTGCGCGGAACTTTCCTGGACATGCTTCAGCAATGCACTGGTGGATCCGATGAAATCGGCCATACGAAGGATCACTCCTTCGCATTCCGGATGGGCGATCACTTCCGCCGCGGGATGCTGTGTTCGCAGGTCGGCGATACGGGTTTCACTGAATTGTTCATGCACTGTACAGACACCCTGCCAGAGCAGAAGTTCCCTGCCCGTTTTCGCGCGCACGTAATGGCCGAGATTCTTGTCCGGCGCAAAGATGATCGGTTGCTCTTTCGGCAGCTTCGCGACGATGCGCTCGGCGCTGCTCGACGTGCAGATGATGTCGCTCAACGCTTTCACCTCCGCCGTGCAGTTGATGTACGTCACGGCAAGATGCTCCGGGTGCTGCTCGCGGAAGCGGCGGAACAGATGCGCCGGGGCGCTTTCGGCCAGGGAGCAGCCGGCATTCATGTCCGGGATCAGCACGGTCTTGGTCGGATTCAGGATTTTCGCCGTTTCCGCCATGAAGTGCACACCGGCGAAGACGATGACGTCCGCATCCGTTTCCCGGGCGCGGCGGGACAGTTCGAAACTGTCGCCGCGAATATCCGCGAGCTCCTGGATCACGGAATCCTGGTAGTAGTGGGCCAGAATCACGGCGTTCATGTCCTCCTTCATCCGGAGGATGTCGCGAACAAGATCCGCGTCGGTCATCGATGCTGTGGTCGTTTCGTTCATGAAATATGTGTGCGGCGGCTACTCGACAGTGACACTTTTGGCGAGGTTGCGCGGCTGATCGACGTCGCAGCCGCGGCGTACGGCTATGTAGTACGCCAGGAGTTGCAGCGGAATGCTGGTGAGCAGCGGGGAGAGAAAATCCACCGTCCGGGGAATGCGGATGATGTAATCCGCCAGTCCGTCGATGACATCGTCTTCGTGATTGACGATGGCGATGACCTGTCCCTTTCGCGCTTTCACTTCCTGGATGTTGCTGATGACTTTTTCATGAATCCGGTCCTGCGGTGCGATGAACACCACAGGCATGTTTTCGTCGATCAGCGCAATGGGACCGTGCTTCATCTCCGCGGCGGGATAGCCCTCGGCGTGGATGTAGGAGATCTCCTTGAGTTTGAGCGCGCCTTCCAGTGCCGCCGGGAAGTTATACCCCCTGCCGAGGTAGAGGACGTTGCTGCTCTGATAATAGCGTTCGGCCAGATCCTGTATCGGAGTGGTGTCGCGGAGAATCTCCTCCACCTTCGCGGGGATATTCAGCAGCTCCTGTGCGAATTCCCGGCCTTCCTCGATGCTGATGAAGCCGCGGTTCCGGCCGAGCATGAGAGTGAGGAGGGAAAGAGCCACCAGCTGTGCCGTAAAGGCTTTCGTCGATGCGACGCCGATCTCCGGTCCGGCATGGATGTACACGCCGGCGTGTGTCTCCCGCGCGATGGTGCTTCCCACCACGTTGCAGATGCCGATCACGGTCGCCCCGCGGAGTTTCGCCTCGCGCAGTGCAGCGAGTGTGTCCGCCGTCTCACCGCTCTGACTGATGGCGATGACGACGTCGTCTTCGTTGATGATGGGATCCTTGTAGCGGAATTCCGACGCATACTCCACTTCGACGGGAATGCGCGCGTAATGCTCGAGCATGTACTCCCCGACGAGTCCGGCATGCCATGACGTTCCGCAGGCGGTGATGATAATGCGCCGCGCATTGTTGAGCACGGGAAGCACTTCGCGCAGACCGCCGAGTTTGGCCGTTCCCTTTTCCTGGATCAGTCGCCCGCGCATCGAGTCCATGATCGTCTGCGGCTGCTCGTGAATTTCCTTGAGCATGAAATGTTCAAAACCGCTCTTTTCGATCTGCTCGATGTCGTAGGTGATCTCCTCGATCTCATGTTCCACGATCTCGTCGCCGAGCGTCTTGACTTCGTAGCCGTTGCGTGTCAGTGTGGCCACGTCGTCGTCTTCGAGGAAGATGACCTGGCGGGTATGACCGACGATGGCCGACGCGTCGGAAGCGACGAAGTACTCGCCCTCGTTGATGCCGAGCACCAATGGACTCCCCCGGCGAGCCGCAATCAGCTTGTCGGGTTCCCTGCTGGACACGACGACGATACCGTAGGTGCCGTCCACCTCGTTGAGTGCCAGCCGGACGGCATGTTCCAGGTCATGCGTGATATCGAAGAAGGCGGAGATCAGCTGCACCAGCGCTTCGGTGTCGGTGTCAGTACTGAAAACGATGCCGTCACGCTGCAGACGCTGCCGGATGGCGGCGTGATTTTCGATAATACCGTTGTGCACCAGGGCGATGGTACCCGTCTGATCCACATGAGGATGGGCATTCACGTCATTCGGTATGCCGTGCGTCGCCCAGCGGGTGTGTCCGATACCGATTGTAGAGGAGACTGGATGGACCTCGACCAGTGTCTCCAGGTCCGTGACCTTACCCGCTCGTTTGAGGATGCTCAGGGAGTTGTCGGAAAGCAGCGCCAGTCCAGCGGAATCGTATCCCCGGTATTCCAGACGCTTCAATCCGTTTATGATAATCGGTGCGACTTCCTGGAAGCCGATATAGCCGACGATTCCGCACATGAAAAAATGTCTCCGCTATTTCTCATAGGAAGCGATGTTTTTGCGCCGCAGCGCGCATACAAGCGGCTCGGTATGAAGCAGAAACTTAGTATTTAGTGGCTTCAATAACAAGGTAGAGACGGTGCCCCAACACTCCCGATCGTGCCAATATGCGATCTCCGTGTAAGAGGATTGGCTGTGCAGTACATCGCATGAAGTCCGGAACACAAGGGATTCTCGTCCGCGCACCCGCCAGCAGTCAGTGGGATGTACTGGCCGACCTGTCGGCTAACATACGTCCGCTCTGCAAAGTAGTTGCCAAATGCCACAGTGAATATTGCGCACTTTCATGCCGCGTTTATTCAAGGGGACGCAAGAATCCAGGCACGTAAAATCCTCATAAATCATTATAATACAGTGTTTTATCCGGACTGCGCATGCCTTCCGACTGTATCGCTCTTTCCCTTGATTTTTTGATCAGCAATCCCTATCCTGTATAGTGTACAGGCGTTACTTCGCCGAAAATTGCGCCAAGGAAGATCAATGTGAAAAAAATTCACTCTATTTGGCATATTCGCTTTTTTCCATGTTCATGAGGTATTTCGTATGAGAATTCTTGAGACAACTTGCAGTACACCGGGGTGGGCGTTCCGTCTCGCCCCGATATTGGTAACCGCCGCATTGGCACTCCTGCTTGTCCTTCCCGTCGCACCGATACAGGCCCAGGGTTCGATGTCCCTGAGTACCGTTACGGCCAACAACGGCCAGCAGGGCATCACGTTCGACATCACGGCACAGCGCTCCGTTCGCCTGCATCGCTTCTGGAACACCTTCAATACAGGCAGTGGAACGGTCGAGATCTGGGCGCGGCAGGGTGGGACCGTCGACCAGAACAGCGGGTGGATTTTTCTCGGCCAGTCCAATTACACGGCGACCAGCAACACCAATTACACCGAGATCCCCGTCGATCTTGATTTCATGATGAATCCCAACGAGACGTGGGGATTCATGATTTTCTGCAGTAACGGGGGACTCCGGTACCGCAGCGGGACAACACCCTATGTGTTCTCCGATTCGTACATGTCCATCGATACGCAGTTCTGGGGCGTGTACGGCACCACAAATCCCAACAACAATACGACAAATGTTTCCTTCGGCTTTTACCCCCGCCAGTTCTGCGGAAAAGTCACGTATGACGAAGGCATTGTCGGACCGAATGACGCCGGCATCGCTTCCATCGACTCGCCTCTGAACTTCTGTCCGGGGAGCGAAGACGTCAAAGTCACGCTGCGCAACTTCGGCACAAATCAGTTAACCTCGGCAACGATCAACTGGACACTGAACGGCGTTCCGCAGACAGCATACGCATGGAGCGGTCTGCTCGACACGTTGACCACGGCCTCACGTGAAACACAGGTCACGCTGGCGACGATGAATTTTCTCGCCAACACCCCCTACGCAATCACGGCATGGACAAGCAGTCCGAACGGCGTGCAGGATACGATCAACATGAACGACACCGCCAGTGTGACGGTGCAGGCGGCCATCGCCGGGACATACACCATCGGCGGGACGTCCCCCGATTACGCGACATTTACCGATGCCGTGGATGATCTGAACACATTCGGTCTCTGTGGACCCGTGGTGTTCAACGTGCGTTCCGGCACCTACAACGAACGCATAGAACTCGATGCGATACCCGGAGCGTCCGCGGTGAACACGGTCACCTTCCAGTCGGAGACCGGCAATCGGTCCGATGTCACCGTCTCGCACACATCCAACTCGACGGCGAACAACGGCGTACTGGTTTTCGGCGGGGCGACATTCGTCACGTTCAGGAACATGACCATCACGAATACCGGCACAGGAACATACACGATGGTCGTCGACATGGGCACGTCGACCGACTGCACGATCGAGAGCTGCGACCTTATTGGCGCGACTGTCACCACAACGTCCAATTACGCCGCGGTGGTGAACGGCTACGGATCAAACAATCACCGCACAACCATCCGCGACTGCAATATCCAGAACGGCAGTGTCGGTCTTTACATGGGAGGTTCCAGCAACACCAATACGCAGGACGACTGTGTCTACGAACGGAACACCATCACCGGTTCGTACTACACCGGGTACTACAGTTATTACCAGGGATACGAGAAATTCCACGACAACGTCATCGAACTCGGTCCCGGATACAGCTACATGTACCTGAGCTTCTTCTATTACGGCCATGATGCTTCCGTGGAGCGAAACAAGTGGTTCGGTCAGGGACGCTCCTACGCCTACGGCGTGTACTTCTACTATCAGAACTACTACGTCAGCGGGCAGTCGCGTTTCGTCAACAACATGATCACGCTCACCGGGCAGAACACGCCCTACCGCATGATGTACATGTACCGCTCGTACAACACGCTCTTCGCCCACAATACGTGGTGGATGGATGGCAACTATTCGAGCAGCTATGGCGTGTATCACTACTACCCGAGCGGGTGCACGTATTACAACAACATCTTCTACCAGCAGGGGACCGGTAAAGCGTGGTATGTGTATGACGGCGCATCGATGACCGACTCGGACTACAACCTGTTCTACACCAACGGCAATACATTGGCGTATTGGAACGGGAACAAAACGACGCTTGCCGACTTGCAGAATTCCTCGGGTATGGACGGAAACTCGCTGACCAAGACGGTCTTCTTCGAGGATGTGACCACGGGCGACCTGCATCTGGCCAGTCCCTCTGACGACGATACCGACCTGTTCGGCACACTCCTTCAGGACGTCACCGTGGATATCGATCACGACGGACGCGTCAATCCCTACATGGGGGCCGACGAGGCCTGTTACGTGCTGCCCGGCAGCCTGACCTATGAATTCGTCGACGGACAGGGCATGCCGGCCGGTTACGCCGAAGCGCCCGGAACGATCGGCGTCGAGTACGGCATCACCTTCCCCGAGTAT
>JAFGKR010000088.1 GCA_016928515.1 Bacteroidota bacterium | reverse complement strand
CGCTCGAGCGAGAATCCCTCCGCCGGCATCGGATCCGGCATGGCCCAGGAGATGCGGATTCTGCTTTCGCTCAGCGCCGAGGCGATCACGTCGAACGGCGTATCGGGGAGGCGCTCGTCCTTTTTCAGCGTGGTCGCGCTGGCGATGCCGGAATAATCCGACATACCGGATGTGTTGACCGCGCGCAGGCGGTAGTAGTACGTTGTCTGCGGTTGCAGTCCGTCACGCTGATACGAACGGTCGCCCGCCCCTGGAGCCGGCAGAACAGCGGTGAAGTCGTTTTCATCTCCTGTGAGTGACTCCTCAAGTTCGAAGGACTGTTCGCAGGAGGGATAGGGCATGATCCAGGTAATGCTGATGCTGGTTGGGCCGGTGGCCTTCGCCATGACGCCGAAGGGCGTGTCGGGCACCGGAAGCGCGGGAGTCGTGACTTCCACGGGATCGGACCACTCCGATGCCCCCGCTTCGTTCACGGCCCTGATGCGATAGCCGTACGTCGTCTCGGCGCTCAGTTCCCCGTCGAGGATCTCTTCCTTGCCCGCGGCGACGGTATGCACGATGATCCAGTCCTTTCCCGTATCCCGGCGTCCGATCTCGAAACGTTCTTCATCTTCCGATGCCCTGCTCCAGGTCAGGCGCACGGTGTGATGCGCGATGGCTTCCGCCTCCAGGTCGCGCGGTGTCGCCGGAGAGACGAGGGTGAACGCCTCCGCCTCTTTGGATCACGAGGATGCGGCGTTGTCGCCGACGGCGCGGATGCGATAGCGGTACGTCGTGCGCGGCGTCAGACCGTCCAGGTTGAGGGTTGTCTCGTCCCGGTTCGCGGTCTGCAGCAGCGTCCATTCTTCATCTCCGATGCGCTGTTCGATTTCGAAGCCACTTTCCTGCGTGCTCATATCCTGCCAGTCCAGCCGCAGTTCCGTGCAGGAGAGGACAGCGGCGGTCAGGTTCTCCGGCACCTCCAGGAAGAGCAATGTCGTCGCTTCGGCTTCGTTGGAGGGCGGGGAGGGGATGCGTCCCTCCAGCGCGCGCACACGGAAGGTGTACGTGGTGGATGACTGCAGGCCGGTGACATACTGCGTCGTCTGATCGCGGCTTACCGTGTCGGTTACCTCCCAGGCTTGGGCCGCTCCTTCCTTCTCGACGATCTGGGCTGTTTCGTAAGGGGAATTGTCCTTCCACTGCAGCCGGATCGTGTTATGCGCGAAGGCAGTGGCGACCAGATCACTGGGTCCGACGAATTCCGGTGTGGTCGCGGAGGCGGTATTGGAGGGTGGGGAAGCGTAATACGGATTGACGGCAATGACGCGGAAATCATACTTCGTTTCCGGCTGGAGATTTTCGAGAATCATCGTGTTTGTATTCGCAAACGTTGAATCCAGCCGCATCCATTGTCCTTCCCCGAGACGATACTCTGCGATAAAACGTGTTTCGTTCATTGAGTTATCGGACCAGGACAGCTGAGCCTTCGTCGGTGATATGGCTGATGCAGACAAATTGGAAGGAGCTGCGGGAGGGTATGGCGGAATGATATTGCTTTCCACCCAGGCGGCACCGTTCATGATGGTTGCGTGATGACCGTGGACCGTTCCATCATGGATCACTGTTCCGCTTCCCTCGCGCATTGTCCAGAGCCCGACAAGTCCGGGTTCATTCCCATTAAACTGCGTATACATGCTGTTCTGGATCTCATGCGGAGTTCTTGCCGTATTCCAGATTCTGATATCTGCGAGCATGCCTTTGAAGAAAGTCTCATGCATATAGCAGTCCCAGAAGCACGCTCCAATGTCGAACGTTGTACACAGAGGTCGTGGAATCGGAAGCCGTATCAGTTCCTTCTCCGCGACGAGTTCCCCGTTTATGTATAGTTTGATGGAATCCTCCGTAAAGTTCCGCACTGCAGCAACATGATACCATGTATCATTTATCCACCCTCCGTCTGGTGTATAGCCGATGGGAAGAGGAGTATCCTGCGCCGGATTCTGTCCAAAGCCATCCACCTGGAATGAAAGTTCCGTCCGCGGATTCGCACAATCGATGCAACCCCAGCCCAAGGACATATCCTCTTTTGATACATTGTCAACAAGTTTTATGAGAGCCTGTCGGGGATCAGAAGGTGAGGTTGGAAGATCCGCCCCATTGAACCAGAGTTCCCAGGTGAAAGCTGGTGCCGCATAGTACCTTTCTGAGGAGGGGATTTCCAGACGGTCATCTATACCATCGAACTCGATCGCATAATTTGACTGAGCGTGAAGGGGGATGCATCCGAGAAGGACGAATCCGATAATCCAGACGGTTCGCAGCGGCATGACGGACTCCTGTATCTGTAAGATGGAATGAGTTCTCATCCACACAGCAGCATGCACGTTCCCGGGCAGCGAAGCGGCTGGACGTGATGACAGTTGGGAAACAGATGATGACGTGGAGAAAGTTTAAGAATCTGAAATCTCAAAATCAATAGGTGGAAATACCCATTTCCTGTTCGGTATCGTCAGATCATCACCGAATCCCGCATCAAAACTTGACTTTCATATCGTCTTCCTGTAACATCAAAGAGCCTGAAGTGTTTATCCACTATCGGCCCTTTTCCAGCTCATACGTCCGTTTCGTTCGGATCACATAGATTTCGTTTCCCTGTTTTTCCTGAGGTGAGGTTGTGATGAAGACACTCGCTCTCCGCAGTACAATGCGCAGCCACCGCGTATGGTCGGTGCTGTTTTCCTCCATGATGATTCTCCTGGCCCTGAGCACGCTCGAGCTTCACGCGCAGCCGGAATTGACCATCGACCGTACGATCGTCAACTGGCCGGAGGTCATTCTGCAGGTGCTTGTCACTTGCGACGGCAATCCCGCCTACAGTATCGGGAAAGAGCATTTCCGGCTCTTCGAAAACAGCCGTGAGGTGACCGATTTCACTGTCTGGAGCGTCGATTCCGGAGTTTCCTCAGCGCTCTCCGCTGTGCTGGTGTTCGACGCCTCCGGTTCCATGACGGGCGCGAACAATGCCGGGGCGAAAGCAGCTGGAAGGGCCTTCATCGACGAGATGGACGGCCAGAACGACGAAGCGGCCATCGTCTGGTTCAACTCGGTGGTACAGATTCAGCAACAGATGACATCTCTCAAGCCGATGCTGTATGCCTCTATCGATGCCCTCCCCGCGAGCGGCGGCACGGCTGTGTGGGATGGCTGCTATGCAGGCGTTATCGAACTGATCAACAACAGTATCAACCAGTGCCGGGCGGTCATTGTGCTTTCCGACGGATTGGACAACAGTTCCACTCGCACACCGACGGAGGTCGCCGCGCTGGCGAGACGGAATCACGTACCTGTGTATACGGTCTCACTGGGTTCCTTCACGGATGCGGATTCACTCGAATACATCGCCACCGAGACCGGCGGACAGCATTACCAGACCGACGATCCGCTCGATCTGGAAGCGATCTATCAGGAAATCTTCGAGGATGCGAAGATTTGTTTTCCGTTTCGTCCGGGAGCGCATGTCATCACGTATCAGCGCGCGTGCGCGGACGGCACCCTGCGCTGGGTGGAACTGCAGCTGGTCGATTTCTGTGATGCGGATACGGCCAGAATGGCCACAACGATGTACAAGGCCCCGCTCGATTCAGCGACATTCACTGCGGCGCAGATGGAGCTCGGTGACGGTATCGCCCTCGCGGGGAAGGACCTGGTCATTCCCTTCGAACTGCTGACGCCGCTCGCCGGCGACATCCTTCCGCCGTTCACCATCACGGTATCCGACGCCGCGGATTGCGGCACGCTGACCGGTGCCTCTGCTCCGCAGGGCACGTTGCTCGAAGGCGTCCCGGTCCAGATGACGCCGATTCCCGGCGGGTACCGCATCGAGACGACGATGGGGAAAAGGGTGACCGGCAGCGGAATCCTGCTGCATCTCCATTGGAAAGCGGCGGATGTGAGCGCGGTGGAATGCTGCGACATTGTGGTGCAGGCGCATCCGGTCACCGCCGGCTGCGTGCTGCTTCAGGCCGGCGACGGACGCATCTGCGTGCTGCCGGGGGATTCCCTTCCTTCATTCGACGTTGATCTCACCGCAGAGGGACCGCTGGAATTCTGCGAGGGCGGATCCGTGATGCTGGATGCGGGGGAAGGGTATGTGTCTTACGCCTGGAACACCGGCGAACGCACCCGGCGGATCGCGGTGCACACATCCGGTACGTACTTTTGCATCCTGGAGAATGCGGACGGCGAATATGGCCTGTCGGACACACTGGACGTTACCGTGCTGCCTACTCCCCATCCAATACTCTCCTATCTCGGTTCCATGCCGTTCTGTGTGGGGGATTCCCTGCTGCTGGAGGCGCCTCGGGGATATCTCTCCTACGCCTGGAACAGCGGAGGCAGCGGGCGAACCGAATGGGTGTATGACGCTGGCGAGTACTGGGTGACCGTGACCGATTCGAACGGATGCCCGGGTGTCTCCGATACCATCGTCGTCTTCACTTTCCCTGAACCGGAGAAGCCCGAGATCATGCGCGGTGGCGACGTGCTGCACGCGAGTTCCGCCGCAGCTTGGCAGTGGTACCGCAACGGTCAGCCCATTCCGGGTGCGACCGACCGCGTCCATGTCATGATGCAGACAGGGACGTACACGGTGGAGATCACCGATGCCCACGGCTGCAAGGCGATGTCGGATCCTTTTGACGTTTCGGTTCTCGGTGTCGAGGATCTTCCCGCTGTGGTGAACGGGTTCGACGTCTATCCCAATCCCTCGGACGGACGGCTGACGCTCGCACTGTCGCTGAAGATTCCGGCCGCCGTGCAGGTGAGCATAAGCGACGTGCTCGGCCGGGAAATGCGCAGTCTTGCGTTCCCCGAGACGCGCCTGCTGCACGAGACGCTGGATCTCGGCCGTGTGACGCCGGGGCATTACCTGCTCCGCGTGCGGATTGCGGGCGGAGGGATGATGACACGCGTGGTGACGGTGGAATGAAGAGAAGAAGAGAAGAAGAGAAGAAGAGAACAAAACGTCATCCCGAGATCACAGATGACACAGATCGTCATCGTACCCAACGAATGACATCAATCACGCAGAATATCGCGAAACCGACCGTAGCGCCGAGCCATCGGCTCGGCGTTCCAACCGGCAGCACATTGTTGGCGGAATCCGCACAGATGTCATTGGTAGTAGGTCGTCAGCCTCAGGCTGACGACCGTATCGAGGGACGTGGAAGCGTGGATTCTTGGTTCCCGGTCATGGATCTGCGGGGATGAAGAATGAAATAAAAAACAATGAAAGAAGAAGCATGAAAGAATGCGATGTGCTCCAACATATAATCTGCGAGGTGAATGATGAGATCGTTGCGTGAACTGCTTCAGGGACGGCCGTTCGTCGTCGGAACACTGTTCCTGTTGCTTGGCTGTATACCGGACGCGCAGGCGCAGCCGAATCTCAATTTCAAGCGCATCACGGTGAACTGGCCGACGATCGAGTTGTATTTCGTCGTCGGCTGCAACGGCCAGCCCGCATACAACATGGCGAAACAGGATTTCCGGATTTTCGAGAACGGTGTGGAGGTACCGGATTTCACGCTGTGGTGCCCGGATCCCACCGTGCGCTGTCCGATATCGGTGTCGCTGGTCTTCGACGCCTCGGGATCGATGTCCGGAGCGGGAAACGCCGGCGCGAAGGCGGGGGGAAGAGCGTTCGTCGACAAGATGGACGGACAGATCGACGAGGCTGCTATCATCTGGTTCACTTCCGTGGTGAACATCCAGCAGCACATGACGACCATAAAACCGATGCTGTATGCATCCATCGATGCGCTGCCCGCCTCCGGCGCGACGGCGGTGTGGGATGGCTGCTACGCCGGAATCCTGGAACTGATCAACAACGGCGTCAACCAGTGCCGCGCGGTGATTGTGCTCACGGACGGTGGGGACAATTCCTCAACCCGCACACCGTCGGAAATCATTTCCCTTGCGAATAAAAACAACATCAAGGTGTTCACCATCGGCCTGGGTTCCTCCGTCAACGCCACGGAACTGGAGATGATCGCGCTGCTGACGGGCGGGAAATACTACCAGACGCCGAATGCCGGGCAGCTTGCCGCGATCTTCGGGGACATCTATGATCTCATTTCCACCTACTCCTTCGCCGAATGTGTCATCACATACGAGGCGGACTGCGCCGACGGCGGTATGCGTACTGTGGAACTGCAGCTGAACAATTTCTGCGGCGGGACGGACGTCAAGACAAAGACCTACCGCGCGCCGCTTGATTCCACGACTTTTTCTCCGCTGCGGATGAAGCTCCGTGATGTCACGGTGTTCGGAAATCAGAATGCATTGATGCCGCTCGATCTCGTCACGCCGCTGAACAACGAAGTGTTGAATCCCTTCTCCTTCACTGTGCTGATCGACAGCAGCTGCATGCGGAACCTCAGTGTAACCGTCCCCAGCGGATCGCTGCTGGAGGGTGTCGCGACGGATGTCATGCCGGTTGCCGGCGGACTGCGCGTCTCGACGCTCAGCGGCAAGCGCATCACCGGTAGCGGGATATTATTTGCACTGCAGTTTCTCGGTGAGAATCCGCAGGACACCACGTGCTGCGATATCGTGATCGACACGTTCAGCATGGATACGGGCTGCCGTATTCTGGAAATGGAGGGAGGACGCCTCTGCATCATCCCGCCCATCGACGCGCCGCTGATGAGCTGCGCGATGGAGACGCCTGCCGAGCTGACCTGGGACGGTGCGGCACAGACGTTTTCTCCTGACCCGTTTTCCGTCACCATGCGCGTGACGAACAGCGGTCCCGTCGACGCGCTCAACACGCGTTTCCGCATCCGCTACGACACGGCGGTGGTGACGCGCGTCTCACCTCAGACCGACGTTCTGCCCGGCAATCCGGTGGACGTCGCCTACGGACAGGAATCCTCCGCGACCTGGCAGTTCTCGGCGCGGAAGCTGCTGTTCAACGACCGGGCGGTCTTTTCCGTCGACGCCATGTTCGACAACCACGACACGGTGACATGCACGCAGTCCGTCCCATTCAGTCATAACCTCGAATGCGCGCTCAATCTCCCGGTCATCACCTACGACGCTGCGAATCAGCAGTATACGCCGTCGCCCTTCCTTGTCGGCGCCACGGTGCAGAACACCGGCGGGAAACCGGCGGAAAACGTGGGCGCGACGATTTCCTTCGCACCGTCGCTTTCGCTTGCTGCCGGAACGTCGAGAATCCAACCGCTGACTCCGAGCGTGATCTCTCCCGGTCAGACGGGGAGTGTGATGTGGCGGATGCAGCATCCGCTCGTAGCATCGCCGGCGCGCGTCCCCGTCGAGGTGCGCATCGGGACGAGCGACGGCGATACGGTCCTGTGCACGGGAGAGGTGGAGATTCCCGCGGCGAAAGCGGCCTTCACGATACGCTTGTCCATTACCGGCTCGCTGAGCATGTGTACCGGAGATGGGGTGATGCTCGACGCCGGTCCGGGCTACGCGGATTACTGGTGGAACACCGGGGACCGCACGCGCCGGCTGACGGTGCGGGATGCCGGGTCGTATTTCTGCATCGTCACCGACAATGACGGGAAACAGGGCGTCTCGGATACGGTGCATGTGACCGTGCATCCACTCCCACAGCCGGTCATCGCGGCAAAGGGCCCCATGCCCTTCTGCGAAGGCGATACGCTGCTGCTCGAAGCCACACCGGGATTCGTCAGCTACGCCTGGAGCAACGGGGGAAGCGGACAGTACACGGCTGTCAATTCGGCAGGAGAGTACTGGGTGACGGTCACCGACAGCAACGGTTGCCGGGGAATGTCCGATACCATCACGGTGGTCACATGGCCGGCACCGGTCACGCCCACCATTCAGCGTACCGGCGACGTCCTGCTCGCGAGCATGGCATCGGCGTGGCAGTGGTATCGCAACGGACAGCCGCTGCCGGGAGAGACCAACCAGTTTCTCGCGCTGCCGGATGTCGGCAGCTACATGGTCGAGGTGACCGACAGCAATGGCTGTGCGGCGATGTCGAATCCCCTCGACGTAACCGTGCTCGGAACAGCAGAATTGCCGTCGGCGGTCCGCAGCTTCGAGCTGTATCCGAATCCCTCGAACGGACGCTTCACGCTGTCACTCTCCCTCGAACGTCCGTCGGCAGTCACCGTAACGCTCACCGACATGCTCGGACGCGGGATTCGTTCGGAGTCCTTCGCCCGTTCGTCGGAATTTCACGAGACTCTGCAGCTGCACGACGTGACGCCGGGAAGCTATCTGCTGCGGGTGCGGCTCGCGGACGGCGGCGTGATGACACGGGTGGTGGTCGTGGAATGAAGAGAAGAAGAGAAGAAGAGAAGAAGAAGAACACGCGCGCATGACATCAAGTCGGAGAAATCCATCGTACAGCTGATCGTAGCGCCGAGCCACCGGCTCGGCGTTCCAACCGGCAGCACTCATCGTAAGTGAAGAATGAAGAGCGAAATGATGCATCCTGTCTGATATGAGGTATGTGATGAGGAAATCTGATACAACGGGCGTAACCGGGCACGGGCGGCGGCTGGTCGCGGCAGTGTGTGTTGTTCTGCTGAGCGTCTGGACACAGGAGGCCGAGGCCCAGCCGAATCTCACTTTCAAGCGTGTGACGGTGAACTGGCCGACGATCGAACTGTATTTCGGCGTCGGCTGCAACGG
>JAFGKR010000087.1 GCA_016928515.1 Bacteroidota bacterium | reverse complement strand
TTTCGATCCGGGACCGAGGACCCCATGAACATCCATCGGTACTTCATCGCGGCTGCTGTTGCTCTGATCATCCTGGGCGCGGTTTCGCTACGAGCGCAGAACAGAATCGGCGTCGCGCTGGAGCATGATTCCACCGTATCGATTGTCACCCCGGCGGGGGAGGAGGTCACCTTCCGGCTGCACGCCCTTGATGATCGCGGAAGGACAATACCGGACTGGAACGCTATTGGCGGACATGTCACTCTCATCGTCACGGGTTCCCGTGCGGAAGTCGACAGCAGCGCCCGCTCATGGAATGACGATCCGGACGGGTATTCCTGGACGCGCGTAACGGTGAACGACGCTCTTCTCACCATCGACTCGCTCACTGCAGACGGGGAAGCCGTCCGCATGTTCTTCACCGTGCCGCCCGACGCGTTCACGAACGGGTACGCCACTCTTGGTTTCACGCAGTCCGCTGTCGGCAGCGGCATCGTTCTCTCGATATCACCGACATGGCCGTTTCTTCTGCAGCAGTCTCCTCCAATACAGGTGCGTCCCGGCAAGCACGCCAATTATCTCGTCGATCTGACCAGCGTCCTTCCCGACCGGGATGCGGTGTACTGGTATAGGAAATTCGAACTTGTCGTCATTCCCCGGGATCGATACCTGAATCCCTGCGAGGACATTCTGGTTGAGACCGTGTGCAGGGAGCGCTTTCACGGTGAACTTGATATCCTTCCGTACGAACCGAACATTCATGACGGTCCCATCCTGGTCAGCGGTGCGACTTCGGTCTTCCTCTTGTATCGGATCGTCCGCCCCGACGCATCCGATCCGTCTCGCCAGGAGCTTCCCTGGTTCGAGGTGCATGCGGCATCCGACACATCGATTCATGGCCGCAGTGATGCGTTTTCCGTGCTCGACCACGCACCGTACCCGTTCAGGGAACTCACTCCTCTGACAGGGAGCACCCTGAAAATGCGACGTCGGACAGACCTGGTGTTTTTCACGTGGGAGCGACCGGAACCTCCGGATCCCTGCACGGCTATCCATCTTTCCCGATTCGACTCTCTTGACCGGGTATGGACTGACGAAATACGATATCGGGTGTGCTTCTGCGACGCGAGTAATCCTGGCCGCTGCCTGGCAATTGATAGTGACCAAGGCGGACGCCTCCCCCGCCTGACCAGGGCTCATCAGCATCTCGTCAATCTCGCATATGAAGTTACCGGTTTCAGTCGGCGGTACACCGATATCCTGTGGTTCGTGATCGCGACCGACGGCCTGTATTCTCAGTCATCGTCGCCCAGGGATTCCACCGATACATGGTTTCGATTCACAATAGAGAATAA
Source organism: Bacteroidota bacterium (assembly GCA_016928515.1). Taxonomy (GTDB): domain Bacteria; phylum Bacteroidota; class Ignavibacteria; order SZUA-365; family SZUA-365; genus BM516. The sequence goes on along the minus strand of JAFGKR010000087.1, from coordinate 6,543 downwards.
CTGGATGCCGTACGACCCGGGCTTCGTTCTTGGAACGTCCGCCCCATCCACATCCGCGCTCGAACTCTCGCAGAACTACCCGAATCCGTTCAATCCATCCACCACCATCCCTCTGACACTCGAATCCGCGGAGCGTATCCGCGTGCGCGTGTTCAACATTCTCGGTGAGGAAATCGCCATCCTGCATGACGGCTTCCTCGCACCGGGAACCCATCACCTTCGCTTCGACGGTGCGGGACTGCCGACGGGCGTGTACCGCTACGTCCTCGAAACCGACGGGAGAACAGAATCACGCGGCATGCTGCTGCGTTAAACGCTCATCACCCTCGAAGCCCGCATCGGCCGGAAGGTGCGGCTGGAACTTGCGGCGTAGCTCCGCCCCGTTTTCCTTGAAAACCTTGTGAGACGCACCGGATTTTCAAGGATAACCCCCCCCGCACCGCCACGATACAATATGCGTGATCCTGAGGACATCTGTTACCTTTCCTCCCCGCATGTGTTCTATCATCTGAAGATATTCCTGTCGCGTATTCAGATGTTCATATTCGGAAATTCCGGAGGTACCATGCGATCACTGTCCGTTCGTATCGCAGGCGTCATCATCGCATTCTGCGGTTTCTCGTCGGTAGAGGCACAACAGCAGCCCGTGCTCCGCTGCGAGCTGCACGCGCCGGAAATCAGGGCGGATTACGTGAACCTGGTCTACAAGCCCATGCCGATTCCCGTGACGGTAACGGTCACGAATATCGGCACGGCGCTGACGGATTCCGTGTATGCGCGCATTGAACTGACCGGGGACCTGAAGATGGCGGACTCGCTGGACGACAACGGACAGCTGTTGCAGCCCGCGCAGCTCTTCCCGCAGCAGTCCGGCACAGCGCGGTGGATGCTCGTGCATCCGCGGACTCCGGTGGAGAAGCGATACACCATCTCCGTGTGGGTGCGCACGCGGAACGCGGATTCCTCACTCTGCGAGACGGAAATCATCATCCCGCCACTCGGTTCCCCTGTACTCTCTCCGCGCTGCTTTGTCCCGAATGCACTTCACTTCGACGATACTCTGGATTCCTACGTCCCCAATCCCTTCACCGTCAGGCTCACCTGTGTGAACAGAGGCGATGTGACGGCGGACAGTGTTTCGGGAACGATCATCCTGCCGCGGTATGTGGAATTCGATCCGCCGGGACAACCGGCGACGAAGCTTTATGATCCGTGCAGCATGGAGCAATGGCAGCTCGGTGACCCGATTCCCGAGCTGACATGGACGCTGCGCTGGAACCCGCGCCTGCGTTTTACCATGGAGCCGACGTTCCGTTTCACCGTCACGGGGAAGCATCCCGCAGGCTTCTGGCTCGATTCCGTGGACGTACGAGGCATGACCCGTGTTCCGGGACTGCTGCCGGAGTTCGCCTGCGCGTCGTTCGAGCTCCCCGACTCCCTCGCACTCAATGAAGAGGAGACCAACGTCGAGCCGAATCCTTTCACGGTCAGTTACACCGTGAGAAACGTCTCGCATCAGACCGGTTCCATCGAGCGGATCATCATCTACTTCCCGACTTCGGATGGTCTCAGCCTCGATCCCGCATCCCCGAATCTGGTAAGCTTTGATCCCGATCTGACCTTTGCTCCCGGGGAAAAGGCGACGTTCGAATGGCTGATCAGCGTGGAGAACCGCATCACGCGGCGGAACGTGGAGATATTGGTGATTGCCTACGATGACGAGGGAGATCCGACAGCCGCTTCAGCCATGCTGCCGATCGCGAATCTGAAGACGGCATTACGCAGCCTCGCACTCGAGACAGATGCGCCCGTGCTCCTTTACGATCCTGTACATGACACGTATGATCCAGAGACATTCGTCATCACCGCGACACTGCGGAACAGCGGCGGTGCGAACCTGAATGATATCGTGGCGAAGCTGACGTGGACAGACAACAGCGGTCAGGACCTCGTCGAGCCGAATCCGGACTTCGCGGACAACACGAACCCGAAGACGCGGGGCGTGCTGTTGCCGGCGACGGAAGCCGAGTTCTCGTGGGGTTTCCGCCTGAAGAACAGGAACACGACGGGTATCCCGCAGTACATCGCCTTCAACCTCGAGTACGGGTCGAGGGAGACACCGTACGTCACAAACGGCTGCGAAACCTTCGTGCAGATCGATCCCGCCGGCACCACCGGCGTGTCCGAACCTCCCGCTCCGGCGAATTGCATCCTTCACCCCGTGCACCCGAATCCCTTCCATGCGTCCACGGTCCTGCGCTTCACACTGCCGAGTGCGATGCCCGTGCATCTCGTGGTCACCGACGCACTCGGACGCGACGTCCGGAATCTTGCTGATACAGGTATCCGCAAAGCGGGAACGCATACGCTTCGCTTCGATGCGTCAGAACTCCCCCCCGGCGTGTACTACACCCGCCTTACGGCGAACGGTATCGTGCGCATGCAAAAAATGCTGCTGCTATGAACTCATAAGTCATTATATGAACTCTAGAGTCTAATCATTAGACTTATGAGTACACATATTGAACTCATGAGTCATTTCCGTACATTCCGGAGTTCTGGCTTCAATCAGGGAAGACGTTGCGCCCAACGGAGCGGTCAGAAATAGAACTCGCCCTTGAGATACACCGAGGAAGGATAATACCAGTACTCGTCAAGGCGTGAGCCGTACGGAATCAGCGCGCCGAGGCTGATGACGGAGTTGTCGGAGGACGACCAGGTCGCGGTCGCGGTGACGAAACCGCTGCCGTCGGTGAGTCCCGCGATCGCGCCGAGACTCCCCGTCACCAGCGGATGCAGAAGGTAGGTGCCCCCGAGATAGACATAATCCCGCGCGACGTTGAGGATTTCCCCGGTGAAGAGACGTCCCAGCTCGTAATCCCGCGGATCTTCCGCACCCTCCCCGTTGTGCAGATACTCCACCACCCCGTACAGCTTGGCGGTGAGCTGATAATCCACCCCGAGAATGAAGCGCGTGTATGCGTCGCCGGCTCCGTCGGCTGACTCCATCGCATGAATCAACTCGCCCCGGACTCCCGCCTCGAGGAGGTTCCCCGCGAAATCGCCGCCTAGTATCGTGCGCCGGTCGAAGCGTCCGCCCATCACGGAGACGTCGAATTCCGCGAAATTCGTGCGGAAACGTGCGCCGTAATTACTGCTGTCGGGTGCGTCACCCTGCCCCTCCGCTTGCAGGCGCGCGCGCCGTGGATTGTACACCAGCTGTACGTCGGTGAAGGAGCCGATGTAATACTTCGCAGAAAGCGCGTCCGCGCCGTCTTTCTCGATCTTGTCGAAGCTGGCGGGATTGATGGGATTGAACAGGTCCGTGGGATTCCAGATACGTCCGCTTCCCCAGGAGATGCGCTGCCGTCCGGCGATGATGCTTCCACGGGTGAAGTTCTGCCGGAAATACAACCGGTCGATGTAATGCTGCACCTGCACGTGCTCCTCGGCGACCGGATGCCAGCGAAGGTCCACGACCTGCCGGTTCGTGATGTCGGAGATTTCCCCGAAAAGCATGGACTGCGTCATCGCGCTCACATCCGTCTCGTGTTCGACGGAGATGCCGGCGCCGTCCCACAGGCGCAGAGTGGGACGTAGGCGCAGCCGCGTGAGATTCACTCCCATCCCGGCGTCGAGCCGGAAGGCATCCGCCAGCTCCGAACGGAACGACTGGTACACCGGGAGATCGACGACGTAACCGGAGAACTCGCATTCCACCTGTGCGCGGAGGGGAACAGTACACAGCATCAGCAACGCAACGAACAGCGCCATCCGAGCGGCGACGCTTTTCCCGCCTGTGGACCGCATCATGCATGCCTCCTCATTCGCATGTTCATGCTTTCTCCGTTACTATCTCGTCCTTCTCGATTTCCCCGTCCTTCAGAATGATCAGCCGCCGCGCGCGATCGATGACCTGGTGGTCATGGGAAGAAAATATGAATGTGAGATTGTGTTCGCGGTTCATTTTCTCCATCAGGTCCAGCAGGTTCGCACCGGTTTCGGAATCGAGGTTGGCCGTCGGTTCGTCAGCGAGGATGATGGAGGGATTGTTGACGATAGCACGTGCCACCGCGACACGCTGCTGCTGCCCGCCACTCATTTCGTTCGGACGTTTCGCGGCCAGTTCCTCGATGCCCAGTTCCGCCATGATCTCCCGGGCGCGTTCGCGGCGCTGATTTTCCTCGATTCCAAGCAGCATCATGGAAAATTCGATGTTCTCCATCGCCGTCAGCACGGGAATCAGATTGTACGCCTGGAACACGAATCCGAGCTTTTCCAGCCGATACGCCGCGATCTGGTCCTTGGACTTCTCACTGATATCCTCCTTTTCAAGGAAGACCCGGCCCTGCGTCGGCTTGTCGAGCGCCCCCATGATGTTGAGCAGCGTGGTTTTCCCCGAGCCCGACGGACCCGCGATCACCACGAATTCGCCCTGGGAGATGCTGAGGTCGACGCCGCGCAGGGCATGGACGGGAACGCCGTTGTCGGAATAGGTTTTTTCGATGTGTTTGAGACGGATGACTTCCATAATTCTTTCCGGATTCGAGAGGATTTTTGATTCCGATACTGTGGCGATCAGACGTAGCGAATCGCCGTCACGGGCTGCAGACGTGTCGCCCGCAGGGCAGGATACAGCGCGCCGAGTATCATCGTCAGCGGGATGATGATGCTGACGCTGACCACGGTATTGATTGTCAGACGCGGATAGATGATCGCTCCGACACCGAAGGAGGTCAGGCTTTCGGCGAAAATGCTGAAATCGATGCCGACCGAACCAAACAGCAGGATCAGCAGAATGCCAATGGCCAATCCCACCACGGTGCCAATCGCGCCGAGAATGACGGCTTCAAGCATGACCATCCAGAAGACCAGGCTGTTTTTCATGCCGATGGCCATGAGCACGCCGAATTCCTGTATGCGCTCGAAGACGGACATCAGCATGGTGTTGACGATGCCGAAGATCATCGCCAGCGCGATGATGAGATACACGATGTACATCATCTGGTCGTACATGTCCACCTGCGCGACGAGCAGGGGCAGGAGGTCCATGTAACTGAGCACTTCGTATGCATCTCCGAGATGGTAGCGCAGTTCCTCCGTCACCTTCTCCACCTGTCTGGCATCGTCCACGATGATTGCGTATTCCAGGACAGCGTCACCGAGTTCGAGCATGCTCTGGGCGTTGGTGAGCGTGGTGAACATATGCGTCTTGTCGAAATCCGAACTGACGGTCTCGTAGATACCGACCACGCGAAACAGATCCGACCCGACGTCGCCGCTCAGCGCCGATGCCATGCCGACGACCTTGTCGCCGACGCCGACCTGCAGCTTTTCCGCAAGTTTACGGCCGATCACCACCTCGTGGGAGGCACCCGTCAGATACGTTCCTTCGATGATCGACCGTCGGATCGACGTCACTTCTGGCTCGCGATCCGGCTCCACGCCGACGATCAGTCCGCCCGACGAGTTGAGCGCGCTGCTGAGCAGACCGTAGGTCACGACCCGCCGGCTCCAGTGCGCGATGTTCCCGTTCTCATCGAGCATGCGTTCAACGAGATGTGTATCGGTGATGTTCTTCTGAATGACCTTGTTGTCATTGAATCCGTTCGCATGAATCTGTATGTGGGACACATGCGAACCGATGCTGTTCTCGAGCATCTGCCGAATCATGCCGACGGACAGTCCGTCATTGAACATCATCGCGGCGACGCCCACGACAATCGAGAGCAGCACGATCATGGAACGGCGCCGGTTTCTCCAGATATTTCTCCAGGCAATGGTCAGCAGCATCTCAGGTGTACCTGATTCCTTTGAGGGGTTCGAGTTTGTTGACGCGGTACAACGGGTACAGCACCGCGAGAAACGACAGGAGAATGATGGCCAGTGACGTGTTGACAAAACTGCTCAGACGCACGACGCTCCGCATCACAGGCGAGAATCCGTATTCTTCATACATCGCGGCAAAGTCACCGGTGAACGTGATGGGGTTCTCGGCAAAGTACCAGTTGACACCGACCGCCAGGAAGTTTCCGATGAGAATGCCCATCAGCGTGATATACATCGTTTCAATGAGAACGAGGTACACCAGCTGTTTCTGCGGCATTCCCACCGCGAGCAGAATGCCGAATTCCCGGAAGCGTTCGGTGACGGACATAAGCACCGTGTTGAGAATTCCGAAAGCCACCACCACGATGAGAATACCGAGCATCAGCATTCCGCTGTAATTATCGAGCTGTATCGACTGCTTCAAATCCGGCATGACCTTCTCCCAGGTCAACGCCCGCACCTGCGAGGTATCGAGAGCGGCGTTCATATCCTCTTCAACATCGTCCGCATCGCGGAGATCGTGCAGGGACAGGGCGACAACACTGATTTTCCCGTGCATGGTCACCAACTCCTGCAGATCGTCGATGCCCATGAACACGGCCGCACGATCGAAATCCTGCATGCCGCTGCGCACGCTTCCGACGACTCGGTACTTCATGTTGCCCAGGGCCCCGTCGTATCCCTGTGCGAGGATGACCACCGTGTCACCGACGC
>JAFGKR010000373.1 GCA_016928515.1 Bacteroidota bacterium | reverse complement strand
GCAGCTTCTCCGGATCGAAGCCGGGAAGCCCCTTGTTCATTTCACAGGTCTCCCTCCAGCTCTTCCGGATCTCCGCGCGCGCTCTTTCCAGCACGACCTCGTTCGTGGTGTTCTCCCATTTCACCAGGTCGCGGATGATGTCGAAGAGACGCTCGCGCTCTTTATCCGCCTGCTCCCGGTTCCTGTTTTTTGTCCATCCCCGCTCGCCGCCGGGATCATTGACGAGCTGGGCGAAGAGTACGGCGCGCGCGGCGGCCAGCGGACGGCGAGCCCACCAGAGATGCAGCGTGGAGGGATGCCCGTGGCGTATGGACTTCTCCCTCGCCGCGGCGATGTTGATGTCATCGAGCGGAAGGGCGACTTCGATGAGTTTTTTCGGAGCTTTTATTTCCGGCATGTCACTGCACTGCTGATGATACGGTCTGCGCGGGATCCACCGCCCGCTTGAGGAGTTTTTCGAGATCCAAGTTCCAGCTCACGACATCGGGACCCGGTTCGCTGTCGAAGGGCTGCGGAATGTAATACGGTCCTTCCGCGCTCTCGCCGTCAACGATGACGATAGCCAAAATGTAGCGCGGTCCGTCGTTAAAAGCGACAAAGATTTCGTTGTGCGTGACGGTGACTGTCGTCTGTCCCTTCGCGCGTCCCTTCACCTCGATGTGCCGCGCGTCGTGGATCACCTTTCCTTCTGATTTCGGCCTTGACGTGATGTCCCAGCCGAGGTTTTCCGCAGAATCGTCTTTCACGTCGAATCCGAGCGCCCGCTCCGCATCCATGACGCATTGCATCGCGATCATTTCGATTTTCTTCCGGGCGGCGGCATCGGCAGTGAACTGCGTGCGGCCTTTCCGCTGGTCCAGCAGTCCTCGCGGTATCACCAGAGCGGCGCCCAGCACCAGTGGTGTGGAGGACGCCACCACGCGCATTTCCTCGAGTTCCCGCTTGCGCGTGTTGAGTCGGGTGTACATGTCTTCCACATCTATCCGTGCTTTTTCCACCTGGCCCTTCAGCGGCTTCCCTGCTGCCTCCTTCTCCTTCAAGGCGAGATAATGATCCTCGAGGCGGGAGATTTCCTTCACCATGCGCTCCTGCACGGCCTGCAGGGTGCGTTCCGCCTGCCGCTCGCGCTGTTCGCGCACCTCGCGGAAATGCTCGGTCGCGAGGCGGTCGCGCGCGTAGTCGAGGGCAAGGCGTTCCAGATCGGGCGACACCCAGTCCGCATGCAGCACATCCGGGATCAGTCCGGCATCGAGGGGATCGAGCGCTTCGAGATCCAGGTGCGGGGCGATGCCTGCCCGTGTGGCGTTCCCCTGCGCATCGATGCGCACGAACTGCAGGCGGCGCGAGGCAATGCGGTTTGTGGCGCTCTCGCGCACCTTGTGATCCAGCATGACGAGAACGCCCGCTTCGGTGCCGTCGTCCGCCGGATCCACCAGCACGGTTCCCTGCCGCAGCAGCGCCCGCGTCCGGTCGATGAACAGGTTGGTCATGGCCTCCATCAGCGGGTGACCGGGATGCATCAGCACCGCCTGCGGCTTGTTGCGCACGAACAGCAACTCCTTTTCGAAGCAGATACGCTCGTATTTTTCCACTACCGGTGTGCGTGACTTCCCATTGCTCTTGTCCCACTCGCGCACGTCCGAAGGCACGTGACGGATCTCGTAGCGGTTGCGTTCCCGCTCCCGGATGTCGCCGTGCAGCGTTTCGAACACCTCGAGGAAAAATGATCGCACGAAGTACGGTTGAAGCTTTCGCGCCTCCGCTTTCTCCATTTCCTCCTTGACGGAGTAGAGGTCCTCCATGGACATGTGCTGCGCCACCAGCGAGTGCTTGCGCAGAATTTCCCGGATATGTTCGCGGTCGAGCCGGCTGTCCATGACGGTATCGAGATACGCCCGTGTCTCGGGATTCTCCCCGTCCATGATCGCCTTGATGAGCAGATCCTTGAGCGGGATATCCTCGAACAGGTCGCCCAGCACGTCGAATACGCTGCCGCCCAGTGCTTCGCGTTCGATCTCCAGCTTTGTGAACAGACGATCGAACACGTCGCCCTCGCGCGTGTTTCTGGCGAGCATGTTCCAGAGGTGGCAGACCTCCCGCTGTCCGATGCGGTGGATGCGGCCGAAGCGCTGCTCGATGCGGTTGGGATTCCACGGCAGATCGTAATTCACCATGAGGTTGGCTTTCTGCAGGTTGACGCCCTCGCCGGCGGCATCCGTCGCCACGAGCACGATCACCTCGCTGTTGTGCCAGAACTCCTCCTGCACCCTGCGGCGCTGATCGCGTGACACACCGCCGTGAATGGTGACCACCGCCTGTCGGCTGCCGATGAGCTGTGTTATCCGTTCCTGCAGATAATTCAGCGTGTCGCGATGCTCGGTGAAAATGATGAGTTTTCGCCGGTTGCCGGTCGCATCGAACATCTCGGGAGTGTCCTGCAGGAGCGAGGACAGTTCCTCCCACTTGCGGTCTTTCTCCGAGTGCACGACCTTGCGCGCCTGTTCCTCGAGGTGCCTGAGCGTTTCGATTTCCTTCTCCAGCTCCTGCACGGTCTGGGCGGCGGAGGCGCGATTGACCACCTGGTCGGCCCAGTTCTCGTAATCCCCGCCATCCAATTCGTCGAAGGCATCGTCGGCATCGTCCGGAACATCCGCGAAGGTCTGATAGCTGTTGAACACTTCCGCCACGTGATTCCCCTGCTGCGCTTTTCGCAGCTCCTTCAACTGGGCCTCGAGTTTTCTGTGCCTGCGTTTGAGGGACTGGTAGATCGCTTCCGGACTCGATGCGAGTCGCCGTTGCAACTGTGTGAGTGCGAATCCCACGTTGCCCTTGCGCTTGTCGTCGAGTTTCAGCGCGCGGTTCATCTCCTCACGTACATACTGCGTGACGGCTTCATACAGGGCGCGCTCGTCCGGTGAGAGTTCATAGCCGGCGGTGTAGGCCATGCGGGGCGGGAAGAGCGGCGTACCGTCGAACTTCAGCAGTTCCTCTTTCACCATGCGCCGCATGAGATCCGAGACGTCCACGCGCTCGCCGTTGCCCGGTGCGCGTCCGGCGAAGCGTTCGCGATCCACCAGCGACATGAAGAGCTGGAAGTCGTCGTCCTTTCCGTTATGCGGCGTGGCGGTCATAAGGAGGAAGTGCCGCGTGAGACGTGCGAGGAGTACGCCCAGTTCATACCGCTTTGTGGTGTTGATCCTCGTGCCGAAGGAGCTTGCCGACATTTTGTGCGCTTCGTCGACGATCACGAGATCCCAGTGCGTCAGTTTCAACTTCTCCTGGTACTCCTCATTCCGCGACAGCTGGTCGAGCCGTGCGATGAGGAGGTCTTTTTCCTCGAAGAGATTCCCGGAGACACTCTGTTCCTGTTTTTCCCGGCTGAAGATTTCGAAGTCGAGCCCGAATTTCTCGCGCATTTCGTCCTGCCACTGCATGGACAGCGAACCCGGCGCGACAACGAGCACACGCTGTGTTTCGCCGCGGATGAGGAGTTCGCGGATCAGCAGTCCGGCCATGATCGTTTTCCCTGCTCCCGGGTCGTCGGCGAGCACGAAGCGGAGGGGTTGTTTCGGAAGCATGGCCTCGTACACGGCGGCGATCTGATGCGGGAGGGGGTCGACATTGGAGGAATGCACGGCCATCATCGGGTCGAAGAGGTGCGCATAGCGGATGCGGATCGCTTCGATGCCCAGTTTGAAATCCTTCGCGGGCGCCTCGAAGGTCCATGGAAGTCCGGCAGTGGCGATTTCCAGTCGAGCTTCGTCTTCCCGCGAGAGGTTGGCTTCTGCGAAGTTGCCGGATTCGTCCTTGTACAGGAAGGCGATGGTATCTGCGGATCGATGTGTCACCGCGACGACGCGGACGATTTCCGCGGGTTTGATGCCGGTGATCTGCACGTCGGGCTGGATATGTTCGAGTTTGAGCATGGGGGGGGTATCAGATTGATCTCTTTGATGCTTCTTTAAAACCTGGAAATGCACACACAGGGTGCGTGATACTCGGTGCCTGTTCTACCACAGCTCCTCCAGCACGAGATTCCGCTGCCGCAGGGCCATGCGGTGATATTTCACCCAGCGCGTATTCCAGAAATCCTTTATCGGATGGAATCGTGTTACGACCATTTCCTCGCGTGTCCTCGTGTCCCAGTCCGTCTTGCCTTTGTATCGACTGTCGAAGGCTTCGTTGCGCCAGATGAGTTTGTGATAATGGAATCGCTTCCCGGCGATGCTCCCGAAGTACTTCGTCCACAGTTCGATCCAGCCGCGGATGCGGATCTCGATGCGGTCGTCATCGATCGCGAGGGTATCCGAAACTTCTTTGGCGATGGTGGTCCAGGCAGTGATCGGTTCCGTGGCTTCAGAGAGCCAGCAGATGTAATTGTGAATGTTCTTTGCCGCGTCGAGAAAGAGCGCATGGTTGTTCCGCGGCATGTTTTTCTGCAGTCCCGCGCTGCGGTACTTCCATTCAACCCAGGGAAGGTCCGGGTACGAGGATGCCTGTACATGGCCGATCGGCGGAAGGAGGTTCAGGGCCGTGACATCCAATCCGGGCTTCTTCCACCTGCCGTTTTTCTTGTATAGCATCTTCTGCACATCGTTAATGTCATCCTCCTTCCCTGCGAATCCACTGTGCGCCCAGGTATCGGCGTACGTGTGCATGGCAATGCCGAGCGCGATGATTTTGGATTCGTGATCGGTTTCGGTGCGGGCGCGGTCGAGCAGACGCTGCGACATGGGGGAATCGGGCTGCGTGATGAACGCATCAGGCTTCGAGGTCAGGGGTTCAGGCGGAATGAAGTGAAATGGCATATGGATTTTCCTCTGCACGGTCCAGCTGTTGGCGCCGAGTCCATTGTGCGCGGTGCGGACGGGATCGAACATGAAGTCGCCGCAGTTCATCGGTGTGCTCTCGGTGGCGTCGTCCACGTACTGTGATGCGTAGGCGAGGGTCAGCGCGTCCTTCTCGGGGAGACCCGCCGCCCGGGCGAGGAATCCCAGTCCGTAGTAGTGCATGTCGATCTGCATGGGGAGTCTCCTCTATCTCATGGGTGTCTGTGTGTCGGTGTGTCGGATCCCTCCCGGGCTGACGCCCGGTTCGCTGCGGGTGCCGTCCCGCTACGCGGGACTCCCGTACGATTGGGTACAAAGAGTGGGGGAGGCGCGCGTCGGCCCCCCGCTCACGCGGGGGGTTATCTATGTGCCGCCCCTGCGGGGCTCTGATGGTTGGAATGGGCGCATGTCCGTGAGTCTGTCCAAAAAATGCGCTCGTTCCACCGCTCTGCG
>JAFGKR010000372.1 GCA_016928515.1 Bacteroidota bacterium | reverse complement strand
GTCAGCTGCAGGGGGAAGGTGAGATTGAAATCCCGGTGATAGTCGTACGGTCCCCAGTCGTTGATCTTTGCCATCAGGTTGAGCTTCGTCGAACCCATCGCCAGGCGCACGTCCCCGCCGTAACGGTGGATCAGGCGGTCGTCGACGCCGTTGGGTTCGCCGGTGCCGGCGTACAGGTTCGCGATCATCCCGAGACCGGGACCGAGCTTCGAGACAATACGGGCGTAACTCTCCCACAGGTCGCGCGCCGGGGGAGCCCCGGGGAAAGCGAACATCGTGCGATCCGCGAGAATCCCGATTGCCGCATCCTGCGTGGTCGGATGATGACGGAAGATGAATCCGACGCTTGCGGCGAACGGCGCATCCTCACGGATGTCGCTGTCCCACGCGTACATCCATGTCGCGGGTGTGGGATCGTAGGTCACGAGCAGCTCGCCGGCGGTCGTTTCACGGTTCGCGCGCACGGCGAAGGGATCGTCCAGAACATTCCGCGGCCTGCCGGGAGCAGGCACGTCACCGGGAATCGGACCGACGACAGGCTTCTGCCACAGCACATTGGGAGCGATCTGGAAATTTCCGAGATTCACCGCCAATCCCGTGAGCAGGTTCCATTGATTCCCGATGCCGTTGTCTTTCAGGTGCCACCCCGTGAATGTCAGCGCGGAGGTCGGACCGCCGTCCGCCACGATTCCCCTGGCCGAGCCCTGGAGATACCAGTTCCAGCGACCGCTGGACACCGTCAGTTTCGCCTTCCCGCCGAAGGCGTCATCGGCGTTGATGCGGTCCTGCAGCACGCGGTAGCTGCCGGATTCTCCCTCCACGATCTGGAACAGTTCTCCGTTCTTCGTGTCCCCGGACCAGATGCCGCCGAGCTCGATTCCCACCGGTCCGGTCTTCGTTGCCAGATGCAACGTCGCTTTCCGCGTGGGAGGGAGCGGCACGGCGAACGAACTGACCGCCATGCCGTGTTCGTCAAGATCTTCCTGGTAGATGCCCGTCGCCTTCACGGGACCGAGCTCCCGCTGATATTTCAACAGGACGGCCGGATTCGCACCCCACCAGAGTTCCGGACCGAGCGCGATTTTCAGTCCGTCGAGCGCCTGCTTCCCTGTTATCTCCATGCCGAGCGGGGCTTCACCGTTGTAGATGTCGATGTTGGGACCGTAGTTGGCTTCCTGGTAAAGGCCGAAAAAATCTCCTTCGTAGCCCCAGTGGTAATGCCCGGTGCGGTAGAAACCGTCGAGATGGAACCAGTGGTCGTCCCATGACACCTGCGCGCGGTAGACCTTCACGCGTTCGAGGTCATTCATCTGTTCGGGCTGTCCGTCGACGGTGACCGTCCGTGCGCGGCCGCGGTCCTCGTAGAACAGCTCGTCGATGGGATTGACGGGCACGTGTCCGAGGACATTGAAGGACACGGTTCCCGTGACGTTGTCCGCCGGACGCGCTTCCACTTCGGCATAAAACGACTCCATGTGATCGAAACCGAGGAAGGCTGGCCGATCCGTCGCGCCGGATGCCGCCGCGTCAGGAGTGCTGACATTGCTGCCGCCCGTGCTGTACGTGCTCATCTCGATGCGCACGCCGCTGACGCGCAGGCGCTGGAGTTCCTCGGCGAGGTAGGCGCCGCGGTCTCCGTGCGCCTCGAGCACGGCCGCGACGGGCTGTATCGACGCGAAATGCCGGGCGATCACCTCCGGCGTCGTTCCGGGGGAGTACGGATCGAGTGCATGCGCTTTCTGCAGGGCGTAGTACGCCGCACGCGGATAGAGGTTGTAGAGCCCGCGCGCATCCGTTGGTCCCTTTGCGCAGATGCCCCACCACTCCTCGTTCATGTTGTTTTGTCCGGGGACGTAATCCTCCGGATAGGCGTCGTTGGCCCAGGAGGCATTGATGTCGTGCACATCGAGATTGCTCTCCTGGCGGAATTTCCACCAGCCGTCGCTGAACTGGAAGGTCAATCCGCCGATGGCGTTGCCGGCTTTGCCCTTGCCGGCGGCGTTCTCGTATATTTCCTGCCATTGTCCGAGCAGGTATTTCGCCTGCGTGTACTGATCCTCACGCATATGCTTCGCATCGAACGCGTCCGCCCCGAATTCCGTGTACATGATCGGGACTCCCAGAATATCCTTCACCCGCCTGAATGCATCGCCGAAGGAAATGCCGCGGTACACGTTCGTTCCGAAGACGTCAATATCCTTCGCCTCCGCGGCGATGATGTCGATGTACTGGAGGTCGCCGTTCGCGATGGCGACCGGACGGTTTGTGTCGTACTGCTTGATGACGCGCGCCGCTTCACCCATCAGGGAATACAGATAGCGGGCTTTTGCAGCCTGCTGTTCCCCTTCGGGGAGGGATTCGGTTTCCGCCGAACTCCATTCGAGCCCATAGTTGTTCTCGTTTCCGAGCAGCCACATGAGCACGCCCGGAACGCCGCGGAATTCCTCGACGAGTGCGGAGATCTCCGCCAGCAGCACCTCACGTGTGCGTGCGTCTGAGTAATCGGTCGGCTGGACGTACACGCCATCGACCGTCACACCGTAGCGGCCGAGGGCATGGTTCAGCACAGTATGGATACCGTAGTGCTCGTAGATGTACCGCACCCAGCGCGGCGGAACACCGACGTACTGCCGGATCGTATTCACACCCATGTTTTTGAGAAGCGGCATTTCCCGCGCGAGCGCGGCTTCGATGATGTCATCGGGTTGTGTCCACAGGCTGTAGGCGTAATTCTTCCCGATGGGAAAATAATCCCAGTTCATGCCGAGGACCATGAAATCCCTGCCGTCCACCTGAAGCCGGGAACCGGAAGCGTCCTTGACAATCTCAATGCGCGCCGTCTGTCCGTAGGCGCTTGCGGGCGGGAAGAGCAGGAAAAGAACTACCGCCAGCGCCGGAATGACGCAAGTAACCAATCGTGCGGAAGCGTTACGGATCAAGGTCATGATGGCCTCCTCGGTGTGAGACAGTGTGATATATCCTTGCTGTATCTGTCGCGGGAACGGATATCCATTGTGGCGCATATGCTGCCCGTTTGGGAATCTTAGTTAATTTGGAAAACAAAGTAATGCCTTCAGGCGGCTTTGTCAAGAAAAAAATTTCCGTGGCAGAAGCGGTTGGAGGAAGGAAATTACATAAACGATTGATAAAACAGGATATTATACCCGCTCAGCGTGTTTGTGTCGACAGATCGGTACACGTCCCAACATTTTTTTCTTGACAAACGAAACAGGAAGCATTATTTTGCTGTCGAACAAAGTCAACATCGCATTCGCGCCTCTCCGACTCGGAGGTCCCTGGTTCCACAACACTGACAGGAGGCAAGACATGACTGCTTCACGGACTATTCATCTCGTCGCACTTGCTGCCGTTGTGATCATCGGGATCAGTGGCTGCGCGAGGGATACGGAAACGCTGGAGCCCGCTGCATTCCCGACACATGCAGAAGTCTTTATAGATGGCTTTGGTCCGAACATCGACTATCAGGCATTCGGCGGTTCGAAGGTGGATGCTCTTGATATCACGACTTCGGATGTCTATCGTGGGATCAGGGCCCTGTCAGTCACCGTGCCGGATGCCGGCGATCCCGCAGGCAGTTTCGCCGGAGGTGCGTTCGTCGCCGGAAGCCCCCGGGATCTGTCCGGATACGACGCGCTGACATTCCGGGCGAAGGCGAGCATGCCCGCGACACTGAACGAGATCGGCTTCGGCAACGACAATACCGGCACCTCGCGCTATGTCGCCATGCTGGAGGATGTACCGATCTCCACGACCTGGAAGAAGTACGTTCTGCCTCTCCCTCTGCCCGCGAAGTTGAACGCCGAGCGGGGACTGTTCTTTTATGCGGAGGGGCCGGAGAACGGGTACGGCTACGAAATCCTCATCGATGATATCCAGTATGAGAATCTGGGCACGATCGCACATCCGTCTCCCTCCATTTCCACTCTTACGGTGAGCGGAGAGCCCGGTGACAATTTCACCGTGGAAGGAACCGCGGTCACCTTCGACATCAGCGGCGTGGAACAGACCATCCTGGCTTCTCCCGGGTACTTCACCTTCAGCTCCTCGGATCCATCCGTTGCGACGGTGGACGAAAATGGACGTATCGAAGCCGTCGCCACTGGAACGACTGTCATCACCGCCCGTCTCGGAGATCTCGATGCGAAAGGCAGTGTGACGGTGACCGTCGGCGCCGCCCAAGCCGGACCGGGCACCCCCGCTCCCGTTCCGTCCCACCCGGCCGCGAACGTGATCGCGCTCTTCAGCAACGCGTATGTGAGTGTCCCCGTGGATACCTGGTCCGCGGACTGGGACATGGCGGATGTCAAGGACGTCACCGTGGCCGGTGACGATGTGAAGAAATACTCGAACCTGGTGTTCGCAGGGATCGAGTTTATTTCACAGACCATCGACGCTTCCGATCTGACGCATTTCCATATGGATATCTGGACGCCGGATCCCACCGCGGCCCCGGCAATCCTGAAAATCAAGCTCGTGGATTTCGGCGCGAACGGCGTATACGACGGTGGGGATGATTCGGAGCACGAACTTTCCTTCACGGCGACATCGTCCCCCGCGCTCGTCACGGGCAGCTGGATTTCCTTCGACATCCCCTTCAGCCGTTTCGCCGGTCTTCGGAATCGCGGGCATCTCGCGCAGCTGATCATCTCCGGCAATCTCAACACCGTGTACGTCGACAATGTATACTTCCGCAAATAAACCGCTCGTCTCGCGTCCCGCTGCATCGATCGGTCTTGGGTCAGATCCACGATGGAAGCCGTCACCGCCCGCACCGCCGCCCGGTGCCCCGCGCTCCCTGAATGATATGGTGCTCGAGCTGATCTGGCGTGAGCGCCGTATCTCGCGAGCGGAAATCGCGCGACGCAGCTCGCTGGCGCGCTCCACGGTCTCCGAGATCGTCCGCGATCTCCTTCGGACCGGACTCGTCGCCGAAGTCGGCACGGATCGTTCGAGCGGGGGCCGGCGTCCCATCGTCCTCGAGTTCCAGGATGACGCCTTCGGCATTCTGGGTGTGGACATCGGCGCATCACATGTTTCCGTTGCACTGACGGACCTGCGGGGCCGCGTTCTCGCATGGAAAGAACTGCATGGGGCGGTGCGGACGGATCCCGAGCAGACGCGGGCGCAGCTCTTCGCGCTCTGCGACCAGTGTCTTGAGGAGTGGGGGCGCGGAAACAGACGCCTCGTCGGCATCGGACTTTCCGTTCCGAGTCCGGTCGATCCGCGTCAACCGGACCGCATTTCCGAAGTCGTTCTGCCGGCCTGGCGAGGACACATCGGCATCGAGGCACTGCATCACCGCTATGGCGTGCCCGTGCTGGTGGATAACGATGCCAATCTCGGTGCGCTCGCGGAGGGCTGGTGGGGAGCAGGAAGGAACGTGCGCGATTTCACCTATATCAAGGTCGCCACCGGCATCGGTGCGGGGATCATCCTCGGCGGAGAGATTTACCGGGGCAGTACCGGTGTCGCCGGAGAAATCGGCCATCTGGCCATCGATCCCGACGGAAGTCCCTGCGTCTGCGGACTCCGCGGCTGTCTTGTGACGCTTATCGGCACCAGCGCACTGCTGGCGCGTGCACAGGATCTGCTTCCCGAGCATCCCGACAGCGCTCTGGCGCGCGAAGATCTTACGATCGACGTCATCGTGGATGCGGCTCAGGCAGGAGATACTCTCTCCCGGCAGGTCGTGTCCGAGGCGGCGGAGCATCTCGGTATCGCGGTGGCGGGACTTCTCAACCTGATGAATCCGGAGATGGTGATACTCGGCGGCGGTCTCTCACGGGTGCGCGAGTTGCTGCTCGAACCACTCCGCCATGTCGTGCGCAATCGCACGCTGGTCACTTCCGTCGCCGCGACGGAAATCCGCATCAGTGAACTGGGCGCGAAAGCGGTCGCCGTCGGCGCCGCCACGCTGGTGCTGACCGCTGCGCTTGCCGATCCCGCACTTTTTCCACGCACACAGATCTCGAGGATGCGATGATGCATGTCATGAATTTTTCCGGCCTGCTGGCCATGCTGGCGATGTGCGCACTGTGCACGACCGCCTGCGAAGACGACGTCTCCGATCCCGGCTCGCGGGAATGGAACATGGTCTGGGAGGACGAATTCGAAGGACCGGCGGGGCAACTGCCGGACAGCACGCGCTGGACCTATGACATCGGTACGGACTGGGGCAACGCGCAGCTTGAATACGACACCGACCGCCCGACGAACGTATCGCTCGACGGCAACGGCAACCTCACGATCACGGCGCGGAAGGAATCCTACAAGGGCAGTGCATACACCTCCGCACGCATCGTTACACGTGGGTTGTTCGAGCGTACCTACGGACGCTTCGAGGCGCGCATTCAGCTGCCCTACGGTCCGGGTATCTGGCCGGCGTTCTGGCTGCTCGGAGCGAACATCGATACGAATCCCTGGCCGGCCTGCGGCGAGATTGACATCATGGAATACCGCGGACAGGAGGTGAGCACCGTGCACGGAAGCCTGCATGGTCCGGGCTACTCCGCGTCAGAAGCGGTGACGCGCCGTTTCGATCTCGATCGCGACCGCTTTGACACAGGTTTTCACACCTTCGCCGTCGAATGGGGACCGGGGTACATCGACTGGTTCGTCGACGGAACGCATTATCAGCGCGTCACGCCCGGGGATGT
>JAFGKR010000371.1 GCA_016928515.1 Bacteroidota bacterium | reverse complement strand
AGAGAGGGGGGGAGAGGGTGGGGGGGGGGGAGGGGGGGGTTAAGTACCAGTTAATAAATGACATAATGTGTTTTTACGAATTGCGTAATGAGCCACAGATCGTGAATATAGTTCACTATGCGTGAATATAATACACTGTTTTCCTTCGCGCATACCTCGTCCGATGCAGGTTGATCCCGCCGGGAGAAGGCAACGCGCGCAAGCACATCAAGGACTCAGTTACCGGTGCAGTACCGCCGTCCTGGCAATCACGCCACTCATCCCTCTCAGTATCGCAACATACATCCCGTCCGCTAGGTCCGGCATCGTAAAACGCGTGGTGTTAGGTCCCGCGGCAGAGGACGGCAGCTCGCGCGTGTAGACGGTCCTGCCGAGCATGTCCACCATTGTGAACGTCGCTCCGCCGCCGGAGGGGA
Organism: Bacteroidota bacterium; assembly: GCA_016928515.1. Classification (GTDB taxonomy): domain Bacteria; phylum Bacteroidota; class Ignavibacteria; order SZUA-365; family SZUA-365; genus BM516. Next base: position 6,756 of record JAFGKR010000371.1, on the reverse strand, counting down.
CGCTCCACTCCAGCGTCAGTGTGCCGTCCCGCCGCAGCGGTTGCGGGTACAGCGCGAGATGCATGCCCGCGGGCGCGGATGCCGAAGAAAGCGCCGTCGTGAAATCCCCCAACTCGTAGTACACCGTGTCGGCGAAGGGAACGCGCGTGGTCCAGCCGCGGCTGTCGCTCGCGGTGACGTACCACTGCAGCCAGGTCGCCTCCGCGGGAACGGGGAACCAGGTTTCCTCCAGCAGGCCCGGTGTGGCGGAGAACGCGGATTCCTTGAACGGATCCCCCGGCTGCGTGCGCCAGTGGATGGCGGCTTCCGTCAGCTTCCAGTCGGGATCCCAGCGGTCGCCGGTGATCATCGTGCGGAAGAGCAGCTGCTCGCCCGGACGCAGTCCCCACGGCGGCGTGTGATAGATGTTCGGCGCATGCGTCCACGCGTAGTCACCGAAGGGCTCGAGATGGTCGTACTTCCGCTGCCAGGTGGTATACATCATGCCATGGAAATCCGGCACGCCGCGCGTCCATTCGCGCCAGCGCCGGATCTGCCGTTCGTCGCTGTCGTAATACGGCGCGGATATCTGCCTGAAGCCGCGCTGCGCAAAGAAGTCAAGGCTGTTCTGTACGATGCCCTCGCGACCGTTCCAGTTCACCATGCCGATGTCCTGGGAAATCCGGTCCGCGCTGCCCCGCAGGTCGCCCCGGACTTGGTAATACGGTCCTTCCACGGCGTTGTGGAATTCGTCGAACATGTCCGTCCACACCCACACCTCCGTGCCGGGATGGTGCTTTTCGATGATGGCCGTGCATTGCGCCACGTTGTCGGCGAGGATTTCCGCCGGCGAAAGCCCGCGCGCCCGGTCCCCGGCATCCCAGTTCATCGTGCGGATCTCGTCGTGCTGCATGAACAAGCGGTCCGCCCGCAGCACCGAATCCAGCAGCGCGAATTCCCGGTCGAGGATGTCGTACACCGCGGGATGCGACATCGTCGCCGCCACCTGTCCCTCGTTGATCACCACGGCATGATGATAGGACGCGACGACGGTATCCCCGTCCTTCAGCATCCCGCCTTTCGCGGCGCGCAGCGTCGGCGGGGTGTGCCACTTGTCGTAGCTCCCCCCGTACGGAATGTTGCCCATGCGCGCGTCGCGCAGCGTGTCGAAATCCGTCCCTTCGCTGTACACGATCGCGAGCAGCGGATGCCCCACGGTCAGCGGCGCGCCCTCGCGGCGGATGAGATTGACGAACGCGCATTCCTCGAAGGCGAGGTCGTCCCACCAGATGCGGCCGGATGTCGCGCCCCACACGCCCCAGTACAGTCCGACCGTATCCGCCTCCAGCGTATTGATCGTGAAGTCGATCTTCATCCAGTCCGTGGTCGAGGGAATTTCGAAACGGTTGTAGGCGAGATTGTAACCCGCGTTGCTCAGCACCGAGAGATTGATCGCGGAGGCCGGCTGCAGGTCTTCGGTTTTCACCCAGGCGCTCACATGGTACTGCGTGAACGGCGTCACGCGCGTCCAGTACGAGACGCGGCCGTGTCCGTGCTCCGGCGAATGTTGCGCGAAATTCTCCATGCGCACGCTCGCCGCGCCGGAGTGCTTCACCAGTGTATCCACGAAGCTGATTTTCCCCGGCTGATCGATGAAACGGAAGCCGGGGAAATTGTCTCCCGTATGCTGCTCGAATCCGCCGTTGGGAAGCCCGGCGTCGATGCGCGGCACGAGCCGCGCGGTGTCGGCGTCGATGACAAATTTCTGCTGCTGCACCGGTAGTCCGGAAGCGAGATTCGGATCGTGAAAGAGCAGGCTGTTGGAATAACCGAAGGGCATGACGCCGGGAATGACCTCCAGACGGCGGTCACGCGCCCAGTCGCGCAGGGACGCCAGCGAGTCGAGATAGCGCTGCGGCAGCGTGGTCGGACGCGAAAACTTCGAATCCACCAGGTGCACGCCGTTGAGCCGGTGCCGCAGCGCCTCGGTCCACAGCGCCTTCGCCGCGGTGACGTTGTCCCCCACGAGCACGTTGGTGGGATAGTAGAACCAGCGGATCGGCAGCTCCGGTGCGTCCACGATGCGGCAGCCCTCCAGTCCCCACCATCCCTCGCGGGGATACAGCATCTGCCGCAGCGTGTGCAGCGCATATGCCAGTCCCGCCTCGTCGGAGGCGTTCACCAGCATGCGCCAGGTGAGCACGTCGATCGCGTAGCCTTCCGGACCCGGATACGCGGGCGTCACCTGCAGCTCCTGGTCTTCCATCGCCGCGAGCATTGCATTGATTTCCTTCGAGCACACGCCGAAGAAGATGCCGCCCTGCGACGAATCCGCCGGCGTGTAGATACGCACCTCCAGCGTATCCTTTCCCTTCCCGCGCAGGAAGGCGTTGAACTCCGCCGCCGCCCAGTGCATGGGAGTATCGGGCATCAGGTAGATCGGGTGTCCGGGCGAGGGTTCGAACACCGCGCTCGTGAAACGCGAATACGCCTGCCGGGGTTGGGGATGGAGGGATGTGAAGTCCGTCTGGGCGAGGAGATGGCAAGATGGCAAAATGAACAGGATGACAAGATATCGAACGGATTTCATCTCCGGCGGCTCCGTTGTGATGCAACGATACAGGTTAACGAGATTTCCACACAAATTCCAGGTGGTGGTTGTAGGGCGGATTCACGAATCCGCCCTACCACCCATTTGTTCCACACGGATGTATTCACAAATCCGCCCTACCATGCATCTACCTTGTTTCCGACGGTATGCCCCAATAAATTGTGGGTTTACGTCACGCAACAACGGACCGTATGCACTTTCTCAATCCGCTGTACCTGATCGCGCTGGCCGCCGCGGCGATTCCCATCATCCTCCATCTGCTGAACCTGCGGAAAACGCGGGTTATCGAGTTCAGCACGCTCAGCTTCCTGAAAGAACTTCAGAAAAGCCGCATCCGGAAGCTCAAGCTGAAACAGTGGCTGCTGCTCGCACTGCGCACGCTGATCATCGTGTTCGTGGTGCTGGCGTTCACGCGTCCCGCACTGCGCTCGGGACTCGGCTTCCTGCCCGGCACCACGGCGAAAACCTCCGTGGTGATCGTGCTGGACAACTCCTTCAGCATGCTGGTGTCGGACGAACACGGACAGCTGCTCAAACAGGCTCGGCAGAAGGCCGCTGAGCTTGTCGACCTCATGGAAGCGGGCGACGAGGCCGCGCTGGTCCTCACCACCGAGGCGGAAAAGGGACATGACTTCACCGCCGCGCTCAACGCGCTGCGCGGCGAGATCGAGGACGTGGAGCCCTCCTTCGCGCACGGCGATTACCGGCAGGCGCTCACCGCGGCCGGCGCCCTGCTCGCGCAGAGCGACAATTTCAACAAGGAAGTCTATATCCTCACCGACCGGCAGCGCTCGCAGTACGTGCTCGACGACGGCACGCAGCAGCCGCTGTTTGACGCGGGTGTCCGCGTGTTCGTGCTTCCCGTCGGCGATGGCGACGCGGGTAATACCGCCGTCGTGGAAGCCGCGCCACAGAACGCCATCTACGAGCGCGGCAAGCCGGTGGAGGTGCGCGCCGCCCTGCGCAATCTCTCCGAAACGCCGATGCGCGGATCCATCGTCTCGGTGTTTCTCGGCGGCGAACGCGTCGCCCAACAGACCGTCGACGTCGAGGCCGGCGGCTTTGAACAGGTGGATTTCACCGTCATCCCCAAACAGACGGGATGGATCGACGGATTCGTGGAGCTGGAAGACGACCGCCTGCCCGAGGACAACCGCCGATACTTCGGCTTCTTCATCCCCGAACAGCTGGACGTGCTGCTGGGTCCCGCGGGCGGCCGGGATGCGCGGCTCATCTCCCTCGCGCTGAATCCCGCCGCCGACGATCCCGAAACTCCGCAGAGTTTCCGCATCGATGCGCTCGACCGCGGCGCGCTGCTCTCGGCCAATCTCTCTCGCTACCAGGTCGCCGTGCTCTTCGGGGCGAAAGGACTCTCCGACGCCTTCATCCAGCGCCTGGCCTCGTGGGTGCGCGACGGCGGACGCGTTCTGCTCTTTCCCGACGCCGACGGCGACGTCGCCGCCTGGTCGAACACGCTGCTCCCGCAGCTCGGCATCCCCGCTCCTGCCGGCACCACCGGTTCGCCGACCGGCGGATCCTCCTTCGTCAGCTTCGGCGAGGTGGATTTCGACCATCCGCTGTTCGCGAACGTGTTCATGGAAAGCGGAATGCAGGAGAAACCGGAAATCGAGTCCCCGCGCCTCTATTACAGCGTCCGCCTGCGCGGCGACGAACGCGCGCGGCAGGTGATCTCCACGCGCGCGGGCGACGGCTTTCTGCTCGACGCGCGCGTGGGCGAAGGACGCGCGCTGGTTTTCGCCGTGTCGCCGGATCTCGCCTGGTCGGACTTCCCCTTTAAGGGCGTGTTCGTGCCGCTGATGAACCGCGGCCTGTTCTATCTCGCCGCGCGCGACGACAACGCGCTCGCCATGACCGTCGGCGCCACCGCGGAAATTACCGTCCCGAAGACCGTTCCGGGTGAAGGACTGTTCGAGCTGCGCGGTCCCGAAGGCGCCGTGCAGCGCATCGTGCCCAAGACGCTGCCGTCGGGACTGGTGTTCCCGGTGGAATCACCGTCCGTTCCCGGGGTGTACACGCTCGCGAGCGGCGATCAGGTGCTGCGCAGCATCGCGGTGAACACCGATCCCGTGGAATCCGATCTCGCGCGTGCGGACGCGGAACTGCGCGAGCAGTTCTTCTCCCGTCTCGGCATCACGAACATCACTGAACTCGGTACGGATGTCAACGTGCGGCAGGCCGTGGCCGAAGTTCGCTTCGGCGTGGAGCTGTGGAAGTACATGCTCCTCCTCGCCCTGCTCTGCGCCCTGCTCGAAATGCTCGTCGCACGTGATGTCAAGCAGTCGAAAATTGAGATTGAATGAGAATATCTTGGGATCACAAAGGCACCAAGACTCGAAGACACAGAGAGGAATATGAACAACGAAGACCCGAAGGAAGCGAAGGCTTTTTCGAGAAGACTGTTTCGCCTCATTTCCTTTATTTCCCTCATTCCCCTCATTCCCCTTTTCACCTTTTAACCCTTTTCCCCTTTAACCTTTTAACGATGTAATGCCCGAAGAAACAAACGACCTCCCAGTGCCTCCCTACCACGAAGACCCGATAGACATCGAGGAGGAAGAGGAAAAAAAATACGTAAAGCCCTCCGAACGTATGTTCGTGACCGAGCGGGAGGCGGAGCGGGTGATTCTGGTGGGCGTGTCGCGTCCGCCGTCGCAGATGCGCTACGAGACCGACGAGCATCTCGACGAGCTGGAACTGCTGGCCGAGACCGCCGGAGCGGTGGTGGTGGAGAAGGTATTCCAGAACCGCTCGGCCATCAAGGTGACGACGTTCATCGGCAAGGGCAAGGCGGAATATCTCGCCGAGCGCTGCGAGGATCTCAACGTGCAGACGGTGATTTTCGACGACGACCTGACGCCCGTGCAGCAGCGCAACCTCGAGCGCGCGCTGAACCGCAAGGTGATCGACCGCACGTCGCTCATCCTCGATATCTTCGCGATGCACGCGCGCAGCAACGCGGCGAAAACGCAGGTGGAGCTGGCGCAGCTCGAGTACATCCTCCCGCGCCTTACGCGGATGTGGACGCACCTCTCGAAGCAGTACGGCGGCATCGGCACGAAGGGTCCGGGCGAAACGCAGATCGAAACCGACCGCCGCATCGTGCGCGACCGCATCGCGCATCTCAAGTCGAAGCTCGAGCGCATCGACCGGCAGCGCGAAACGCAGCGCAAGGGACGCAAGGACATCACGCGCGTCTCCCTCGTGGGCTACACGAACGTTGGGAAATCTACACTCCTCAACATGCTCACCGGCGCGGATGTGCTGGTGGAGGACATGCTCTTCGCCACGCTCGACTCCACCGTGCGCGCGGTGGACATCGAGGGACATGACATCCTGTTTTCCGACACCGTCGGTTTCATCCGCAAGCTGCCGACGCGCCTGATCGCCTCCTTCAAGAGCACGCTCGACGAGGTGGTGGAAGCGGATATCATCCTGCACGTGGTGGATATCGCGCATCCGCATTTCAAGGAGCAGATCGACGTGGTACGCGACACGCTCAAGGAGCTGGGTGCGCATGAGAAGCCCACCATCATGGTGTTCAACAAGATCGACCGGCTGGAGAACTCCGGTACCATGGCGGGACTGCGGGAGGAGTACGCCTACTCGGTGTTCATCTCCGCGGCGCGGGGAATGAACATCGGCGAGCTGCGCACGGCCGTGCTCATGATGGCGGAGGAGCGGCATCGGGAAAAGGAATTCGAGCTGCGTCCGCCGGACTTCGCGCTCCGCGCGGAATTCCACCGCCTCGGACGCATCATCGAGGAGGAATATGAAGAGGACTATATTCGTATTCGCTGCGTGCTGCCGCCCGGTGTGGAGAAGCGGCTGCTGAAGCAGTATGCCGGGCGGTTATTCCTGGTGTGAACACGGATATTACGGATGATTTTTTTGGGCGTTCCTCCGCATCGCGTCGGAACGCGCGTAGCGAGTGAAATTCATTCCTGACGTCTGAGGTGCATGTGACGACGGATGGAGAACAGTCCCGAAGGGACGACAGAGACGATAATCCCCGGCGTGAGCCGGGGATACGGCGAACGCTCTCTTCAACAGAGTCCCGAAGGGACGACACAGGCGATACTCCCCGGCGTGAGCCGGGGACACAGCGGAGGCGCTCTTCAGAAGAGTCCCGAAGGGACGAAACAGGT
>JAFGKR010000370.1 GCA_016928515.1 Bacteroidota bacterium | reverse complement strand
TCCTTCCGCACCGTCACGGCCATGTACTGCAGTTCGGATTCGAAGGGACGGATGTTGACGATGGGATAGGCATCCCGAAGTTCCTGCAGATCCCATCCCGCCTTTCCGGCAGCGGCGAGCAACGCCCCTTCCGTGGGATCTCCGACGAGCTTGACACTTCCACCCTTCATCTCGAGTCGCGATTCCGTGCACAGGGCGCCGATGAGCAGTGTCCGTCCAAGCGCGCTGTCGTGCGAAGGCTGTGAGATCGGCTCTTCGTCAAGACTGATGTGGCCCTCCGGTGCATAGCCGAGTCCGGTCACCTCGTACGTCTTATTCGCTGCCACGATCCGCGTGACCGTCATGGCGTTTTCGGTGAGCGTCCCGGTTTTATCCGTACAGATGACCGTGGTACTGCCAAGGGTTTCCACAGCCGCGAGCTTGCGGATGATGGCGTTTTTCTTCGCCATCGCATATACACCGATCGAGAGTGCCACCGTGACGGAAACCGGTAGTCCTTCCGGGATGGCGGAAACCGCGAGACCGACGGCGGTGAGAAACATCACGAGCAGGGAGTTCCCCTGCAGCCATCCCGCGAGAAAGATGACACCGATTGCGATGCCGATGGCGATGCTGAGCTTTTTGCCGAATTTTTCCAGGCGCTGCTGCAGGGGAGAAATAGTCTCTCCGGCCTCGACGATGTTGCGCGTGATCTGGCCGAGTTCCGTCTGCGCGCCGACGGCGACGACAATACCTGTGCCACGTCCCCGCTGCACGACCGTACCGGAGTACATCATGTTCAGCCGATCACCCAGTGCGGCGTCTTCCTCGATCTCCACATTCGCCTTCTTACTGACCGGAAGACTTTCGCCGGTAAGCATGGATTCATCGACGATCAGTTCGGAGGTTGCGATCAGCCGGATGTCGGCGGGCACTTTGGTGCCGGATTCCACATATACCACGTCGCCGCAAACCAGCTCGGTCGATGGGAGCGTGACCTGCGTGCCGTGACGCAGAACACGCGCGGACGGCGAGGTCAGATCCTTGAGCGCCTGCAGGGCGGCTTCGGCCTTGCTTTCCTGGTAATAGCCAATGAGCGTGTTGACGATCACCACCACGAAGATCACAATGGAATCCACCGGATCGGCGAGGATGGCCGTCAACACCGCGGCGACAAGCAGGATGTAAATAATAGGGTTGTTGATCTGTTCGGTGAGGACTTTCCACCACGGTGTGCGCTTCTCCTTCGGGAGTTCGTTTTCTCCGTGCGCATTCCGCGACTGTTCCACACCGTCGGCGGAAAGGCCGGTGTCGGGATTCGAGGAAAAATACGCGAAAATATCAGCGACGGATTCGATGTGCCAGTTCTTCATGGTGCTCAACGATGTTATTCCCGCTACAAAAATGCCGGAATTTTCTGCGGGGACAAAATCCCGCTGAGGGCAATTCGCTTTTCCATTGTCGCATGTCCCGCCGTTCGGTTATATTTCCGTAATGGACGCTTCAGCAACCATACAGCTTCTCCTGCGACGCCTCACCGAGGGTGAACTGACCGCCGAACAGTGCGGCGAGGAGCTTACGTCCCTGCGGGCGCCGCAGCTTTCGGTGGGAGATTTTGCACGGCTCGACCTCGATCGCAGTGTACGGACCGGTTTCCCCGAAATCGTCTACGCACCAGGGAAGGCAGAGGCAGAACTGCGTGACATTATCACCGCACTTATCGAGCACGGGAGGAGCAATATCCTCGTTTCCCGTCTTGCAGAGGACGTGTATCATCGTCTTTGCAGCGAGGAAATCACAGCGCGGTATTACATCCGTTCGTCGACGGCGGTGTTTGCCGCGCAGCCGCCGGAAAGCGGGGTGGGACGCATCGCTATCGTCACCGCCGGGACCTCCGACCTCGCCGTCGCCGAGGAGGCCGAGCTGGCCTGTGTGTACGCGGGAAGCACGGTCGAGCGCTTCGCGGATGTCGGTGTCGCGGGTATCGAGCGCCTGCTGCAAGTCATTCCCGACATCGCACGGAGTCATGTCTGCATCTGCGTCGCGGGGATGGAAGCGGCGCTGCCGTCGGTCCTCGCAGGCCTGCTTCCCATTCCGGTGATCGGTGTCCCGACGTCCATCGGCTACGGTGTCAATGAAGGCGGGGTCAACGCATTGCTCTCCATGCTCGGCAGCTGTGCGCCCGGAGTGCTCACCGTCAATATCGACAACGGTATCGGCGCAGCGGCAGCGGCGCATCGCATCAATTCCCTTATCGAGCGCGGTCACCATGAATGAACTCGCTCCACGATATCGTGAACTGATCAACGTGGTCAGGCGGATGGGAAGCACGGAAGGAATCAATCTCATCGCGTTCTCGGGCGGCGTGGACAGCAGCCTGGTCGCAAAGGCGGTGCACGACGCGTTTCCACTGAACAGCGAAGCGGTAATCGCGCTTTCACCGTCCGTGCAGCGGTCCATGCAGCAACAAGCCCGTGACATAGCGGCGCGCATCGGCATTTTTTTGCGAGAAATACAGACCGAAGAATACCGGGATCCGGATTACATCGCCAACGAAGGCATGAGCTGCTACGTGTGCAAATCGCATATCTATGCGGCAATGCGCACCGTTGCCGCCGAGGCGGAAACGCGAAACGGTGCCGTGCGTCTGTTCAATGGCAGTAATGCGGAGGATCTTCTCGATCCGACGCGTGTCGGGTTGCGCGCGGCACGTGAATTCGAGGTGTGCAGTCCGCTTGAGGCGTACAGCAAGGCGCAAGTCCGTGAACTCTCGCGGTATGCCGGACTCCCCAACTGGAATGCGGCGGCGACTCCCTGTCTGCGTTCGCGTCTGCACACCGGCATCCCCGCGACACCGGAACATCTCGCGCGCATCGAGCACGCAGAGGATGCCGTGCGCATGCTGTTCAACATCTCGGTGGAGACCAACTTCCGCGTGCGCCATATGCCCGGAGATGCAGCGATGATCGAGATCGACAAGGATCGTATCGTCGAGATCGACCTCGACCGCTGCCGCCCGCTTCTCGAGAAGCTGGGTTTTATGGATGTCGACATGCGCGCTTTCCGTTCCGGCGCAGTGAGTGCCGCACCGGAGACCGTCGCTGTGGAACGCGACCGAAAGGGTTGAATATCCTGCTTCCCAACCATCGCATCAGCGTGATTGTAATAGCATCATCATGACATTGACCGAACTGCTCGTCCGAAAATCTGTCGTCATCCTCGACGGCGCGATGGGAACGGAGTTGCATCGCGAGGGAGTGGACATCGGTTTGCCGCTGTGGTCCGCGAATGCGCTGATCCGTGCGCCGCATGTCGTGCGCAACCTGCATTACGCGTACCTGCATGCCGGAGCGGACATCCTCACGACGAATACATTTCGCACGAACATCCGCACACTGCGGCGCAAGGGATTCGAGAATCGCTGGGAGGAGCTGAATCTCCGCGCGGTCGAGCTGGCATTCGAGGCGCGGGAACGTTACCATCCCGCGCGACCGGTGCTCGTCGCCGGCGGCCTCGCTCCGGTGGAGGAATGCTACAGTCCCGAACTCGTTCCCTCCGACGCCGAGCTGATCGACGAACACGGTCGTCAGGCGGAGCTGCTCGCCATGTTCGGCGCGGACATGCTTCTCGTGGAGACGATGATGACCATGCGCGAAGCTGTGGCGGCGGCGGCGGCCTGCGCCGCGACAGGGAAGGAGTTCGCCGTGAGTTTCGTCTGCACACACGACGGTGCACTGCTCTCCGGTGAATCGCTCGTGGAAGCGGTGGACGCGCTCCGTTCGCACAAACCCGCGGCGATCATGATCAACTGTGTCTCCGCTCTCCATATCGGGGAAGTGCATCGGCGGCTGCGCGCGGTGTATGACGGTGTGACCGGCTGTTATGCCAACACGGGAACCCCGGAGAAGGGGGAAGCGACACAGACGCGGCACGACGTTACGCCGGAAGAATACGCCGCGCGGTCCGGGGATTGGGTCTCCGACGGCGCACGCATCGTCGGCGGCTGCTGCGGCACATCGGCGGAACATATCACCCTGCTGACACGTCGTCATTCTCCGGAGACCCTTCGTCTCCAGGAAGAGGAAATCAGTGCCTGGAAAGACGCCCGCGCTCGGCGATGGGAAACGCTTCATGCGCAATCGGATGCCCCTCGGACAAAGGAGACCCCGGATTCATGACCTTTTCCACCCGTACTTCGCTTCCCATGCATTATTCATCGATGTTGGTCACCACAGTGACAGTGTGTCTCTTCACGAGCGTGCTGCTTGTTCCTTCCCGCCTCACCGCCCAGGTGAAGGAAGCGCCGCCGGTCACACCACGTGAATGGATTCTCACCCTCGAGGGCGCGGCGACAAAACTGCTGGATGATTTCTCGGACACGCGGTTCTCGAACGGCGGCGGATTATCCCTCCGGCATCACATCAAGGATCTCGGTCGAAAACGCGGAGCGCTGTACGTTCGCGGCGGTATCGGCTTCTACGATCTGCAATGGAAAACCGACGGGAACATGCTCCGCTTTTACGACACGACCACCGTGCGTCTCGAGGATATCAACCGCTGCTTTGCGATGCCGCTGTACGCCGAGGCGCTGTGGCGCGCACGCATCGGAACGGAGGCCGAACTGTTCCTCGGTGCCGGAATGGAGCTGACGTACTTTTCCCCGATGAACCGCAACGGCAACGCGCTGCCGAAGCCGCAGGAGCAGTACGGCAAATGGACGGCCGGCATCCCGCTGACAGTGCTCTTCGACTATCTGCTGACCGATCATTTCTCGCTGACCTTTCATGCGACCCTGCATCCCACATTCACCGATTATCTTGATGGTCTTTCCGCTGGTGACTGGGCGGATGCCTATCTCACCACCGGTATCGGCTTCACGTACGCCTTTCCGGAACCGGATCGAGACCGCGACTACGACGGTTTGCTCGACCGTGAGGAACGCGATTTCTATCATACCGATCCCCTTCGTGACGATACCGACGGCGACGGATTGCGCGACGGGGACGAATTGCGCCTGGGTACGGCACCGCTGTTCGCCGACACCGACGGTGACGGGCTGCGTGACGGCGAGGAAGTACATCGCTGGGGCAGCAATCCACTCAAGAAAGACAGCGACGACGACGGACTTGCTGATCTCGATGAGACGATTCTGGGAACGAATCCCGTGCGGGCGGATACCGACGGGGATGGGCTCAACGACAGCGTCGAACTCGCCCGCGGTACCGATCCGTTGGAGCGGGACACCGATGGTGACGGAATCCCGGACGGGCTCGAAACGCGATCAAGTCCGCTGATCTCCGATACCGATAACGACGGTTTACCGGATAATGAGGAGTTGTATTCGGGCTTGCGCGCGGGAGACGAGGATTTCGACGGGGATGGACTGTTCGATGGTGCCGAAATCCTGTTCGGGACGGATCCAATGAAACCGGACACGGATAATGACGGAGCGACGGACTACGCGGAAATCTACGGTTTGATGACCGACCCGCGGAAGCCAGACACCGACGGCGACGGTATCCCCGACGGGTTAGATCCCTCACCACTGGACGGTACAACCTACAACACCGTTCAACGCATGTCCTGGGCATTCCTGGAATTGTTCGTCCGGGACAATGCAGTGGATGAGAACTCAAAAGCATTCATACAGATGTTGCACCTGATACGCAGCGCACCGCGACAGCAGATTTTCGAAATCGAGGTCGAGGTGTACGGCCGCACGATGTCGGAGGCACGCGCGCGGCGCAATCAGCTCGAGGATTTCCTCCGCAAGATGACGGGGAGCTGGGACATCCCGAGAATATCGATGTTCGAGACCGTGGAGAATACCTGGTACGACGCACGCTTGAGATACATCTGGAATTCGGGTCTGTCGCGATGACGAACGCGCGTCATGCTGCTACGCCACTGGTGAAAGAATTGTGACGGAAGAGGGTGACTGAGGCTGACGGAAGAAGGCGTCTCAGGGTGACGAGTGGGAAGAATGCGGCAGGGAGAATTTGATCACGACGGCGGTGGCATCGTCACGGCGTTCGGCGGTGCCGGTAAACGCAGCCATACCGGAATACAGTGCCTCGAGGATATCCTGTGCGTTTCCTCCGGCATGCTGTAGCAGACAGTCGGTCACTCTGTCCATATCGAACTCCACACCGTCTTCATTCACCGCCTCGGTGAAACCATCGGATACCAGCACGAACACATCCCCCGCGCGCACAAAGATCTTTTGCTCCTCGAGGGATTCGGCGAAGAGGTGGCGGTCAAGACCGATACCCAGTCCCTTCGGCTGATGAAGACTGATCTCCCGGCTGAGAGCATTGTAATGGATCAGCGGGAGATGTCCCGCCCGGAGATAGCTGACTTCGTTCCGGAGCAGTTCGACCCGCAGCGCCGCCATGGTCACGTAGCTCTGTTTTTCGACATGGTCGAATATCAGTGTGTTCAAGCGCACAAACATCTCCCAGAGGGATGGCTGGTAGGATTCGATGGTCCTGATGATGCCCTGAATGCGTGCGAGATACATCGCCGCGGATGTTCCCTTTCCGGAGACGTCGCCCAGCACGAAGGTGGTGGCATCATGCCGGGGCAGGAATTCGTAGAAGTCACCGCCGACTTCCTGGGCCGGCAGCGAATGCGCGGCGATGTCGATACCGGGAAGATCGGGAATTTCCGAAGGGAGTGATGCGAGCTGAATACGGCGCGCAATTTCCAGTTCCTTGCGCATCCGCTCTTTTTCCCGGGCGCTCTCATAGAAGCGCATGGACGTGAGGGCATCCGCGATGTTGATGGAGAGATTGTCGAGCAGCTCGATATCCTCCCGCGTGTAATTGGTTTCGGACTGTTTTTCCCCGAGCAACAGCAGCGCCTCGATCGCACCATCGGTGCGGACTGCAGTGAGGAATTCCACTCCCTGCTCCTTGAAGCGTTCACGCAGCGGGAGGTTATCGGCCGCAAACGAGCTGCCTTTTTCCAGTGCCGGTGCCAGGGCGGCGATGTCCGATGCTGTCAGTGTCAGCGTTTCGCTGCCCGCGCGCACGCGATTGTCTGCCAGCGGAATGAAGCTTCCGTTGCTCCGGCCGAGAAAAACCGCGCTCTTCAGATGCATGAGTGAAACGACATCCCGGATGACATTCTCGGCGAGTGCCAGGCGGTCGGAGTGCGTCTTGGAGAGTTCGCTGAATGTTTTCAGTGCTTTCTTGTAGTCATAGGTTCCGCGGTAGAAGCGCTGGTCCAGGAGAATGCGGACCCGCCGATACAGCCACCAGAGCGCGACGATGAGGCCGGCGCCGATGAGAAAATACAGACGCCTCCCGAATTCCGCCTGCCGCTCGGCATCGAGAGCGCGGAGCTGGATGATCTCCACCCGTTCGGATGTGATGTTCACAACCGGCAGATCAAACGATCGGGACGGGAGAAGATACATCAGGAGAATAAACGTGAGAACGACACCGACTGCGAGAGCTGTGCTGAGGATGGTATACAGGGAGCCGCGCCGCACGACGATGTACAGATCGAACAGTCGCTGACGGATAACCGTGAGGAAGAGCAGTCCGGGAATTGCAACACCCGTGAAGAACACGATCTGCCAGATGGCGAAACGCTGCACGATGCTGATCCCGCCGATGTAGACGATCCCCAGGATGATTGCGATCATCGGCAGGCGGCTCCGCTTTTGCCAGGCCACGCTCTGGGCATTTTTCATGTTCCGGGTGATGACGATCTGTATGACGGCGATGGTGATAAAGACGACGATGTACAGGAGAATCCCAGAAACGGGGATGGAGGGGCTCAGCCGTGTGAGCAGCCGCAGGAGAAACAGGACGCCGAGCGGCAGCACCCAGATGAGGATAATATGTCCCTGCGGAAGCGGCTTCACGAAACGCGGCACCGGGAAGAAGAGGAACAGATGCATGAACGCGGAAAGCATCAGTCCCCACATGACGGGCCAGACCATCGTCACCGTGGCAGTCAATGCATCCGGGTAGTGGAGGAAGGAGACATCCTTGCTGATGAAAAGGATCCACGCGGCCAGCAGATGCGCCCAGCCGTACAGGCGCGCAACGGGATACTGCGGTCGCCGGAGGAAGACATACGATCCGGTAAGGAGAAAAACCAGTCCTGTGAGGGACAATGCGATGTAAAACAGGGGGAAGCCGAAGGTCGCGGTGACCACACGCAGAGTCATCTCCTCCCCGTCCCGAAGGATGGTGTATTCCAGAGTTTCTCCTCCCGATCCCTCCACCAGGTATTCGTTCGCCTCCATCTTGTCGTGCACCGGATTGCCGTTGATGGCGACGATCTCATCGCCGACGTTCAATCCGGCACGATCGGAAACGCCGCCTTCCGTGATGTCGACGATAACGACCTTCCCGTCGACATTGTCGTACAGGTTTTCATCCGTTGTCACGGAGGCGAAGCGAAAATTCCACACCGAACTCAGCAAGATCACAGCCAGCAGGGCAGCGATGTACAGCATGCGTGCAAGCTGCGGACGGGCGGTATAGAAGGGGAGTCCTGTCATTTCTGCTTCGGCTCGATCATGCAGTGGTATTCGACGGAGGAGCGGGATTGTTGCATCTCAGTACTGCTGGCGCAGACGCTCGAGATATTCATCCTCCATGCGCAGCAGTGCGTCAATGGCGTGATGATATCGGCTGCGGTCGTGCAGCTCCAGCGCGCGGTCGAAGGCCTGCTTCGCAGCGCGGAAATCCTGCTGATACTGCAAGGTGAGTCCGAGATCGTACCACAGAATATCGCGATTCTCGGTGACATCGTTCTCGTCCAGCAATCCGCGTATGATGCTCGCCGCCTGTTGCCAGCGTCCCTGCTCGGCCAGCAGAACGGCCTGCTCGAGCGCTGGCCATGCGTCGTCTACGAGAAAGGTCACCACCTGGTGGTCCTCCGAGGGACGTACGGCTTCAGCAACGAGGGAGGCGAAACGGCGGGCAAGATCGTGCGCGAAGACTGCGCGATCCAGCTGGGGGGGATCCTCGTCCACCGCATGCGACTCGTGCGAGACATCCAGGCGCAGCGTGTCGGCGAAAGTCACTTCTCCATACCGCGCGTCGATGACGAGGATGCGGAACGCAGCGGAGGCTTTCCCCTTCCGCACCCTCTTTTCCGCACCGGGATTGCGGCTGCTGCGGATTTCCGCCTGCAGGACATCCTCCTGGTAGCGGCTTTCCAGCACCGCGCAGTACAGCACGCAAGCGGCATCGACTGCTGCAGCCGCATCGGCGACCGCGGTGAGCGACAGCGTTCCGCGCGGTGTGACGATCGGCTCAGGTCCGTCCGTGACGGAGACGAATTCGGCAACGGCACCATCCTGCAACATGGGAAGCAGTGCGGCATGTGCTTCATTCCGAATCAGCGGTGAGAGCGGGTCACGCCCGTCCTCGACCTGAACCCGTGTCACCGCCACCCGTCCGCAGGCATGAACATCGATGGAAGCGGGATGCGTGACCGGGACGACGATACTGCGCGTTCCACAGCCGGCTGTCTGCAGCAGAAGGCACACGGCAGCGAGAAGGAAGATCACGATTCGAAGGCGCATGTTGCCTCCGTCAGCGGTCGGTTGCGAGGAACGCGGCGTAAAGGATGACGGCGGCGAGGCCGATGACGAGAATGACACCCAGCAGCGTCAGCATGAACTGTCCCATGGTGGTCGAACGGCCTGTCGGGGAGGCGGACGCGGCATCCATGTATGAAAGCGTCGTGTCGGTGGTGTAGGAGGAGCCGTCGGCGGGAAAGACGTCCGCTGTTCCACGGATCCCGGTCATCGTAAGTTGCCAGTGGTTCCGGTGGAAAAGCAGTGAGCCGTTGTCGTCAGTGGTGACGTGAAGGCCGGGAACATGGGATCCCTGAGTCATTGGAGTGGACTGCTCGGCGAGGTCTGTGGTCGGCGGTGAAACAAACTGCAATTGCGGTGCGCAGCCGGTGAAGCCAACAAGGAGCAGAAACAGAAGGAATCGACGCATGGGAATACGGTGCTGGTGAAGGAGCGGCTCGTGCGATAAGTTAGAAAATAGCCTTTTGGAAAAAAAGAAGGCAGTCATTTCAGACTGCCTTCGCATGCACTGTTTGCGGAAACTTACCGCGTGTATATCATCCGCCGCGAAATCGTCTGGGAATTCGTTGTCAGCTTGTACAGGTAGATCCCCGGGGGTACCGGTCGCCCGTCGTTGTCCCGGCCGTCCCAGGTTGCGGTGGATTTCCCGGCTGTCCGCGCGTCGTTGACAATCGTGCGCACTTCCCTGCCCAGCAGGTTGTACACTCTGAGCGCCACGTGCTGCGCGGAGGGGAGGTAATAGGAAATCCTGGTCGCGGCGGACTTGCTGGCCGAAAACGGATTCGGATAGTTCTGCGAGAGTGACAGCACATTTGCATTCGGAAGCGTCGATCGTGATGTCATTCCCGCGGTCGCGCAGAATGTCAGGACCTGCTTTTCACTGGTGTTGTCGAGATTGGTGATGGTCACCTCGATGCAAGCGGATCCGGCAGTCGGACCGGTGATGAAGGTGATGTCGAGCACCTCCGACTCGTTTGCACCCAGTTCACCGTCGATCTCGTCGTTCCCTGGTGCATAACAGTCGTGAAAGAAGCAGATCTGCGTCTGCCAGTCTCCGGGAAGTTGGTTCTTCTCGGTAATCGCCACGCGCAGGTTGAGCGCATTTCCGGTCAGATTTGTCACTTCAATATCCACCGGGATATAACCATTAACCTCGCCGCTGTTCTGAGCGGAAGTCGCGGCGACGGAAAAGCTTTGCGCCGCCGTCTGTGCCGACGGCCAGAGCAGCAATGCGATTACGAGAAAAGGGATATACGGTAAAACTCTCTTCATGGCATCTCCATTATACGGCATCGTCGTTCAATCTACGGATTCAGATTGTGAGGAGCAAACTGTGGTATGGTTTGTGTCGATCGACCGGATCACAGCTTTCTTCTATGACACGGTGCTTTCTTCTATGACACGGAAAGGGTAGAAAAAGTTACCCTTCGCAAAGGGTCCAACTCTGTAAACAGTCTGATCAGGCAATCTGTTCCGCAGAGTGTTTCGCATTGTCCCTGCCGAAATGGGTCGGAGGAAAAGTGCGGTGTTCCGTATATTACTGTTTAGGAGATCTTTGCGAGAGATGTTCGACAAACTCGAAAATACAGTCAAGCGATTTGAGGAAATCGGCCTGCAGCTGAGCAGGCCCGAGGTGGGGGCGGATCAGAACCTGTTTCGCTCGCTGGCCCGGGAACGCAGTCAACTCGAGCCCATTGTGGCGGAATTTCTCCGCTACAAGCGTTTACAAAGCGATGTTGACGGTCACCGGGACATCATCCGGAACGAAAGTGACGCGGATATCCGTGCGCTTGCCGACGAGGAGCTGGAAGATCTCGAAGCGCAGCTCGCACAATCGGAACAGGAACTGAAATTCCTTCTCATCCCGAAGGATCCGGACGACAGCCGCGACGTCATCGTGGAAATCCGCGCCGGTACGGGCGGTGAGGAGGCGGCATTGTTCGCGGGGGATCTCTACCGGATGTACTCGCGCTACGCGGAAACACGCGGCTGGCGGCAGGAGCTGATTTCCCTCAGCGAGGCATCCGCAGGGGGGATCAAGGAAATTACCGTTTCGTTCGTGGGCGATGACGTGTACGGGACGATGAAATACGAGAGCGGCGTGCATCGCGTTCAGCGCGTTCCCGCCACGGAAGCGAGCGGTCGCATCCATACCTCCGCCGCGTCGGTGGCCGTGCTGCCGGAGGTCGAGGACGTGGACGTCGAGATCAACGACAACGATGTGAAGACCGACATCTTTCGCTCCGGGGGCAAGGGCGGACAGAATGTCAACAAGGTCGAGACCGCGGTGCGCCTCACGCATATACCCACAGGTATCGTGGTGTCCTGCCAGGAAGAGCGGTCACAGCTCAAGAACCGGCAGAAGGCGATGAAAGTGCTTCGTGCCCGTCTCTACGAACGGCAGCTGGCCGCGCAGACCGCCGAGATCTCCGCCGTTCGGAAATCGATGGTCGGCAGCGGTGACCGCTCCGACAAGATCCGCACCTACAACTTCCCACAGAATCGGCTCACCGATCATCGCATTGGATTGACGGTGTACAATCTGAGCGATGTGATGGACGGGCAACTCGCGGACATCATCGAAAAACTGAAAATCGCCGACCGCACCGCACGACTTGAAGCGGGCATCGAAGGAGGCGGGCAATGACGCGCAGCATTCAGGCCGGATCTGTAACCATTGGCGGAGGGGCTCCACTCGTACTGCTCGCCGGTCCCTGCGTAGTCGAGAGCCGCGACATCACATTCGCTATCGCCCTGCACATCGCCGAAACCGCGCAGCGTCTGCAGGTCCCCGTCGTGTTCAAATCCTCCTTCAAGAAAGCGAATCGCACAAGCCTCGACGGCTTCACCGGGATCGGCCGGGACGAAGCCCTGCGCATTCTCTCCGATGTGCGATCGGAATTCGGCATGCCACTGGTCACAGATGTGCACACCGAAGAGGATGTCTCCGCGGTGCAGGATGTGGTTGACATGCTGCAGATCCCCGCATTCCTCTGCCGCCAGACCGACCTGCTGATCGCTGCGGGGGCCTCGGGGCGCGCGGTGAATATCAAGAAAGGCCAGTTTCTCGCTCCGGAAGACATGCGCCATGCGGCCGAGAAGGTCGCATCCACAGGAAATCACAACATTGCGCTCTGTGAACGTGGCAGCAGTTTCGGCTACCACAATCTTGTCGTGGATATGCGCGGGCTTGTCATCATGCGCGAGATCGGTTATCCCGTCATCATGGATGCCACGCATGCCGTACAGATCCCAAGCCAGGGCGGTGTGTCGGGCGGTCGTCCCGCCTTTATCGCACCGCTGGCACGTGCCGCGGCGGCGGTCGGCATCGACGCACTTTTTCTCGAAACCCATCCCGATCCGTCCCATGCATTGAGTGACGCGGGGAGCCAGCTTCCGCTCGCGCAGCTCTCATCCGTTATCGAGCAGGTCTGGGCGATCGACCGCACCTGGCGTTCTCTGAATCAGCAGTAATGATCATGAATTCTCCATCCACCACTTCCCTGAATCCACAGCTCCTTACACGTCTGCGCCGCATCAAGGCCTTCCTGCTCGATGTGGACGGCGTGCTCACCGATGCCGCAATCCGTTTGACTCCGGACGGCCTTGAGACCAAGGTGTTCAACATGATGGATTCCGAGAGCATCACCGCGGCTCAGAACAGCGGCGTACGCATCGGCATTATCACAACGCATGCCCCCGAAGTCGTGCTGCAGCGCGCCCGGGAACTGCATATCCATGACATTTACCACGGATCCTACGATAAAGTGGATGCCTACGAAGAGTTCAAACAGCTCTACGATTTCGAGGATGAAGAGGTGGCGTTCATGGGAGACGGCATACTCGATCTGGGAGTGCTCCGTCAGGTGGGATTCGCGGCCACACCGTCGAATGCGCATTCCTCAGCCCGGATGGCCGCGCATTTCGTATCACGATATCAGGGGGGGCACGGAGCGGTACGCGAAGTACTGAACATGCTTGTGCAGGTGCGGCGCGCGCAGGATTTCTGATCAGCCCGGAGGCCATTTCATCTGACGGCCGCCGAGCAGGTGCAGGTGGATGTGAAATACCGTCTGGCCTCCCTGATGGTTGCAGTTCATCACGATGCGATAGCCCAGATCGAGTTTGAGATCCCGGGCCAATTTCGTTGCGACATGCACCAGGTGTCCGATCAGCGGAGCATCCTCCGGTTTGAGATCGTCAAGCATCGGGATCTGCTTTCTGGGGACGATGAGGACATGGACGGGTGCCTGCGGGGAAATATCGTGGAATGCGACGCATTTGTCATCTTCATAGATGAGTTTCGCCGGCAGTTCCTTCTGCATGATTCTGGTGAAAACCGTGTCAGCCATCATGTAACCTGTGCGACATCATATGACCTGTGCGAATAGGGTGAGAACATTGGCCGTTGAGGGGTGGGACCACACGGATGATTGAAGATGAAATGTACGAATTCGTCCGCGGGCGGAGCAAGTCAACTGTGTCTGACCATGTCTGCCGCTCCGGAGTGGATGAAAATGAGCGAATCATTCACTATACTGCTTTCTGCAAGGGCACCGATTTCCGTCGGTGCCGCATTCCTACTCACGACGGAGGAGATCAATGAGTCATCACAGAGAACCGATCAGTACGGACAAAGCCCCAGCGGCACTCGGACCGTACAGCCAGGCGATCATCGCCGGAAACATGATTTTCGTGTCGGGACAACTCGGTCTCGACGAAACGACGGGCGCCTTCGTCGAAGGCGGTATTGGTGAACAGACCGACAAGGCCCTGCGAAACATGCAGGCTATTCTCACGGCAGCCGGCGCGTCGCTCGACGACGTGACCGCATGCACCGTCTTCCTCAAAGACATGAATGATTTCGCGGCGATGAATGAGGTCTACGCTCGGTACTTCACCACGAATCCGCCCAGCCGCGCAGCGATAGAAGTCGCCCGCCTTCCCAAGGACGGTATCGTGGAAATCAGCTGCATCGCAGTCAAGGCCTGACGGAGTTCCCGTGGAAACCGGCGGCATCATCTTCATGATCTTCGGCTGGGGAATGGCCATCACCCTGCTCGGATTCTGTCTGTACAAAATCATGAAAAGCGGTGGTGGCAATTTCAATCAGGATTGACAGTGGGCGAGCCGGTGGCTCGCCCCCCGTTTCATTTGAAATGTTCACCACTCACCGGAGTCATACCGGTCGATGCGGAGGGTGGAGAGACCGGATTCAATCGAAATAAAAATGTGTTTTTCCGCGTCGGAGAAATTCGGGGAACGATAGACGCCGGACGAGGACTTCTCGAAACCCTTGAGACTGCGCTTCGAAAGAGCGGATTCAAGTTTCACTTCGCATCCCACATTTTCCGGTACATGCAGTGTGAGCGTGGAGGCACCCGTCTCCACACGGACACAGGTTGTATCCGCACGGCTGCCGAGACGAACCTCCATGGATGTTGCACCGGTTTCCAGCGAGAGATTGCGAACGATGAAGGGACGCAGATCGAGGTTGATCCTCGCCGCTCCCGCATCGATGTCGATGTCCCATGCCGGTTCGGGATGCAGATGCATCATCACATGATTCTTGATCTTTTCTCCATTCCACGTGACGGATCCGTCTTCCATTCCGAGCAGGAAGTGTGGCATCTCGCCGAAATCGTTCCGCTCGAGCGTGTAGGGAGAAAAACTGGAATGAATATCCGCCCGGACAAAATCCGCGGTGGTATCCGTTATTTCGAAGCGTCCCGCTCCCCCTTCGAAGGTAAAGGCCGCCCGCGTGGTGCTGCTGTCGTATTCGATGCGCAGCGTCTGATCGATAACATCGATGTCTCCTGCATCACCATGGTCCTCGATGATGCGGTCGACACTGCTGCATCCTTTCTGCACCGATGAGAACAGGATGACCCCCGCCAGCAGGCCGATGCCCGCCACCACTATCCACTTGGATTTCGAATCCTTCAGAAAGATGCTGAGACCGAGAAAAACCAGCAGAAGCGGCCAGAGCTTCCACAAGGAATTCCAGCAGAGTGAAATGTCAAAAATGGTGTACAGAGCGCCGAGGATGCCGATGCTGAGAAAGAGCATCCCCCAGAAAATACGACCGCTTTTCATGATGCCACCTCTTCGTCCAATGAACTGCGCCGGGGCCAGGAATTCCAAAGCATGCCCGTCCCGATCGCGATCAGGAACAGCGGCCAGAAGTCCGAAAAGTCAAAACCTGGCAGAAAATTGTCGAGCAGGAACAACGCGCCGATTACGATAAGTACCGCGCCCCCGATCAGGCTCCCTCGTCCGCCGTGGGAATCCTGATCGGCATTTGCCGACGAAACTGTATCCGTGGGTGCATCGCCCGGGGAGTCCGTCACAGCGCCGACGGCTTCAGGATGTACCGGAACGACAATCCAGAGGATGATGTAGGCCAGAATACCCACACCCTGTTGGAAGGCGAGGATAACGAAGACCAGACGGATGAGCACCGGGTCGATGGAGAAGTATGCTCCGAGTCCTGTGCACACACCGCCGATCATTTTGTTGTGGGGAATTTTATACAGTCGCTTTTCCATGACTGCACCTCCTGTGTTGTGAGGGTGACGTGACGCGGGACGCGAAGCACGTCTGTGTTTCTCTACGGATCGTGGAGATTGATGTTTCAGGAGAGGGGATGGAATGTCGATCTCGGCTCGAATGGCAGGATCGGGAGGATGCTGCAGCGAAGGAGCACTGGAGTCCCGGGAGAGAAATCGGCTGGTGATGTGCACCCGAATCGGAGGATGGGGACGCTGCAACAGCGACAAGCCGATGTCTCAGGGGATGGGGAGCATCGTGGGCCGGTCGTCGCGCCACGCGAAACCGTTGAGGTTGTACGTGGATTCCACACCGGTGACATACTTCTCCGGGAAGTAGGTACCCTCCACGCCCCGGATACTGCGGATGGTGGAGACCTTCCCTCCCTCGAAATCGATGAGGATGAGATCGCTGCTCTCGCGTCGAACACCGTTGAGCGCGCCCTCATCATACAAATAGTACAGGCTGGTTGCCGTCTCCTCGACACGGATACGCTCCGGCTCACCGTCCGCGAAGGACATGCGGATACGCTTGCCGCTGGTCTGATCGAAGCGGTCGGGAGGATAGAGCGTATCCTGTTCGGCCGGTTTGCTGCGTGAAATGCTGAATGCGTCTCCGATCACGTCGAGCTGTCGCAGCTTGTTGTCGGCCAGAAAGGCCGTGATCGAGTCGCCGGTGATCTGATTCTCTCCGTGCCAGAGAACGGGATCTCCCTGCAGGTGGATCACCGAGTCGGAACGGAGGAACAGGGCGGAGGCGCTGCGTGCGGAGAGATCCTCCCGGACCAGGCGCACATTTCCCTCCGTGCGGAACGTGTTGCTGCTGTCTCGAAGTGCCAGCATGAAGTCGGCCGCAATGTACAGGGTGTCGAGGTCGAGCGAATCGATTTCCATCAGCTCATCGTCGTAATGCACATATGCGGTGTCGATTTGCCAGAGCAGGGGATGCCGGTAGAACTCCGATCGCTGCAGGTCGGGATAATGCCGGACACTGTCAGAGAGAATGACCACGTTCTCGTCTTTGAAACGGATGCGCACCGAATCGTGAGCGATGATCAGCGCGCTGTCGCGGATATAGCGCATGCGCCGTGCTGTGATGGTCGCTGCGGTATCGTCGATGGTCACGTCATTGAGAAAATCGGCGACCTTGGTGTTCGTGGCGTAGGTGCCGACTTTTGCGGTGAGTATGACGTGCCCGTCGTGCAGATAGACACCGGATCGGGAGGAGGCGATGCGCGTGTCACCGTTATAAAAGCCTCGCTCTGTGCGCAGTTCGAGCGTATCCTGCCTGATGATGACGTTTCCGCGCAGCTCCACACTGTTTTGCGTAATATTCTGTACGGCGCGGTCGCAGTCGATGAAGACATTGTCCTGCTGCATGCGCACGTTTCCGATCAGTTCACGGTACTCCATATCGCCGACGGTGCTGACCTGCAACTGGTTGGCGCCGAGGACGCGCAGAAGCGACCGCTGCTGGGCCGGAAGAGCCGTGGAGAGAAGCAGAACCCCCCCGCAGAGGAGGATGAGAAACTGCATTCCGCGCGGGGCGGTGAGTTGTTCAGTGCGCACTCGCATATCCCGCAAGATACGCCATCACGGGAAGATTCCCCGCATATGGAGTTGATTTTGGAAGCGCCTGTCCCTAGCTTGCCTGCATCGCAACACAGGTCAACCCTTCCCGTGCGCATCGCAATCATATCGGATATTCACGCAAATTTCCAAGCCCTGTCGGCCGTGCTGCAGGATATCACGTCCCAGCTGGTCGACCGCATTGTGTGTCTTGGGGATATCGTCGGGTACGGCGCGGATCCGGCGGCCTGTGTCGACCTGGTGCGCGACCGGGCGGCATTCTCCGTCCTCGGGAATCACGACGCCGCCGTACTGTCTCCTCATCAGCGCAGCTATTTCAATCCGACCGCGTTGGAGGCGGTGCGCTGGACCGCCGATCAGATCGGCAGCGCGCAGGCGGACTGGCTGCGGCAGCTCCCCTACCGTGTGTCATTCGAGAACATGCTCTTCGTTCATTCCGCCCCGCGTGCTCCCGAGGAATGGGATTATGTGTTCAGCGGCATGGAGGCACGCATGCAGGGGCGGCATTTTTTCGAGCGGCTCTGTTTCATCGGACATTCACACATTCCGGGTGTGTATTCTCTGGAATCCGACCTCCGGGAATACACCCCCGATCATCGCTACCTGATAAATGTCGGAAGCGTCGGTCAGCCACGGGACGGAGACCCACGCAGCAGTTACGGTTTGATCGACACCGTGGCGGGGACGTATGAGAACCGCCGCATTTCATACGATGTGGATGCCGCAATGCGGGCCATTCTCGACCGTGGGCTTCCGCCCCGTCTTGCTCATCGATTGAAGTCCGGTGCGTAAACGGGGTTTCTGGGGCCTTTTCTTGCGCTATCTCCTTGATTTGATTCCTATTATCGCAGCTCCTATATTTATCAACTACTGCATTTTGCAGTAAACTGACGCATCCGATGGGGCGTAGCCAAGCGGTAAGGCATCGGCCTTTGGAGCCGACATGCGCAGGTTCGAATCCTGCCGCCCCAGCAGCAGAAGGCTCGATCAACCGAACAGAGGTTCTCGCTCATGCTCGTCTTCAGTGGACGCTCCAATCCGGCGCTGGCAGAAAATATCGCTGCGCACATCGGCGAGCCGCTCGGCGCCTGCGACATCAAAACATTCTGTGATGGCGAGATCTGGGTCAAATACCGGGAAAACATCCGCGGCAGGGATGTGTTCATCATCCAGAGCACGAAACCGCCGGCGGAGAATCTTCTCGAACTGCTGATTCTGATCGACGCGGCGAAACGCGCATCCGCGCGTCGCGTCACCGCGGTCATTCCGTATTTTGGATATGCGCGGCAGGACCGCAAAGATCAGCCCCGCGTCGCCATCACGGCGAAACTGGTCGCGAATCTGATCACGAGTGCGGGTGCCGATCGTGTTATTTCGATGGACCTGCACGCGCCGCAGATCCAGGGTTTTTTCGACATCCCATTCGACCATCTGTACTCGTCGGCGGTGCTGCTGAAATCCTTCCGCGAGCAGCATATCCCGAACTTGTCGGTGGTCTCTCCCGATGTCGGCGGCATCAAGATGGCGCGCTCGTTCGCGAAGCGCCTCAAGGCCGATCTCGTGGTGCTCGACAAGCGGCGGCCACGGCAGAACGAGGCGGAGGTCATGAATATCATCGGTCAGGTTGACGGGCGGAATGTGCTCCTCGTCGACGACATGATCGATACCGGCGGAACCTTTGCAAACGCGGTGAAGGCCCTGGTCAGAGAAGGAGCACAGGCCGTATACGGCGCCTGTACGCATCCGCTGTTTTCCGGGCAGGCACCGGAAAAAATCCGGGAGTCAGGTGTCAGGAAGATTCTCGTGACCGATACCATTCCGCTGGGCAAGGAGATCGAGGCCACCGGACTGGTGAGCGTCCAGTCCGTCGCTGGCCTGTTCGCCGAAGCGATAAAGAGAACGCATCTGCATCAGTCGATCAGTTCTCTCTTCGACATTGACAAAGACAAACTCATGTAATTCGATACACGTTTCCAGGAGTAATTCCGTGTCAGAAATCATTCTCAAAGCCAATATCCGCGAGTACAGCGGTCGCAGTGACGCCAATGCGGCACGGCGTGAGGGGAAGGTCCCCGGGGTGTTTTATCTCAAGAACGAGAAGAACATCCCCATCGAGGTGGAAGCGCTCGAGCTGCGTCCCCTGGTCTACACCTCCGAATCGCGAGTGGTGGACCTGCAGCTGAACGACGGCACATCCGAACTTTGCATTTTGCGCGATGTGCAGTTCGATCCCATCACCGACAAGATCGTGCACTTCGACCTGATGGGCCTGATCCGCGGGCAGAAGGTGAAATTCGACGTTCCGGTGCTGCTCGAGGGCAGTGCGGTCGGCGTAAAGGCCGGCGGCGTGCTCACGCAGATCCTGCACAAGGTGGAGGTCGAGTGTCTCCCGAAAGATCTGCCCCAACACATCAGCGTCGACATCTCGCATCTCGAAGCCGGCCAGTCGGTCACCGTTGCGGATCTGCAGAGCGAAGGTATCGAGATCCTCACGGATCCGGAGCAGTCGGTGGCCATCATCGGTCACGCCCGTGCCGAAACCGAGACACCCGGTGAGGAAGAGGGCCTCGTGGCGGCGGAAGAGCCCGAGGTCATCGCCAAGGGCAAGGACGAAGAGGAAGCATAAGCGTCTTGCCGTCCGATGTCACAGATCCCGCTCCGCGGGAAGAAGCAGACCGACGGCGGCTGTGTGTGATCGGGCTGGGCAATCCCGGCCCGCGCTATGTGCACACGAGGCACAATATCGGGTTTCTTGTACTCGATCGGCTCGCGGATATCCTGCATGTTCGCGAGTCTTCGTTTCATGTGAACCATCATGTCGCGTCCACGGTTTATCATGAGTGGCGCGTCTATCTGTGCAAGCCCTGGACCTGGATGAACAACAGCGGAGAAGTGCTGCCCGTCCTCCTCACGGAGCACGATCTGCGTCTCTCCGATCTGCTCGTCGTCTACGACGAGGTGCAGCTTCCACTCGGTCAGATCCGCCTGCGCCGCCGTGGCAGCGACGGCGGACACAACGGGCTTGCATCGATACTTGCATCCGCCGGGACGCAGGATATTGCGCGTCTGCGTTGCGGGGTTGATTTTTCGCTCGGGGCTCCGGATCTTGCGGAGTATGTTTTGAGTCCATTCCAGGAAGACGAACTCCCCCATGCCACATCCATGATCGAGCGGGCGGCGGATGCCGTCCTTGCCGTCATGGATTCCGGTTTTGAACGAGCGATGAACACGTACAACACTCCACCAACAACACAGCAGGAATAAACTATGACTGAATTGGGTTCGCTGGGAATGTGGCCACCCGTGATCGGAGGCGTCGGCCTTGTGATCGCGCTGATCATTTATTATTCGATCAAGCGCCAGAGTCCGGGGACGGAACTCATGCGCGATATCGCGCAGCAGATCCACGTGGGTGCAATGGCGTTTCTCAAGAGCGAATACCGTGTGTTGTCGCTGTTTGTCGTCGTGGTTTTCATTCTGCTTGCCGTCTTCATCGGCATCGATACGGCCATCGCGTTTCTCTCCGGCGCCATCTGCTCCGTCCTCGCCGGTTTCTTGGGCATGATGTCAGCCACCAGCGCCAACGTGCGTACCAGTGAAGCGGCCCGGAGTTCGGGACAGGCACGCGCGCTGATCGTCTCCTTCATGGGCGGATCGGTGATGGGACTTTCCGTCGCGGCCCTGGGATTGATTGGCGTGGGCATCTTCTTCATCTTCTACGGAAACTACGCGGATGCGGGTGTCCTCAGCGGCTTCGCGATGGGTGCGAGCTCGATCGCTCTCTTCGCCCGCGTGGGAGGCGGAATCTATACCAAGGCGGCCGACGTCGGTGCGGATCTCGTCGGCAAGGTGGAAGCAGGGATTCCGGAAGACGATCCCCGCAATCCGGCGGTCATCGCGGACAATGTCGGCGACAATGTCGGGGACGTCGCCGGCATGGGAGCGGACATCTTCGAATCGTACGTCGGTTCCATCATCGCATCGGTCGCGATCGCGGCATCCACCGCGATGGGGATTGCCTTCATGGCACTCCCGCTGGTGATTGCCACGCTCGGTCTTCTGGCTTCGCTGATCGGTATCGCCTCGATCCGCATTTTCGCAACCTCGAATCCGGCGGCCGCGTTGCGCTATTCGACCATCATCTCACTGATCCTGATGCTCATCGCGTCGTATGTCGCAATGGGCTTGATGGAAATCGACCTTACCTATTTCTGGCCCTTGCTCGCCGGGGCGATCACCGGTCTTCTGATCGGCTTCATCACAGAGTATTATACCGGCGGGAAGCCGGTGCGTCGCATCGCGAATGCCAGCCGGTCGGGGGTTGCAACGAACATCATTTCCGGACTCGCAGTCGGCATGGAGAGTGTCATTGGTCCCGTCGTGATGATTGTCATTGCGATTTTCGTCTCCTTCGAGACCGCCGGTATTTACGGTATCGCCATCTCCGCTGTCGGTATGCTGGCCACCGTCGGCATCACCATGTCCGTCGACGCGTACGGACCCATCGCCGACAACGCAGGTGGCATCTCCGAAATGGCCATGCTCGGCAAGGATGTGCGCAAGATCACGGATACGCTCGATTCCCTGGGGAACACCACTGCCGCAATGGGCAAGGGATTCGCCATTGGCTCCGCGGCGTTGACGGCGCTCGCCCTGTTCTCCGCCTACAGCAGCACGATCAATCTCGCCATCGGCGAAGCCGTATTCACCATCAATATTCTCGATCATACGACGGTGATCGGTCTGCTGATCGGCGGCACACTTCCGTTTGCCATCGCCGCGATGACCATGACCTCCGTCGGCAAGGCGGCCTTCAGCATGGTCGAGGAGGTTCGCCGCCAGTTCCGCGAGATCAAGGGTCTCATGGAAGGCACGGCCAAGCCGGATGCCGCGCGTTGCGTTGATATCTCCACCAAGGCCGCACTGAAGGAAATGATTCTGCCCGGTCTGACCGCCGTCATCGTCCCCGTCCTCGTCGGTTTCCTCCTCGGCCCGGAGGCACTCGGCGGTCTCCTCGCCGGAGCCACCGTTACCGGCGTTCTTCTCGCACTGTTCATGGCGAACGCCGGAGGCGCCTGGGATAATGCAAAGAAGTGGGTGGAAATGGGCAACCTCGGCGGGAAAAATTCCGATGTGCACAAAGCCACTGTTGTCGGCGATACCGTAGGCGATCCGTTCAAGGATACTTCCGGTCCCGCAATGAACATTTTGATAAAATTGATGTCCATCGTATCTTTAGTGATTGCTCCGCTTATCGCGCATCTTGCGAAATAGCGGAACGTTCTTTTGCATACTCAATTGACCCTGCTCGGCGGCGCCCGTGCGCTGCCGGGCCGTTTTGTGTAACAGACCACAGGGCACTGCCTCAATGAAACGCTACTATGAATGCACGTTCATCGTCAATCCCGGATTGGATGATGGACAGATCGAAAGCACCGTCAAGATGGCCGAAGACACCATCGTCAAAAACGGTGGGGAACTCGTCGCCACCGAGCATATCGGCCGGCGCCGTCTTGCATATCCGATCGCGAAAAAACACAACGGGTATTATGTCACGGTGGAATTCCAGGCCGAGGGCCGCATCGTCGAGAAAGTCGAGCGTTTCCTGAAGCTCGACGAAAACGTGATGCGCTTCCTGACGCTGACACTCGATGATCGTGAACTCGAGGCCAAACGCAACCGCATCGCCTTCGCTGCGCAGGACCGCGGACGAAATCAGGAAGAGGCCAAGGACGACAAGCCTGAAGCCAAAGACGACACGCCCAAAGCCAAGGACGACACGCCCGAGGCCAAGGACGACGCGCCCGAGGCTGAGGACACCGACGCCGGGAAGCAAGAGAAGAGCACCGCGACGAGCGAAGCCACGGAAGCGTCGAACGAAAACAGTGAAGAGCAGAAGGAAAACGGCGGGGAGTGACCGACCGACGACGTCACAGACCACAGCCGTTTCCGCACAGACGCACATTGACAATGAAATGATGAGGATGATCCATGGCAGACCTGAAGATGCCGGAACTGAATTATGTGCTTATCGTCGGTAACCTGACCAAGGACCCTGTTTTCCGTACGACATCCAACAATACACCTGTCGTCAATTTCTCCATCGCATCCAACCGCCGGTACAAGGATCGCAACAACTCCTGGCAGGAGGATGTCTGTTACATCGGTATCGTTGCGTGGAACAAGCTGGCTGACAGCTGTCATCAGCGTCTCCGGAAGGGAAGCGCCGTACTGGTGGAAGGTGAACTGCAGACACGCAACTGGCGCACGGAGGATGGCGGCTCTCGCAGCATTCTCGAAGTGAAAGCGCGGCGTATCCAGTTTCTCAACAAGAACAACCGCAGCAACGGACATGTCCATTCCGATGAGTATTCCCATGAAGACGGTTTCGACGAGGACGGCGACGAACTCCTCTTCGAACTGTTCGACGGTGGGGACGACACCTATTTCAATCTCGACGCGGAACGGTTTTCCGATTCCGATCGCGATTCCTGAATTGATACCAGCAACTGACTGATTCCAACGATTCCCGACAGGAGATCCTATCATGAAAGTAATCCTGCGTCAGAACATTGAGACGCTTGGCAATATGGGCGAAGTGGTGACCGTCAAGGATGGCTACGCCCGGAACTACCTGCTCCCCCGAGGGATGGCATACGTTGCTACCAAGGGGAACATGCGTGTCCTCGACGAAGAGCGGACCCGGCTGCAGGTCAAGATGAATCGCCAGCTCAAGGACGCGGAGAAAGTCGCCGCGGAACTCGAGAAACACGAAAACGCCATCACCATCCCCATGCAGGTCGGAGAGGAAGACAAACTCTTCGGATCGGTGACCAAGGAAATGATTACCGAGAAGCTCGCGGAGAAAGGGTTCTCCATTGACCGGCGCAAGGTCGAGATCGACGAACCGATCAAAGTGCTTGGTATCTACACCGTGAAGGTCCGCCTGCACACCGATGTGACGGCCAAGGTCAAGGTCTGGGTGGTTCGTCAGGAAGGTTGATCCGCACCGGCCTCCACTGCCGAGAAAGCGAATAATGGAGTTGTCCCCTTCACGGGGACATTCTATATTTAATAAAATCTGACCTTTATTACGAGTTCAGGCAACATCATGGCTACCACAGTTGAAACGGCGAACGGACAGAAGACCAAGAGCGTCGACTATGTCGAGCTCGAAGATGTGACAATCCGTTTCGCGGGCGATTCCGGCGACGGCATGCAGATCACCGGTACGCAATTCACGACCACAACGGCACAGGTCGGGAACGATCTCAGTACTTTTCCCGATTATCCCTCCGAAATCCGCGCCCCGTCAGGAACACTCTACGGTGTTTCCGGATTTCAGATTCACTTCAGCAGTCGCGCCATTCACACCCCCGGCGACCGTTTCGATACCCTGGTCGCCATGAATCCAGCCGCCCTCAAGGTGAATCTCAAGCAGCTGCACGAAGGCGGCAACATTCTTGTCAACACGGATTCCTTCGATGCGAAGAACCTCAAACTCGCGAAATACGAGAGTAATCCACTCGAGGACGATTCCCTCCGTCAGTACAAGGTCTATCCGGTTCCCATCACCTCGCTGACCACAAATGCACTCGAAGGCACAGGGCTTTCCGCGAAGGATATGGCCCGGTCCAAGAATTTCTTCGCCCTTGGCCTGCTGTACTGGATGTACGATCGTCCGATGGAACCGACGCTCAACTGGATCAAGGAAAAATTCGGAAAGAATCCGAAAGTCGTTGAGGCGAACACGCTCGCTCTTCGCGCCGGCTACAGCTTCGGGAATATGACGGAAATTTTCAGCGTCCAGTATTCCGTGCGTCCTGCCGTGCTTCCTGCCGGGACCTATCGGAATGTTACGGGCAACGAAGCGACGGCGCTCGGAATGATCGCCGCATGTCTGAAAGCCGGCCTTCCGGGCTTCCTCGGCAGCTATCCGATCACGCCTGCGACGGAAATCCTTCAGGAACTTTCCCGCCGCAAAAACTTCGGTTTCAAGACCTTCCAGGCCGAGGACGAAATCGCCGGCGTCTGCACGGCCATTGGCGCCTCGTTCGGCGGCTCCCTCGCGTTCACGACGACCAGTGGTCCGGGCATGGCTCTCAAAACCGAAGCGGTCGGGCTCGCTCTCATGGTCGAGCTGCCACTGGTGATCGTCGACGTGCAGCGCGGCGGTCCCTCCACCGGTCTGCCGACCAAGCCCGAACAGTCGGATCTGTTTCAGGCGGTGTTGGGACGCAACGGCGAAGCCCCGGTACCGGTCATCGCCGCCAGTTCTCCCGCCAACTGCTTCTATGGTGCTTTCGAGGCTGCGCGCATCGCGCTGAAATACATGACGCCCGTCATCCTCCTGACCGACGGTTACCTTGCCAACGGCTCCGAGCCGTGGCTACTGCCCGCCGACAGTGAACTGCCGGATATCTCCGTTCCGTTTGCGAGTGATCCGGAGAAATACCAGCCCTACGAGCGCAACGACCATCTGTCTCGTCCCTGGGCCGTTCCCGGCATGGCGGGTTTCGAGCACCGCATCGGCGGTCTCGAGAAGCAGCATATCACGGGAAACGTCTCCCATGACCCGATGAACCATCAGTTCATGGTGGAGATGCGCGCGAAGAAAATTGCCGGCATCGCCGACGATATTCCCCTGCAGACGGTGTTTGGTCCTGAAGAAGCGGACCTCGCCATCATCGGCTGGGGCGGAACGTATGGCGATATCCGCACCGCTGTCGAACGCCTGCAAGCCAAGGGGAAATCCGTCTCACATGTCCATATCAAGTATCTGAATCCTTTCCCGAAGAATCTCGGTGAAGTGCTGCGACGCTACAAGAAGCTGCTGGTACCCGAAATGAATCTCGGACAGCTTGCCTTCTTGCTGCGTGCACATTTCCACCTCGATCCGGTCACACTTTCCAAGGTGCAGGGACGTCCCTTCACACCGATGGAAATCGAGGAAAAGGCAAACGACATTCTGAACACGTTGTAAAGGCGAGTATACCATGAGCAACGAAGAAACACCTACTGTTGTCAAAGACCAGGTCAAGGTACTCACCGCCAAGGACCTCGCCTCCGATCAGGACGTGCGCTGGTGTCCGGGTTGCGGCGACTATTCCATGCTGTCACAGCTGCAGCGCGCACTGCCCGAAGTCGGCGTACAGAAGGAAAATATCGCCGTCATCGCCGGAATCGGCTGTTCAAGTCGCTTTCCGTACTATATGGATACATACGGGCTGCACGGTATCCACGGCCGCGCACTGGCGATTGCCTCGGGACTCAAAACCGCGCATCCGCATCTGACGGTCTGGGTGGCGACCGGCGACGGGGACTGTCTCTCCATCGGCGGAAACCACTTCATCCATACGCTGCGCCGCAACGTGGACATCAACGTGATGATGTTCAACAACCGGATCTATGCGCTGACCAAGGGGCAGTACTCTCCTACATCACAGCATGGCCAGAAGACGAAGACCAGTCCGACCGGGGTGATCGATCATCCCTTCAATCCGGTGCTCATCGCGCTCGGTGCCGAGGGAACATTCGTCGCGCGCTCGATGGACCGCGATCCGAAACATCTCAAGGAAACCATGATCGCGATGTACCGGCACAAGGGAACCGCCTTCATCGATGTTCTGCAGAATTGCGTCATTTTCAACGACGGCGCATTCGACCTCTACACCAACAAGGAAACCCGCGACGACAATGTCGTGTATCTTGAGCACGGCAAGCCGCTGGTGTTCGGCAAGAACCGGGACAAGGGCCTCCGTCTCGACGGATTCCGCACGCAGGTCGTGTCCCTCAGCGAATACAGTGAGAACGATCTGATCATCCATGATTCGAAGTCCAAGGAACTGGCCTTCATTCTTGCGCACATGAACGATCAGCCGGGCTACCCGCTGCCGATCGGTATCTTTCTGGATATCGAGCGCACCACCTACGAGGAAGAGCTCGAGGAGCACATCGCGCGTGCGAAGGAGAAAGAGGGTGAAGGAACGGTCGAGTCGCTCCTCTTCGACGGACAGACCTGGGAGATTCCCGGTACCTGAGAGGTGAATCCTGTTTTCTGCATGTCATGCGCCCTGGATATCCGGGGCGCTTCTTTTGTGCGCCACGCATGGCGCGACTCTTGGAGGTGAAAGTCCTCTCTTGGCCGT
>JAFGKR010000369.1 GCA_016928515.1 Bacteroidota bacterium | reverse complement strand
GGATCACCAGCAGCGGAATGAGCAGCCAGATGTATCTGTCGAGAAATTCGTCGAGATCGAAGGTGGAGAGTAGATGATCGGCCCTTTGCTTTTTCGGGGACTGCGTGCGGGACTTTTTACTCTTGGCCATGGGTGATCAGCTCCGTCGCTTCTGAATGCTGCGGTGATACAGTTCCTCGATTCCCTCCGCCATGTGCTCCCAGGAATACTTTTTCTTTTCCTCGATGACGTTCGCCCGGTATTCCGTGAAGCGGTCGTGCGCGAAGAAATCCGTCACAGCGGCGGCGATGGCCGCGGGATTCTCGGGCGGAACGATGGCTCCGGTTTTTCCGTCGACGATGACTTCGCCGAGACCGCCAACGTCGGTGGCGATCACCGGACGATGGAAATTGTACGCGATCTGGATAATGCCGCTCTGCGTGGCGGATTTGTAAGGCAGCGTCAGCACATCCGCCGCGGAAAAAAACACCCCCACTTCCTCATTCGGGACATAGTCGGAGTGGAAGAACACGTACTTCCCCACGCCCAGGCGGCGCACCTGCTCGCGGTATTTCTCTTCATTATTATAGAACTCCCCGACCACCAACAGCTTCACCTTCATCTGTTCGAGAATGGCGGGCATAGCGTCGAGGGCGACGTCGAGTCCCTTGTAGTCTCGTACGTAGCCGAAAAACAGCATAACGCGGTCGTCTGGCGTCAGCTCCATGGAGGGATCCACACTTCGGAGCTTCCCGCGCGCCGCCGTGCGGTCTTCCTCCTCCCCGAAAATTTCGTACACCGGATGCGGAAGATAGCTCGTGAGTGGATCGGGATGCCACTGATGCAGGTCGCGCTCCACGGCGCGGGACTGCACGACGTAGCTGTCGACGAAGCGGAAGGCGAAGCGCGTCAGCAGTTTGTCACCCGGACGCCGTTCGTGGGGAATGATGTTGTCGCAGATGAACATCGTGCGCGTAGATGTGCCCCACCGCGCGATAGCGGCGATGGTGCCGTAGGAGGGAGCGAAGAACGGCATCCAGTACTTGAAGACGATGAGATCGGGACGCAGGGCGCGTACGCGGAAGCCGGTGCGGATCCAGTTGAAAGGATTGATCGAGTCGATCCACTGCACGCTCTCGACGGGAATGCCTGCGTCGCCGGATTCCTCCTGGGATTTGCCGGGAAACAGCAGCTTCGGGTACTGGCGCGAGAAGGTGACGATACGGACGTCGTGCGTGCGGGAAAGGTACTTCCACAGGAGGGCCACGTAATGCGCGATGCCGCCGCGCAGCGGGTAGGCCGTCCCGACGAGCACGATTCTCATGCGGAGGCGCCGCTCCCCTGCTTTTTCGCCCAGCGCTCGACGGCGTCGGCCACGCGCTCAACCTCCAGATGATCCATGCAGCGGTAGTCGTCGCGCCGGCAGGTGGGCTGGAAATAGCAGGTGCATTCTTTCGAGGGATGCAGGATTTCCCCGCGGCCGTACAGCTCGAATTCGTGGGGATTGAAGATGTTGTTGAACAGCACGAGCGGCTTGCGCAGTCCGATGGCGATGTGCATCGCCATGGTGACGGCGGAAACGATCACGTCGCAGCGGTCCATCAGCGCGATGAAGGTTTTCAGAGGGAAGTGGCCGAGGTACAGTCCACCGGACTTCCTCGCGAGACGTTCATTTTTCTCGTGTTCCTGTGCGCCGCCGAGCAGCAGCGGCTGCATGCCGCGTTCGGTGAGCGTGCGCGCGAGCCGGCGCCAGTACTCTTCGGGCCAGAGACGGCTGGTCCAGCGTCCCCCGCAGCCGGTATTCAGTCCGATGATCGGTTTGCCCGTATCGATCGTCAATCCCAACCGGTTCAGCGCGGCGGCAAGATCGAATTCCTCCTCCGCCTCGAGCACGTATTCCTCTCCCTGCCATTCGTAGCCGC
Organism: Bacteroidota bacterium; assembly: GCA_016928515.1. GTDB lineage: Bacteria > Bacteroidota > Ignavibacteria > SZUA-365 > SZUA-365 > BM516. The sequence continues at coordinate 2,338 of JAFGKR010000369.1, read as the reverse complement.
AGATCTCGAACATCTCCGCAACGTAATGCTTCGTGTTGGTCTTGCTCAGATCGTCGAAGATGCCGGTGAGAAACTTATGCTCCGCGTCGCCGTCGATCGGCGCGCAGATGCCGTTGCGGATGGTGAAGCCCTTCTTGACGCTGGCCTCGAGACGGTCGATGATCGCGCAGGCCTCGCGGTCCTTATCCAGGTTGATGACCAGGTCGAAATTCACCGCCAGCAGTGAGATCACGCTGGCCATGTCGAAGCGCAGCTTGAAATCCACATCCGCAGGGAGCACCTCGGGGGTCTCGGTCAGCCACCAGATGCGTGCGCCGGGGTATTCCTTCCGCAGCCGCTGCAGCAGCGGGGTCGTGCGAATGACGTCGCCGATGGCGCCGAGCTTGATGATGAGGATATTGCGGTCGGTGGGATCGTAATGGGGACAGTCGGCGCAGTGCACGCCTTCGCGCTTGTGCGGTGTGCAGGGGATGTCGCCGCGGAAATGACGGCAATCGGCCTTGTAGACGATGCGTTCGGACATGAGTCTCGTTCTCTGGTGGAAAAACTATGAGAGCATTTCGCGGACGCTGTAGTCGCGGACATTCGTCCCGCTCTTGGTGACCATCTCGGCGAGGAGTCCCGTCGAGATCAGCTGAATGCCCAGCAGCATGAGCAGGATGCCGAGCAGCAGCATAGGCCGGTTGCCGACGGGATAGCCCATCAGCCATTCGACGGTGAGCCAGGCGTTGATCAGGAAGCCTGCCAGCAGCATGAGGCCGCCGAGCGATCCGAAGACGTGCAGGGGACGCTGCGTGTAGCGCGAGGTGAACAGCACGGTCAGCAGATCGAGGAAGCCCTTGAAAAAGCGGCTCAGGCCGAACTTCGTGCGTCCGTACTTCCGCGGGTGATGCTGCACGACGATCTCGCTGACGGTGAAGCCCGCCATCTTGGCGAGGACGGGGATGTAGCGGTGCATCTCGCCGTAGACGTTCACCGTCTCCACCACCTCGCGGCGGTAGGCTTTCAGTCCGCAGTTGAAATCATGGATGTCGATGCCGGAGAGCTTGCCCGTCACGAAGTTGAAGAATTTCGACGGGATGGTCTTTGACATGGGATCGTAGCGTTTTTTCTTCCATCCCGAGACCATGTCGTATCCCTCCTCGATTTTCGCGATGAGGGCGGGAATCTCGGCGGGATCGTCCTGCAGATCGGCATCCATGGTAATGACGTATGTGCCCTGCGCCTCCTTGAATCCCACCGCCAGCGCGGCGGATTTCCCGTAATTCCGCCTGAAGCGGATCATCTTGAAGCGGGGATCCTCCGCATGCAGACGGCGGAGCGTCTCCACGGAACCGTCGTGGCTGCCGTCGTCGATGAACCAAACCTCCCAGAGCGGCGTGCGCGCGTCGAGCACCTCTTTCAGCCGGGTGGACAGCTCCGGGAGGGATTCATTCTCGTTGTAGGACGGGATGACCACGGAGATGTCCATACTCCCGGACTCCTGGTCCCATCCGGGATTTTCCTCTTCCCGTCCGTGCCCCTGCATATGTCCTGCTCCTGATGCTTGCAAACTGCAGCGCTCTTTGGTCAAAAGATGAAAAATATCAGTCGACAGGCTGATATGCAATCATTTCCTCCGCCCGGATCCGTCTCGAGCCAACGCGGCGGGGATGCCGTAGGCCACCGAAGGTCCGCCGTATGCGCCATAGGCTCAGGCGGCGGATTGGCCGTTGGCTGCCGAAGGTCCGCCAAAGCGTAGCGGCAGCGGATTGGCCGCTGGCAGAAAATCTCACCGCACCATGGTGATCATCCGCACCGCCTGCGTACCCTCATTCGATACCGCACGAAGCAGGTACACGCCCGCAGCGAGCCGCACTGCACCGAGATCGATTGACTCGGCGCGGCCGTATTCCACCTCACGTGACACCCGCTCGCGTCCGAGCAGATCGTGCAGCGTGAGACGACAACTCCTGCCCTCTTCCCTGCCAATGCGCACATGTAACCTGGTTCCGCTCGGCACCGGCTGCGGCCAGGCCTCGAGCGTGAGCGCTCCCGGTGCGGGCGGTTCGCCGATTCCCGTACTCTTGCGGATGACATACGTCACCTCCACCCGGCGATTCTCCGGCGTGGCGGCGAGCAGGAGTTGTGCGCCGTGTGCGCCGACGTCAAGCATGGTGCTGTTCGGCTGCACGGCGATCTGCGCGGACTGGCTCCCGCTCACCGGCCGGGCATCCAGCCACCATTCGGACGGCTGTGCCGTCCACGGCATGGCCAGCCCTCCGCCCGTCCATAGCCGCACGTGCTGTTCCGCGGGAAGCACATCTCCGCGCTCGGCTTCGAAATACAGATGCAACGG
>JAFGKR010000368.1 GCA_016928515.1 Bacteroidota bacterium | reverse complement strand
CGGGATGAGGCTGAGGCCGGGATGAGGCTGAGGCCGGGATGAGGCTGAGGCCGGGATGAGGGACATTCTGGTGCTCGCGGCGGAGAGACGCGAGACGGCGGCATGTCAGTAGCGACGGCGCTTCCAGAGCTGCCGGAGCCGCTCGCGAAGGCGCTGCTCGCGTCCCTCTTCCGTGGGACGGTAATACTGTTTCTGGCGCAGTTCCTCGGGAAGATAGTCCTGTTCGACGAAATGCCCCGGGAAATCATGCGCGTATTTGTATCCGCGTCCATAGCCCTGAGACTTCATCAAACCGGTCGGTGCGTTCCGAAGGTGGAGCGGGACATCGTAGGGCGGGAGGTTCTGTGCATCGCGATACGCCGCATCGATCGCCAGGTATGCTGCGTTGCTCTTCTGCGCGGCCGCAAGATAGGTCGTGACCTGTGCGAGAATGATGCGGGCTTCGGGCATGCCGACAGCGTGCACTGCCTGAAAGCAGGCCGATGCCAGGAGCAGGGCATTGGGATCCGCATTCCCGACATCTTCGGAAGCGAGGATGATCAGACGTCGCGCAACAAACAGTGGATCCTCACCGCCGTTGAGCATGCGGGCAAGCCAGTACACGGCAGCATCGGGATCACTTCCGCGAACCGATTTGATGAACGCGGATATGACGTTGAAGTGCTCCTCACCGCCCTTGTCGTATTTTGCGAAGGCTCGCTGAAACGCTTCCTCGAGCACCTTCTGGTCGATCCTGACCCTTCCGTTGTCTTCGGCGAGAAGGCAGCACATCTCGAGCCCGTTCAGCAGGCTTCGGGCGTCGCCGCCGCTGTATGCGATGAGCATATCCCGATCCTCGAATGTGACCTCAAGTGACCGGAGATACCCGTCCTCCACGAGCGCGCGATCGAGCAGCGTCGAGAGCTCATCAATGGTGAGAGGATTCAGAACGTATGTTCTCGCACGAGAGCGCAGCGGCGGGATGATTTCAAAGGACGGATTCTCGGTTGTCGCTCCGATCAGGATGATATCTCCCTGCTCAACTGCCTGCAGCAGCGCATCTTGCTGGGCTTTGTTGAAGCGATGGATTTCGTCAATGAAAAGGACGGTCTGCAGCTGCCCCAGTTCCATGCGTCGCTTGCGTGCCGCTTCGATGACCTGTCGGACGTCCTTCACGCCGGCAGCGACAGCGGTGAGCTGTTCGAAATGCACTTTGAGGCGCAGACAGAGGAGACGTGCCAGGGTTGTCTTCCCGGATCCCGGTGGTCCCCAGAGTATCATGCTGAACAGCGACGCACGGGACAGCATCTGATAAATCGGTTTCCCTTCGCCGACGAGATGGCGCTGCCCGACATAATCGTCCAGCGACCGGGGGCGCATACGTTCTGCCAGGGGTGTATCAGGGGGGGAGACGGTCATGGATCCGTATCAGCGGGGATCGATCTTCGGGACCGGGGTGGTGGCGTCCTTGTTCTGCAATTGGATGGAGTCAAGCAGACGGAGAGAATCCTTTCTCGCAAGGGAATCGGGAAGAGCGGGAAGCGGCTCTTCCTTCATGATGCCGCGGAGGGTGGGAAGGAAGTACTCCTTTGAGGCATCTCCACCGTCCTGGATCGCATCATCCGTCGGACGCGCCGATTGTTTTACAGGAGCGGGGGGCTGCACCGTCGAGGGGGCGGCATCCCGCACGGATGGTTGTCTTGTCTCGGGAGTCGAGGGGGCGGTTTCAGACCGGCGGCCTGCCGGCGTCTCCTGCGGTGCAGGGATGTCACGGCCCGCTGCACGTTCATCCTCGAGCGGGAGCGGCTGTTCGTCTGCCTCAGCGGGAAGCTCTTCCTGGTGGTCAGGAACCTTCTGTTCCGGATCGGTCGTCCGGTACAATTCCTGCTGTTCCTGTTGGAGATCGCGTTCGAAATCCGTCGTGTTGAACACATACACGGCGATCACGGCGACGAATGCTGCAGCGACAGCGCCGTACGCATAGCCGGGAATGCCGAATCCCCAGCCCGGTTTCCAGGAAAGCAGGCGCTTCCACCACGACAGGGTGTTCTCTGATTCGTCGATGTGTTGCTGCAGATGCTGACGGAAATCGAGTGGTGCCGAAACACGGGGCATTGCCCGCAGATCCCGCAGGAGTGCCGCAGGGATTTCCGGGAGGCCTTCTTCATGTGAACGGGGGTGCGGGGATTCAGACATGGTACAAATCGGAACAATTAGTCATAGATATCTTTCAGGAGTTCCTGTAACTGGAGCCGGCCGCGACTGATGCGGGATTTCACCGTTCCGATCGGCATGCCGATGACCTCGGCGATTTCCTCGTAACTCAGATCCTGAATGTCACGAAGGACGACCGCTTCACGAAAGACATCCGGCAGTTCGAGCAACGCTCGTTGAATGCGATCATAGATGATGCTGCTGTCGGCGCTGCGGTCGGGCAGGGGATCTTCGTTGGCGATCGGAAGCGTGTATTCTTCGTCTTCATGCCGCTGTTGCACCAGCTTCGTCGTATACTTACGATGCCCTCTGCGCAACTCGCTCTTCGCAAGGTTTCCCGCAATCGTGTACACCCAGGTGGAGAAGCGCGCGATGGTCTTGTAGTACATTTTCTTCTTGTAGACACGGATGAACGTATCCTGAAGAATATCCGCGGCGTCGTCCATGTCACCGGTGAAGCGGTAAATGAAATTCATCAGCGGATCCTGGTAGCGCTCGACAAGGATGTCGAATCCGAGTTGAACATCGCGTTGAAAAAGAAGCATCAGTTCTTCGTCGGACAGGGCTTCGAGGGAGACACGGTCCAGTTTCTTGCCCTCAATACGTTCTTCTACTTTCTGCTCGAGAGAAAGTTCCTGCGTGTGCGGCATGAAAATCCGGGTGAGTGCGAAATTGGTTTACGAACGAGTCAATTCACTGACCAGCCGGGTAACGGCAACCGCGGAATCGGCGGCCTGGGATTTGACGGCGACATCTGTTTCCAGAATATATTCAAAACACCGCTCAAAATAGTCCGAATCAGGGAAGTTTTTTGCGTACGGGCGAATGGACTCAATCTGCCAGGCGGAGAAGAGGCCAAGATCTCTGGCCTGGTCGTCGGTTGCGCGCCCCCGGATGTCCAGGCTGCGCACCCGCCAGAGCAACGAAAATTGCCGTGCCAGCACTGCGACAATCGCAACCGGTTCCTCGTCTCGGAGAAGATGCGAGAGAATTTCCTGGGCCTTCGCCCCGTCCCTGGCCATGACGGCGTTCGAAAGTTCGAACACGTTGTATTGACGCGATGCTCCGAGGTGCATATAGATGTCGTCAACGTCGATCGGATTCTTTTCCGGCGCCGCAGCACGGAGTTTCTCGATTTCGGATGCCAAAACGCGTGTCCCGTTTCCCCGGAGCGCCTGCATCACGGTGCAGGCTTCGGGGGTGATGTCTTTTCCTCCGCGATGAACTTCCGCGGCAATCCAGCGGAGCGCGCTGGTATCCTTGAGCGCGGGAAAATCAACGGCTGCTCCCATCGGTTGCTTGCTGCGCTCCTGCTGCTGGAGGAAGGACAGCACCTGCGCCGCGCTGCCTTTCCCGGTCGTCTTTTTCGCGCGTGACGGCTTGAGCGGGCCTGCACACAGAAGCAGAACCGTTTCGGGAGAAGGATTCCGGACATAGGAAGCGAGTGCCGGTTTTTTCAGTATCGGATCTGCCTCGCGGACAAGAACCACACGCTTCTCGGACATGAACGGATACGCACTGGCGGCGGCGGTGATCTCCTCCGCCTCATGCTCTGTTCCACGATAGACATCCATGTTGAAGGATGGATCGCCGTCCCCCAGTGCGCTGTCCGAGATCATTCTCGCGGCACGCTCGATGAGAAATTCCTCCTCCCCGTAGAGCAGATACACGGGGAGGAAGGATTTTTCGGATATATGTCGGAGCAACGTGCTTTCGTTCACAACAGGGCTCGTTTCCTCCCGTTATAGAGGATTATTTGATCGTGACCTTCTGCATCACCACATCGTTGACGGGACGGTCGCCTCTGCCGGTCGGGGTCGTGGCAATCTTGTCGACAGTATCCATGCCGTTGACGACCCTGCCGAAAATCGTGTAGTTCGGTGGAAGTTCATTATCCTGATGCATGATGAAAAACTGGCTGCCATTGGTGTTCGGACCGGAGTTGGCCATGGCAACGATTCCACGCTTGTAACCTGTTTTGTAGAGCTGGGAATTGCGGTCGATCTCGTCCGCGAATTTCTTCCCGTAAATACTCTCGCCGCCGGTACCGATGCCGGTCGGATCGCCTCCCTGAATCACGAAGCCGCTGATGACGCGGTGGAATATGATCCCGTCGAAATACCCGCGTTTGGCAAGCTGCACGAAATTCTCGACGGTTTTCGGAGCGTCTTCACGGAAGAACTCGATTTCTATGGTACCGAGATTGGTTTCGATGACGGCGATCTCTGTATCCACTGTTGCGGCCTCCTCTGTGGTTGTGTTGTCGGATTGTGCAGCCGCCGAAAATGTGAGCAGGAAAAGTGCCGCGGCTGCGGGAAGGAATCGAAATGGAATACGCATGCGAATCCCGTTATGGTTGAACAAATTGAGTTGCAAGAAGAATCAGAATCAATACACCCAGCGCGATGCGATAGATGATGAACAGCCAGGTGCTGTGTGATCGAAGATAACGCAGAAGAAATTCGATTGAAAGATATCCGACAATGCCGGACACCACAACGGCGATCAGCAGGGACACACCCGGATCGCCGGCAAGCGAACCACGCATCTGGTAGAGCTGATACAGTCCGCTGAGCGTGATAGCGGGAATGCTCAGCAGGAAGGAGAATCTCGCGGCGGCTTCCCGCGTGAGATTGAGGAACAATCCGGCGGTGATCGTCGTCCCCGAGCGCGAGGCGCCCGGGATGAGAGCGAGCGCCTGTGCCAGTCCGATCAGCTGCGTATCAAGTAATGTCATCGAAGCGACATCCCGCTGTCGTTTGCCTACCCGCTCCGCGAGCGCAAGGATGAGGGCAAGGACGATGAGACTGCCGGAAATGACGTACAACGAACGGAAATCGGTCTCGATGAAATCCTTGAAGAGGAGACCGAACACACCGATCGGAATCGTACCGAAAAGAATGTACCAGGCAAGGCGCGCGTCCTGTGTCTCGAACGGTTTGCGTCGGTACAGCGAGCGCAGGAATGCGGTGGTGAGCGTGACAATATCCTTCCGGAAATAGACGAGGACGGCGATGAGTGTGCCGATCTGTGTGACGGCGGTGAACGCCGCTCCCGGATCCTCCCAGCCGAGCAATGCCGGTACGATACGGAGATGGGCCGTACTGCTGATCGGGATGAACTCCGTCAGTCCCTGTACAATTCCCAGAATGATTGCTTCAATGATACTCATGCTGCGTTGCCGGCGACCTGCTCATGCATGCTACAATGCGACGACTTCCTTTCGGTTCAGTGCTTCCAGAATGCGAAACGTTGTCCGCGTTGTGGCGAAGAGGCTCTCGAGGGGAATAACTTCCGGCTGCTTCGTGCGTACGGCATCCATGAAGGCGCGTACTTCATCGTGGTGTCCCTTGTCCCCGTTGCCCTTTTTCCTGGACTGTTTTCCGGCACGTGCAAGCGTCAGCTGCTGGAAGTTGTCCATGATAGCGGTGCTGTTGCCGGCGGACATGACAATACGCTCTTTTGGAAGCGACGGATCGCCGTTTGCGACATAGGTTATGATGCCGAGCGATCCGTCGGTCATGCGCATGGTGATGTTGACGTTGTCGAAATTCGTCACCGTCTCGTTTTCAGAGAACGCATTTTCGGCGCTGATCCGCTCGGGCAGGGCATCGGTCAAAAACTGGATGGTATCGATGAAATGACAGACCTCGCCGACGATACGTCCGCCTCCATCGGTGGGATGCTGCGTCCAGTGGTCCTTCGGCAGAAAACCGGCGTTGATGTAGTAATGAATCACCGCCGGTTCGCGGATTTCTTCGAAGAAGGCGCGCATGTCCCTGACCAGCGGTGCGAATCTGCGGTTGAACCCCACCATCAGCAGAACTTTGCCCTTCACTTCGGGATGCGACAGCAGCAACTCTTCAATGGGAGAGAGTTCTTCCTCGTTCAGCGCAAGCGGCTTTTCGACGAAGACGTGTTTCCCGTGGCGCAGGGCCTCGAGAGTGAACGGTGCATGTTCCCCATGTCTGGTGGCAATGAAGACCGTGCCGATGGTTTCATCTTCCAGCACATCCGCCGCGCGGGTGCTGGAGCGCCGGAAAACGAATTTATTGCGCATGTCCGAGCCTGTCAGTCCGCTGCGGTTGCAGACGCAGTCCAGCGTGATGTCCTGCATGTCCTTGAGATGAGGCAGGAGATAGCCGGAAGCGAAGCTGCCGGCGCCGATAAAACCCAGGGTGAGCGAACTGCGTTTCGGGGAAATCGCCGGAGCTTTATCCTGATCTGCGTGGCGCGAGATGCGCTGCAGTTCCGACTCGTCGAGATCCTCGTAGGATATGACGATACCGACATACGGTTCGGTTTTTTCTCCCTCGATCAATGCATACGCCTTCAAGGCCTCCTCGACCGGAAAGCGATGTGTCGTCAGGATGTCCGTATCGATACGGCCCTGAGCGAGGAGCTGCAGGTAGGCGCGCATGTTCCGGTTTTCCGTCCAGCGCACGTAGCCGATTGGATAGGAGAGACCCTCCTCCTCATACTCGGGATCATAGCGGCCCGGACCGTAGGAGCGGGAGATGCGGACGTCGATTTCTTTCATGTAATATGGACCGCGGGGGATATTCATGCTCGCGGCGCCGACGACGACGACTCGTCCGCGCTCGCGGGTGATGCGTCCCGCCAGTTCGATGGGATCATTGCTGCTCGTTCCCGCCGTAATGATGACGGCATCCGCGCCGTGTCCCGAGGTCATCGAGCGCACCACGGATTCCACCGGATTGCTGTGACGGTTGAGTGCGGCGTCCGCACCGGATTTGCGGGCGAGAGCGACGGCTTCGGGATCGAGGTCGATACCGATGACGCTGCAGCCGTTGGCCTTGAGGAATTGTACAGTGAGCTGTCCGAGCAGTCCGAGCCCGATGACTACCACCGTCTCTCCCAGGGTGGGATCGGTTTGGCGCACGCCCTGCAGCGCGATGGCAGCTATGGTGGTGTAGGCCGCGGCTTCCGTGGACACGCCGTCGGGAATTTTCGCAACGAGGTTGCGGGGCACGGCGATGACGTCGCTGTGCACGGCATAATCCGCTCCTCCGCAGGCGACGCGGTCGCCAACTTCGATGTCTTGCACGCCCGCATCGACGGCCAGTACGACGCCGGAAGAGCTGTATCCGAGCGCGGCGTGAGAATCCAGCTTGTTCATCACGCGCTTGTAGGTGCGCGCGAAGCCGTTTTTTCGCATTTCCTCGACGAGTTTGCGCACTTCCTCGGGCTGGCTTTTTGCCCGCTGCACGAGCGAGGATTTGCGGGAATCAACCGACGTTTTTTCCGTCCCCGCACTGATGACGGAGAAGTAGTTCTTGACGAGAATCATTCCTCTTCCCGACGTGGGAGGAGGGACATCCGCCACATTCATGGCGCCCGATTTGACATGCTGTGCGATCTGTTTCATCCATGAAAATTACGGTTTGCGCGCCGTTTTTCCTAGATCACAAACAGGGCGGGCGATTCAGAATGACCGGGTCATGCTGATCCGCTTCAGGCGGACGAAGCGTGACCGCATCGGTCGTCGTCACCCTTCGACAAGCTCAGGGTGACGGTCTGTTTCCGACGTATGAGAAAGCCTCGGATTCCCCGATCCCTACCGATGCGGCCGTTTCCGTACGTTGGAGAGGATACGCTTGACCTCTTCCGCGAAACGATGCTCGAATACCACGAGCCGGGCGATCTGCTCCATACTCAGAAAATCCTTCAGCGACAGCACGTATGTGTAGCGTTCCTCGACAATGGAGACGGAGAGCGTGTTCATACGGTCGAGTGCATTCTTCAGCGCGGCATCGTCCGCCTCGTCCTTGATCAGTTCACTGATTTCCTCGAGCAGTTCCGCCCGCTGATCCATGCGCTCCTTTTCCTTCTCGCGGAATTCCCGTTCACGCACGGTCAGGCGGACCGCCTGCTCCTCGTCGAGTTTCAGCGCTTCGATCATTTTCAGACGGCGCAGTTCCTCGAGCCGTTGGCGTCCCCGGCCGTCCGGGGGGGGACCGTCCATCTGTGCCGTCAGTTCCGGGACGGCGACAGCGGCGAAAAGCAGGAACAGAACGACAAATCGGTACGGCTTCATGGTATCCTCACTTATTCGTAAAATCTTCGGATTCAAGCATGGCGGCGATCAGCGTCACATCTGATTCGGTCAGTGTTTCCATCAGCTGCTGATCACTCAGGTAGGTGCTCCCTGCTGCAATGACGTTTTCCTCTCCGAGCGCGTAGACAAGATGCGCGTCCGCCGAGGCAAGCAAGGCGTCATCCTCCACGAGCAGCGCCTGTTCGCTGATCAGCTGCAGCGATGAGGATGACGGGATGTCTTCAACTGTGGCGCCGGAGATATTCGTCAGACCCTCAACACGGATATCCTGCAGTGTTGCGATTTCCTGCGTGTCGAACAGATCGGAGGAGAGCAGGGGATCGCCTTGATCCGGGCCGGCGGAAGGATCGGTGATGATCCAGACGGCGAACAGGACGATTATCACTGCGGCTGCGGTCAGAGCGAGAGCGGGGGACACACCCTGTGCGCCTGCGCGGGGCGTCATCCTTTCATCCAGGCGGGTGTTGATGTTTCCGAGAAAGCGGCCCCAATCTACATCGGACTGTTCCTCGCGCGCAAGAGGAAGGAGATCCTGCAGCAATGGACGCAATCGTTCCGCTTCTGCGCGGCATGCGGCGCAGGAGGCGAGGTGAGTCCGCAGCAGCCGCTCAGGACTGCCTGAGAGCTTCCCGTCGAGATAATCGGGAAGCAGTTCGAGGATGTGCTTACAATTGGGTTTTGACATGCTGTTCAATCTTCCTGACGGCGTGGTGGTAATTCGCCTTCAGGCCTCCTGTGGATGTATGCAGAATACGGGAAATCTCTTCGTAGGGCAATTCCTCGAAATAGCGGAGGACAAACACGGCACGCTGCTTTTCGGGCAGGTT
>JAFGKR010000086.1 GCA_016928515.1 Bacteroidota bacterium | reverse complement strand
CCACCTTGCAGAGGTCGATCGCGCGATGCAGGGCTGCGGAAGTCGCGGTGTTCGCCGCCCTGGTGGCGAAGGAACGCATGAACACGCGGTCATGCCCCTCGGGTGCCGTTGCGGCGATCGCGTTCATGCGAATGCGATCCCCGAGCAACGCTCCGCCGGTCCGCCGTTTGGACGGGTCGACCGAGAGAATGGCGATGTGGAGGGATGGGAACTCCCGCAGGAAGCGCCGGACGATTTCGTCGGTGAGGGAGGATTTCCCCGCGCCGCCGGTACCGGTGATACCGAGCACCGGGATGACCACTTCCGCAGGAGGTGGGATATGCACTTCATCGTGCTGCTCGAGCAGAGAGAGTGCACCGGCGAAAAGACGGCGATCGGCTCGGAGTTCGCCGTTGACCTCCGTGACGGGTTTCCCGTCAACAAGGATCATGCGATCGTCGATGCTGAGACGCGCATCGTCCCCGACCGGGTAGTCGCACGCTTCGAGGACGGTATTGATCATCCCCTGCAGACCCAGGCGCCTCCCGTCCTCGGGAGAAAACACACGGTCAATACCGTAGGCGTGCAGTTCGTCGATTTCACTCTGCACGATCACACCGCCACCGCCGGCGAATATTTTTACATGCCCCGCACCGCGCCGCCTGAGAAGATCCTTCATATAGGTCAGGTACTCCATATGCCCGCCCTGATACGAGGAAATGGCGATGCCCTGTGCGTCTTCATGCACCGCAGCATCGACGATCTCCGCGACGGAGCGGTTGTGACCGAGATGAATGATCTCCGCGCCGCTGGACTGCAGAATGCGCCGCATGATGTTGATGCTCGCGTCGTGACCGTCGAACAACGAGGCGGCAGTGACGATGCGGATTTTGTGCTTTGGAGTATAGGCCGGGATGTCTTGCATAGCTGGTATCAGGAAATGTGAGGAATTATCCGGTTCTGCCAAAACGACGGTCGAGCTCGTCGAGAGAAAGCTTGATGACGATAGGTCTTCCGTGGGGACATGCATAGGGATTGGACGTGGCGAAGAGCTGATCGATCAGGGTCTGCATCTCAACGGGACTGAGCTTGTCTCCGGCCTTGATCGCGGCACGGCAGCCGTAGGATGCCGCCAGCATGTGACGGACGTCGGTGACGCCGGAGGCGCTGTATTCCTTGTATTGTTCGAGCATTTCCTCGAGGATGCTCTCTTCCATTCCCGGACGGACATCCTGCGGCACCGCCTCGACCGTCACGAAATTCGGTGCTTCGAGGCGCAACACGAAACCGAGATGTGCCAGTTCCTCGCGAATCTCTCCGAGCAGCGCGAAATCGCCCGGGGATACGCGAAAGGTGTGCTCGAACAGCAGCTGTTGGGAGAACGGAGCTGCCTCCTGCAGGGCCGCCAATCCCTTCTCATAGAGGATGCGCTCATGTGCCACATGCTGATCGATGATCATCAATCCCGACTTGATCGGCGTGAACAGGTACTTGTTGTGCAGCTGCCAGAGGAATTGTGTATCCGAAACGGGTTTTTCACTGGGGAGAATGATGGTCTCCCGGTCACTGTCCCGTTCCCCGCCGTCCTGACCCGCCTCGATCTGCATTGAACGAAACAGGTCGTCGATCTGCTGTGCATTCATGCGGGAACCGCTTTCGGGACGTTCATTCATTCCCCGGCTGAGGGAGGAAAACGAATCGTAGCGCGGTTCGGGTGCATATCCCCCACTCTCCGGGCGCGTACCGCGCATGCGGTCGGCATCAGGTGGCGATCCTGTGCGATCCGTGCCCGGTGCGGAGAAACGCTGCTCGCTGTCCGGTGTGGAGCGGCCGGCATCAGCGGCATGCTGCTGTTCACGAAACTCCACCGCGGGTGTCAGATCAAAATGGTAGAGGCTCCGGCGAACGACGGCGTTGAGAATCGTGTAGATGTTCCGCTCGTTGCTGAATTTCACTTCCAGCTTTGAAGGATGCACGTTCACGTCCACCTGCTGGGGATTGATATTCAGAAAAAGCATGTACATCGGGAACGCCCCTGAATCGAGCATGTGCTCATATGCGCTCACCACTGCATGGTTGAGCAGACGGCTGACGACGTAGCGCCCGTTGACGAAAAGAAACTGCTCCCCGCGGGATTTCTTCGCGAATGCGGGCCGGCCGAGGAAGCCGGTGACGGTGATCAGATCGGTCTCCTCCTGCACGGGCAGCAGAGATTCCGCAACGCGGTCACCGAACAGGTAGGCAATACGACCGGGGAGTTCAGCGGGAAGAGCATCATAGACGGTGTTCGCGTCGGAGATGAAGGTCACGCGGATCTGGGGATTCGAGAGCACGAAACGCTGCACCGTGTCTGTGATATGCCGGTATTCCGTTGCATTGGATTTCAGAAACTGCCGTCGCGCGGGTGTATTGGAGAAGAGATTTTTGACACTGATGGATGTTCCGACCGGACCTTCGGTTTTGTCCGCCGGATAGACGGTACCGTTTTCGACACGCAGCAATGTGGCGACTTCCTGATCCGCGGTACGCGTGCGCAGTTCCACCTTCGCCACGGAGGAAATTGACGGTAGTGCTTCCCCGCGAAAACCGAAGGTCATAATCCGTTCGAGATCCTCGAGACTGCGGATCTTGCTGGTGGCGTGACGTTCGAAGGCCAGGCGGGCATCCTCCTCGGTCATACCGCTCCCGTCGTCAACGACCTGGATCAGAGTTTTCCCGGCATTCGTGATGATGACGGTAATATGCTCCGCACCGGCGTCGATGGCGTTTTCCATCAATTCCTTCACCACTGATTCCGGGCGCTGCACGACTTCGCCGGCGGCGATCTGATTTGCCAGGTGTTGAGGAAGTCTCTGAATGACAGTCGGCATATTTTCCGTCGGCATGGAACTCATTGAAGATATGTATACAACAGATACGCGACCAGAAACATCACCACGATCACAAGCAGTGGTTTGTGACTGCCGCGATGGACAGTGCGTTCGAACTGAATGCGCCGGCGCCGTCGTGCCTCCTCATCCTTCCTCGGATCATAGTATCGCGGCGTGTATTCAAATTGCCGGTGCTGCGGTTTGCGCATGAACATGCTTCTTCCTCCTGTGTCATGTCCCGGGGACATTCTCTTCCACCGTCACCTCGTCATCCGTCCGCAGCGTTCCGAAAAGCGCCTGGACAAATGCGTCCTCGTCAAAAACCTGGAGGTCGTCGATTTTTTCTCCCACGCCCACATACTTCACAGGAATGGAAAGTTCGCTGCTGATACCGATGACCACGCCGCCTTTCGCGGTACCGTCCAGCTTCGTGATCGCAAGACCCGTGACGCCGACTGCATCGGTGAACTGCCGTGCCTGCTGAATCGCGTTCTGTCCGGTGGTGGCATCGAGAACAAGCAGGATTTCATGCGGCGCATCGGGAAGGAGTTTGGACATCACCCGTTTGATCTTTTTCAACTCCTCCATGAGGTTCAACTTGGTATGCAGGCGGCCGGCGGTGTCGATGATCACCACATCCGCCTTGCGGGACAATGCCGATTGCACCGTGTCGTACGCCACCGCGGCGGGATCGGAACCGTGCTGCTGCTGAATGATGTCCACTTCCGCACGGGAGGCCCACACCTCGAGCTGCTCGTTTGCGGCGGCACGGAACGTATCGGCGGCGCCGATAATCACCTTCCTGCCGGCGGTGCGGTAGTTGTAGGCCAGCTTGCCGATCGTGGTCGTCTTACCGACGCCGTTGACACCGACGACCATGATGACATAGGGGGAAAGACCCTGCGGGATCTCGATTGTCATACCGTCAGTGCGGATATCGTGGTGCCGGAAGAGCTTCGATACTTCTTCCCGGAGCAGCCGGTGCAACTCCGAGGCATCCTCGTATCGCTCCCGGCGCACGCGCTCCCGCAATCCCTCGATGATGCGTCCGGTGGTGGTAACGCCGACATCCCCGAGTATCAGCACTTCCTCGATGTCGTCGAGCAGTTCGTCGTCGATCTTGCGTTTTGCGGTGATCACACGAGTGACCTTTCCGATGATCGACTCGCGCGTTTTGGTCAAGCCTTCCTTGAGGCGGGAGAATTTCAGTTTGTCGAGAAAGCCCATGGGTTCTTCATATTCGATGATGACTGAGGATCAGGAGCGAGCGCTGCCTTTGCCGCGCAGCAGCGAAACATACCGCTCCCCGTACGTGTAGAGAGATGCGGCAATGAGACCGAGACTGACAAGCATGAGCAACGAAAACAGTGTATCGTGACCGCTGTCGGTGAAAATCGCGGCCAGAAGCACGAGGCCGATGGAAACCACCGCTGCCTTTCCGAGCATGGTACTCTGGACGAGAATACCCGTGCGATTGCGAAGATGCAACCCGCCGGCGAGAATGATGACATCACGCAGAACAACGATCAGCACGTACCAGAGCGGCAATATCTCCTCGGCGACCATGACGATGACGGCGACGATGATGAATACCTTGTCCGCCAGCGGATCGATGACGCGCCCGAGACGGGACTCCCCCTCGAATGTTCGGGCAATCCAACCGTCAAGCAGATCAGTGGCGTAGGCGATCAGCGCAAGCGCAGCGAGCAGCAATTGATTCGCATGAACGTCGCGCAGCAGCAATGCGAAGGGAATCACCAGCAGCATGCGCAGAAAGCTGAGCATGTTCGAAGGTGTCCAGATGCGATCGGGCGGCCGTGCAGCGGATTTTTCCTGTTTCTTTGCCATGTGTTCCTACCGGATGATTGCAAATTTTCCGAGAACGGGATCCACTTCGTGTCCGTCCGTATCCGTGCCCGTCGCACGGTACACATACACACCCGCGGGTATGAGATTTCCGTCCGTATCGCGGATATCCCACTCCGTGCCGCCGTTGCCGTCATGCTCCTCCACCTCGGCAACGAAGAGACCTGAAAGCGTATAGATCCGTATTGTGGCACGCGGTGTGAGATTGGCGAAGGTGACGAACTGTTGCCCGTGCTCGGGCTTGAGCGGATTCGGATAGACAAAGACGTCTTCGAGTGTTCGACGATTGAGGATGACGCCTGCGGTGCTTCCCGGACCGTCGCCGATGACGGTTCCACCCTCGCAGCGGATATTCCGCACCTTCAACACGTACTCCTTTCCCAGTGCGCCGATCGGTGTGTCGTCACTGATGCGGATGCGCACTTTGCGCCTCTCCTCCGCATCCGGGACGGCTTCGACAACAGTTCCTGCAGGCAGGAAAGTGTAATTCCCGGCCAGACCCGCGCTCTCCGCTTCCACCGATGCGCTGAACCAGACATCGAACTCGCGGGGCGGGAAAAAATCCACACGTTCGATGTAGCATTCGTTCGGCACGATGGTGCGGACATCGACCGGACCATAGGTGCGGTCTGCGAACGGAATTCCCTCGCCGTCCCGCAATCCGCTGAGGGTGACGCCGTACTGTCCGTCGTCGAGTGTTCCGAACGAAAGCAGCAGCGTGCGCGGATCGAGAAGTGCGACACTCTCCGGTTCCCGCTGCCCGTTGAGGAGAAAATGTCGCGGAGAAGGAATCTTCGTGCCCATCTCCTGTGACACCGATACGCGCAGCTGTCCTTCACGTGCATCCGTGATACTGTCCACGACCGGTGTGGGATGCGGACGCAGGGTGCGCGAGAAGACTTTTGGACTCTCCGACGGTGTGCGGGTGGTATCGACGGCACTGACGGCATATACGTATGCGCGGCCCGCCTCGAGAGACGGATCGGACAAACCGATCGGTACAGGGAAGCTGCCAAACTCCTCGAGCGCTCCACCGTCGATGCCCCGGTAGATGCGGTATTCCCCGGACGGTGTGCCCGTTGTCCAGCTCAGGCGCACCGTGGATGCATGTTCATACGACACGGTGATGGAGCGCGGCGGTTCCGGTCCTGTGTACGGTAGGTCCCGTTCGAAGAACATCACGCTGTCGGGTGTTGCGAAGGCGAGCTCAGGAATGCCATTGCCATCGAAATCCGCAATGACCACCGCATCCGTGTTGACGAGCGGGTAGTGCCAGGTCAGCCCGTATTCCCGGGTTGTGGCATCGTATTCCACGACATACAGCTCAGGAAAAGTCGTGATGACCAGTTCGTCCGCTGGATCGTCGTCAAGGTTTCCCACGGTAATGCTGTTCTGAATACGGGTGAACGAACCATGCTGCGCACTTTCCACGACACCGCTGAACTGCATGTTCCAAAGCGGTTCCAACTCGTTCTTGCTGTCGAGGCGGAAAATCCCGAAATACCAGAAAGGAACAACGTCGTCCTGCAATGTCCGGAAACCCAGGACAAATTCGTCCCGACCGTCCGCGTTGAAATCCCCCGATGCGACAAAGTCGCTTCCGAGTGTGAAATCGTTTTCCGTGCCCCAGATGAATTCCCATTCCCCGGAGGCGGCGTATTCCGCAATGAAAAAATCACCGTCGCCGTCGCCGAGCAGGATTTCCGGACGACCGTTGTTGTTGAAATCCCCGAATGCCGCACGCGGTGCACTGAATACATTTCGAGGAGCATTGTCCACTCCGGTCGGATTCACGAGTCGCGCTTTCTCCTGAAGGGTCGCGCCGTCCCACTGAAAGATACCGAAGGTGGAGTCGTCGATGACGGCCAGGACCTCCTGCCTTCCGTCTCCGTCGACGTCATGAATGTCCACCGACCAGAAATCGCCGTCAACGGTATCGACCCAGATCCGTTCTGACGGAAATCCCGCCGGCCGCCCGCGATAGAGGAAGCCGTTGCGCACGAACGATGTCAGCAGCTCCGGGATCCCATCACCGTCGAGATCTCCCGCTCCACGCGGGAACTCCTTCTCCTGTTCGCCTTTGTCGACACGGAAAAAACCGTTTCCGTTGAACTCCCAGGCGTTGAATGCATTGTCGTCTTCGAGATTGTTTGCCAGCAATTCGGGACGACTGTTGCCGTTCAGATCGGTGACCAGGCGAGAGAGCCGGCTGAGCGGGAGTCCCCACGGTTTCAGCACGTAACCGAAGGTGTTGACGGGAGCAGGAATGGTGATGAAAAAATTGCTGCCGTCGGATTCACGCGCAATGGTTTCGAGTCCCACGGCGTTTTCCGCGCTGAGATAAAATTCGTAGGTCCGGCCCGGTTGGAAGTATGCGGGACCCATGTACACATGATGGGAGCTACCGACGAAAAGATTGTTCTCCGTCTCCCCTTCGGCGGAAACCCACAGCCACGGCTCGGACGAGTTCTGCTCGCGATACCAGACGGTACCGAGCGTCGGTTCATCGGTGAGGAAGCCGACCGCAATTCCGTACGACGCCCCTTCCACGGCCGGCACCAGCGCTGCGCCGAGAATGCGCGGTGGAGTGCGGTCGATATGAAAGACGATGCGGTCATCGAGCGATACACCTCTGCTGCTCTCCGCAGCCAGACGGAGGGTGTACGTCGTGTCGGGCAGGGCGACGATGTCCCACACCGCCAGTGTCTCCGCAACGGCCTGTGCATTGACGAAACCGGTGAGGTCACGCCAGCGTGTCGGATTCACTCCGACACCGTACTGCAGACGGTAGCCGCGCATGACAGGTGAGGCGGCAGTGCCGACGATCGTGATCTGTTCGGCATTGGTCGCAAGGTCGGTGCGAGGTGCCGTGATACGCACGACCGAGGGATTGTCCAGCAGTGTCGCTCGATCCACCCGCAGAAGTCCCGCCCCGTATCTGTCGTCCCATCCCTGTGATCCGAGATCCTCCGCCGAGGCAAGCAGGATACCGCGCACTTCTTCAGGTGAAAAGGTGGGATGCCGGGATAATACGAGCGCAGCGGCTCCCGCGACGAACGGTGCAGCAGCGGATGTACCGTAGAAACGTCGGTACCGACCCTCGGTGTCCGTCGTCAGGATATCACTGCCCGGTGCCGCCAGATCGATGCTTTGCCCGTAATTGGAAAAGCCGGCGAGAATGTCGTTGGAGGCCGTGGCGGAAACGGAAATGGTCTCATCGTAGGCGCTGGGGTAGTGCAACTCGCTCGACTGCGAATTTCCGGCCGACGCGACGAGCACCACGCCGCGCGCGTAGGCGTATCGGATGACGTCGCGCAGGACACGTGAATAGACCACATCACCGAAACTCATGTTCACGACACGCACTCCCTGTGCCACAGCGTAGGCGAGCGCCCGGGCGACATCACTTTCCGCACCGACCCCGCGTGCGTCGAAGGCACGGAGCGTCATGATTCGGCATCCGGGAGCGACACCCGCGATACCCACGATGTTGTCCGTCGCCGCTGCGATGATGCCGGATACGCTGCTGCCGTGCCCCATCTCATCGTACGGCACGGGATCCGGTTCGAAGTAATCGCCGCCGGCTGCGTTGCTGACCTGCGGTTGATCGACAAAATCGTAACCCACGACGTCGTCCACGAAGCCATTCCCGTCGTTGTCAACCCCGTCGAGGTCACCGCTGATCCCGTTGCGGAATTCATCCTTCGGCCAGGGCTGAAAAAGACCGTCGCCGTTCGCATCCTCCTCTGCATTGATCCAATGCTGTGTGCGTAAATCCTCGTGATCAAAATCGATGCCGGTATCGATCACGCCGATGACAATGTCCGTCGTGCCGCGGGTCACATCCCAGGCACGCGCCATGCCCACACGCTGCGCTCCCCACTGATCACTCCAGGCCGAATCGTTCGGCACGGCATGCAGACGGAAAAGGCGCTCGCGCCAGACGGCGGTGACACCGGGCAGGGTTGAAAGTTCCGCGACGGCTTCCTCGAGCGCCGACGGATCGCGCATCGTCTGTGCGGATGGTGTGAGAAGAACTGTATTCGCAAGAAGACTCTCCCCTTTGGCAAACTCCTTTGTCCGCATGAGAGGTTCGACGGCGGTGATGCCCATATGCTCGACTGCGGCCTGTACGGCGGTATCGGAGAGAAGGCTGCCGCCGCTGCCGGTGCGCGCCAGCGCATTTTCAGCGAATTGCATGAGAATTCGTCCGCTGAACTCTTCTCCGCCGTCCTGCGACGGACCCGGGGGAAGCTGCGGCTGCTCTCGGCCACCGTCCGCCGGTGGCGGACTCAAGCGCACCTTCGGCTGCTCTCGACCCTCT
>JAFGKR010000085.1 GCA_016928515.1 Bacteroidota bacterium | reverse complement strand
GTCGGAAGGGTCGCCGAGTGCTATTTCCGCGTGGAAACCGATGCACGCATCGCGCAGATCCCTACCGGTCGTGTTGACGATGCGCAGACGCTGGAACAGCACCCATTCGGGACAGCCCTCTCCGGCATGTGCCCAACTCATATTCCGGAAATGCAGGGCGATACCGGAAAGCCCCATCCGTGCGCGATCCATGGTCACACCGTCGCTGGTGACTGTCCACACGGCTTCCTCGCCGATCATGAACGGCATGTCATCCGGGAAGGCCGGGAGGGCGGAGACATTCGCATCGTAGCGACCGTTGCCGTTTGCGTCGATGAACGGTGCGCCGAACTCCGTCGGCCAGGACGACGTGCCCTGACGGATCTCATCCCGCGCCGCTTCATTCATATCCAGCCACTCGTCTTCAGTGAATCGGCCGGTGTGGGCAGGGGCGACCGGGATGCGGTTCCCTTCCGCGTCCGTCGCACCGCTGTGCCAGAGCACCGCGCCCGGCCAGGTACCGACGAGCAGCAGCGTATCGCCCGAATACGCGCTGAAAAGGAAACCGTCCTGCCGAACCAGAGAACTGCTGTCGGAGACATCCGCCGCCTTGCTCCACCACCAGGAACCGCGCGCCACGGAGTCGACACGGTACTCGTAATTCGTGCGCAGCATACGGACGATGCCATCCTGGGCATGCAGCGGTGAACAGACGATCAGCATGCCGAGAAGAAGGAGAATGATGCGCATGGCGGCCTCCGGATGATACCGGTAACATATCCGTTTGGCAGCCGTTTGTCAAGATTCGGACATACAAGTGCAAAGGGCAAAGTGCAAAGTGCAAAGTACAAAGTGCAGGGATTTGCGCGTCAGGCTTGCATTTCATCGTCGCACCATTCAGGTGCGAATGTATTTGCGCGCCGGCGGCTCGCCAGTACAATGCGGTGAGATCTTGCACGTCGCTTTTGCCCTTTGCACTTTGCACTTTGCATTATGCCCTTTGCATTTTACGTCATGACGATACTTGATCCGACATTCTACACCCGGTCGACTCTCAGCGTGGCCCGCGAAATGCTGGGAAAAATATTTTTCCGGCGATATGAAGGGGAGACGCTGACGGGACGCATTGTCGAGGTGGAGGCGTATCACGAGGAGGGCGACGAGGCGGCACACTCATGCATTGGCCGCCGTGCACGCAACGCGGTGATGTTCCGCGCGGGGGGACATCTTTACGTGTATTTCACATATGGCATGCATTTCTGCATGAACGTGGTGACGGAGGGGGAGGGGGTCGGAGCCGCGGTGCTCATCCGGGGTATCGAACCACTGGAAGGAATCGACGTCATGCGCCGGCTGCGTGGATATCCCCGAAGGGAATATGATCTCACCAACGGTCCCGCCAAAATCTGCCAGGCTTTCGGCATCGGCCGCGCGGAGAACGGCCTCCCGCTCGACGGGACGCTCGTCGGCATCGCCGATGCTCCGCCCGTCGCCCGGAAGCGCATCGCCGTATCCTCCCGCATCGGTATCACCCGAAGCCGGGAACTGCCCTGGCGCTTTTATCTATCCGGCAATCCGTGGGTCTCCCGAGGCCGCCCCTCTCATCCCTGATGCTCCATCTTTTGCAGACAATCAGTATCCAAAATGGGGAAAAATGTTTCCGGGTCTTGGTATCGGATTATTTTTTTCCCATTTTTCGGATTGAATGAACTGCCTTTTGTTCACCGCAACAACCTGTCCGACGAAAGTCCGTCCATGCAGAGAGATCAGGGCCGCATACATCTCCCCCATATTTCCTCCCCGCATTTTCTTTCCTCAGAAACCATACAAAGGAAGGTATCATGAGCACCGGTGCCTATGCATTCCTGTATTTCGGGGATACCGAGCAGCTTCTGCCCGCGATCGAGGCGGTGCAGGATCTGCCGGAACTCCACGCCTGGCATGCCGTTGACGGGCATTATCATCTGGCGCTGACATTGCGCGACGGCGGCGACGCTGTCCGGCAGAAACTGGAAACGCTTTCCGGTCTGCAGCAGCTGCTGTTCTGTCCCGTGGAACGGGAACTCCGCGGCGGTTTCACCGTGGAGAGCGAACCCACGTATGCATGGCTGACGATGGAGATCGAACGGGACAAGGAGGATGCGGTGATGACGGCGCTGGATGCACTTCCCGCCGAACAGCTTCGCGTGCTTGCCGCAGGGACGTGCGGCGCGGTGGCGGTGGCGGAAGGGCCGACGTTTGAGGCGATCGACCGCCTGGTGGATGCGCGGATTCGTCCGCTCGACGGCGTGCTCCGCGTCAAACGCGACTGGATTATCGACCTCACCCAAATATAGAGGAAGAGCGATGACTGAACAGCGAACCGAGGACTTCAAGCAATTCAACGTCGATCTCTGGAAGTTCGACGGGCATGAGGGAGCGCTCATCCCACTCCTGCAATCGGCACAGGATACCTACGGGTATGTGCCCGAAAAGGCGATTCATTACATCAGCCATGTCACCGGCATCCCCGCCGCGGAGATTTACGGCGTGGTGACCTTCTACGCCCAGTTCCGCACCAAGCCGCTGGGCAAGAACATCATTCGCGTCTGCAACGGCACGGCCTGCCATGTCAATGGCGTGAAGATGCTCTACAACACCCTCCAGGAAGAACTGGCCATCAGCTACGAGGAGACCACGGATGACGGGCTGTTCAGCCTGGTGTCCGTTGCCTGCCTCGGCTGCTGTTCCCTCGCTCCGGTGGTCACGATCAACGGCGAGGTGTTCGGACGTCTCGATGCAGCGAAGCTGCGCAAAATCCTCCGCGATGCCCAGCGTCGCGCCAAAGCAAGCGAACAGTAAAGGCGGCAAGGTGCATACATGAAAACAGTGTTGGTTGGACTCGGAACCTGCGGCATATCCGCGGGCGGTGAAAAAGTCTACCGGGCACTTCAGGAAGAACTGAAGGAGCATCCCGGTGCGTTCGAACTCAAGGAAACCGGCTGCATCGGCATGTGCTACCGTGAGCCGCTGGTGGAAATCCAGGACGGTAACGGCGGCAGCCACATGTACGCCGAAGTGTCGCCCGAGCGCGTGGGACGCATCGTCGAGGAAGACATCCTCGGCAATGCGCTCATCGACGACTGGCTCGCCACGGGCGAAGGCCGCGAAGCGGGATTCTTCGAAAACCAGGTGCGCATCGTCCTGCGCAATTCCGGTATCATCGATCCCGGTTCGATCGAGGAATACATGGGGCGCGACGGCTACAAGGCCATAACAAGGGCGGTGAAGGAATTGACGCCCGAGCAGGTGATTGACGAGGTGCTGGAGTCCGGTCTGCGAGGACGCGGCGGCGGCGGCTTCCCCACCGGGAAGAAATGGCAGTTCACCCGCGCTGCGACCGGTGATAAAAAATATATCATCTGCAACGCCGACGAAGGCGACCCAGGCGCATTCATGGATCGCTCCATTCTCGAAAGCGATCCGCACTCGGTGCTTGAGGGCATGATGATCGCCGCCTACGCGATCGGATCGGACGAAGCGTACATCTACTGCCGCGCCGAGTATCCGAAAGCCATCTCGCGTCTCCGCCAGGCAATTTCCCAGGCACAGAAACGCGGACTGCTGGGCGAGAACATCCTTCATAGTGGATTCAGCTTCAAAATCAAGATCAAGGAGGGCGCCGGCGCGTTTGTCTGCGGTGAGGAAACCGCGCTCATCGCGTCCATCGAAGGACGCCGCGGCATGCCGCGCTTTCGTCCGCCGTTCCCGGCCAACTCCGGCCTCTGGGGCAAGCCGACGAACATCAACAATGTGGAGACGTTCGCCAATATCCCGTGGATCCTGCTTCATGGCGGGAAAGCCTACGCGGACTACGGGACGGAGAACAGCAAGGGGACAAAGGTATTCGCGATGGCGGGCAAGGTGCGACGCACCGGCCTGGTCGAAGTACCGATGGGATTGACCATCCGCTCCATCATCTTCGATGTCTGCGGCGGCATCATGGACGACAAGAGGTTCAAGGCCGTGCAGATGGGTGGTCCATCCGGCGGCTGCATCCCCGCGGAAATGTGCGACATCCCAGTCGACTATCAGGAAGTGAACAAAACCGGCGCCATCATGGGCTCCGGTGGATTGATCGTCATGGACGAAACCACCTGCATGGTGGACGTGGCGAAATTCTTCCTGACCTTCACGCAGGCGGAGTCCTGCGGCAAGTGCACGTTCTGTCGCATCGGGACCAAGCGCATGCTGGAAATCCTCGAGCGCATCACCGAGGGTCAGGGGACGATGGAAGACCTCGACAATCTCGAGGAACTCAGCGAACAGATCAAGGCGGCGTCGCTGTGCGGCCTCGGACAGACCGCGCCGAATCCCGTCATCACCACGCTGAAATACTTCCGCGACGAGTATGTTGCGCATATCGTGGACAAGAAATGTCCCGCTCACGAATGCGCTGCACTGCTCACGTATACGATCAACGAAAACTGCAACGGTTGCACCGCCTGTGCGCGCGCCTGCCCGACGGCCGCTATCACGGGGGAACGCAAAGGAATGCACTATATCAACCAGGACCTGTGCATCAAGTGCGGGAAATGTTTCACGGTCTGTCGCTTTGACGCGGTAACGAAGGACTGAGGTGCTCCATGGTAACACTTACGATAAACGGACAGCAGATCACCGCCTCCCCGGACAAAACCATTCTCCAGGTCTGTCACGAGCAGAACCTCGACAGCATCCCCACGCTCTGCTACGACGAAAAGCTCGAACCGTTCGGCTCCTGCTTCCTTTGCGTTGTGGAGATGGAAGGGCAGAACCGTCTGTTCCCTTCCTGCGCGACAAAAGTATCGGAGGGCATGGTCATCAACACTCGTTCGGAGAAAGTCCGACGAGCGCGCAAGACCTGCCTCGAACTTCTGGTATCCAATCACTATGCCGACTGCTTCGGTCCCTGCCGCCTCGCATGTCCGGCGGACGTCGACATCCAGGGGTACATGTCCCTGATCAGTCTCGGCAAGTTCAAGGAAGCCGTTGCGCTCATCAAGGAAAAGAACCCGCTGCCGTCTGTCTGCGGGCGCGTCTGCACGCGCAAATGCGAGGTGAACTGCCGGCGCACGCTGGTGGACTCTCCGGTCGGAATCGATTTTCTCAAGCGCTACGTCGCCGACCAGGACATGATCGGTGACATGTGGAAGCCGGATGTGAAGGAAGACAACGGCGTGCGCGTCGCCATCATCGGCGGCGGGCCGGCCGGACTCACCGCCGCGTACTATCTTGCGGTGGAGGGATACCGTCCGGTGATCTTCGAGGCCTTGCCGCATCTCGGCGGCATGCTGCGTTACGGCATCCCCGAATACCGTCTTCCGAAGGACGTGCTCGACAAGGAGATCAGCTGGATCACCGACCTCGGCGTGGAAGTGCATACCGAGCGCATGCTGGGCCGCGATTTTGCGATGGACGATCTTTTCGACCAGGGCTACCGCTCGGTGTTCGTCGCGCTCGGCGCCCAGATCGGCAAGCCGATGCAGGTCGAAAATGAAGAAGCCGAGGGTGTGCTCAGCGGCGTGGATTTCCTGCGCCAGGTGGAGATGAAAACCAATCCCGACGTCAAGGGACGCGTGGTCGTGGTCGGCGGCGGAAATACGGCCATCGATGCGGCACGCACGTCGCTTCGTCTCGGCGCGGATGAGGTGATTCTCCTCTACCGCCGCACCAGAAAGGAAATGCCGGCGAACGAGATGGAAATCGTTGCCGCCGAGGAGGAAGGCGTGAAGATGGAGTTTCTCGCAGCCCCTGTGCGCGTGAACGTCGAGGACGGCCGGATGAAATCCATGGAATGTCTCCGCATGGAACTCGGTGAGCCGGATGCCAGTGGTCGTCGTCGTCCGGTGAAAATTGAGGGTTCCGAAT
This sequence comes from Bacteroidota bacterium, assembly GCA_016928515.1. Classification (GTDB taxonomy): domain Bacteria; phylum Bacteroidota; class Ignavibacteria; order SZUA-365; family SZUA-365; genus BM516. The sequence continues at coordinate 9,735 of JAFGKR010000085.1, read as the reverse complement.
ACACACTTGAATGCGACTGGGTGATCTCCGCCATCGGACAGGAGCCCTCGCTCGAGGGCGTGGACAACGACGAGAAAATTCACGTCACGAAGTGGAAGACCATCGAAGCAAAGCATGGGACGTTCGAAACCGATCGTCCGGGCGTGTTTTCCGGTGGCGACGTGGTCACGGGTCCGGCCGACGCCATTGACGCCATCGCTGCGGGTCGACTCGCCGCGCGCGCCATCGACAAGTACATTCAGACCGGCATCGCCGATCCGTTGGTGGACCGCTTCGAAAGCAAGCGCGACAATTTTCACAAGCTCACGCGGGAGGACCTCCCGCAGATTCCGGAGAGCGAACGTCATCACGCACCGGAGGTTCCGGTTGCGGAGCGCCTGAAGGGCTTCGGTGAAGTGGAGCATGCATACGACGACAAGACCGCCTTCGAGGAAGCGCTACGCTGCGCCGAGTGCGGTTGTGATGCCGGGCTTGCCTGCCGCCTGCAGGACTACTGCACGGAGTACGGCGTCGACCAGACGCGTTTTGTCGGCGAGTTCAACCGCTACAAGGTTGACACGCGCCATCCTTTCATCAAGATCGACTCCAACAAGTGCATCAATTGCGGGCGCTGCGTCAATACCTGCAAGGAGATTCTCAACGTCGCGGCGCTGGGATTCGTCAACCGCGGTTTCCGCACCATCGTCAAGCCGGCGATGGAAAAGGCGTTGCACGAGACGAACTGCGTGTCCTGCGGCAACTGCATCGATGTTTGTCCCACCGGCACGCTGGTGGAGAAGATGCCATTCCGCCGTTCGGGTCCCTGGCAGATGGACGCGGTGTTCAACATCTGCAACTACTGCTCGGTCGGCTGCAATATCACGGTGAAGGTCAAGGCGGCGGATCTGTTCTACGTTGTCGGCGCACCGCCCGAAATCGCACCGAACTACGGCGAGCTGTGTGTGCGGGGACGCTTCGGCTATCAGCACTATCTCGATGGCAGCCGCGCAAAGAAACCGATGGTGCGCAGGGACGGCGAACTGGTCGACGTCAGCTGGGAGGAGGCCTTCGAAGCGATCCGTATCGGGAAGCAGCGTATCCGCGAGGATTACGGGTCGGATGCAATGCTGGTTTCCGCATCGCCGAAACTGACCGACGAGGAGCTGTATCTCGCCGGGCGTTTCGCACGGACGGCGCTCGAGACGAATAATCTCGCATCCTTCCATCACCTGGTCAGCGGTGCCGATTACCATGCCCTCGACGATATGCTCGGCTCTACGCTTTCCAGCGTCGGGGTCGATGAACTGGAAAATGCCGACCTGTATCTCTTCCTCGGTGGGAATCCGACCATCGAGAATCCCGTGATGGGATGGCGGGTCAAGCGGCGCATGCGAAAGGGGACCGAAGCGGTGGTCATCAACTCCGCTGAGATCGATCTCGTTCCGCACGCCACGGTCTGGGCGGATCCGCGTCGCGGTACGGTCACGAAACTTCTCAACGGCATCATCGCGGAGCTGATCCGCACAGGCGCCGTCAATGAGGATTTCATCTCCCGACGGACGGTGAACTTCGAGCAGGTGCGAGAAAAGCTGGCGGCGATCGATCTGCATGAAGTCGCTCTCGTGACGGGCGTTCCCGAGGAGCGCATTCTCAGCATCGTACGGCTGCTGTCGGATCCCTCGAAGAAGATTGTCGCCTGGTACAATCTCGACAGCCGTCTCGATCGCGCCAACGAAGATCTCAAGGCACTCGCCACGCTCATGCTGCTGCTCGGCAGGGTCGGCGTGGAGGGATCAGGCATTGCTCTGTTCACGAACGAGTGCAATCACACCGGCATGACGGTGGCCGGGTTCGACCGGCAACTCCTGCCCGGTGGTGCGAAGATTGCAAACACGCGCATACTCGATGCAGTGAACCGCTTCTGGAAGAAGGACATCAGTGCGGTTGTCGCGTCCGGCACCAACCTGGCACGCAAGATTCGCGAGGACAAGATCCGCGGGGCGTTCGTATTCGGTGAGAATCCGGCTGCCTCGGAGGATTACAATGCGTTTGTGAACAACCTCGAATTTCTCGTCGTGGCCGATCTCTTCATGACCGAGACCGCCCAGATGGCGGATGTGTTCCTGCCACTGTCGAGTTATCTCGAGGGCCAGGGCCACCTCACCAACTGGGCGGGGGTGCGGCAGCAGACCAATCCGATCGGCGAGCCCGCAAACGGGAAGTCCAACATCGAGATCCTGCGCACACTGCTCGCGATGGATGGCGAGGAGCTGTCATTCGACGGATACGAAGATCTCTCCGCGGAGATGATGTCCTTCATCCGACAGCAGGGCGTAGAGGGCCGCATCGACCGGATTTTCCCAACCGCCGACGGCAAGGCACATTTCGTGCTGTACTCCGATCAGGTGCTGCCGACGAGCGCCCGCGTGCCACCGGTTCTCGAGATCGACGCCCGCATCGCCGAGCGCATGACCATGATCGACGCGTAATCGAACGCTTCGTCTGTTCAGGGAGTCATGTTCTCTGAAGAAGCGCAAAGTACAAAGAGCAAAGTGCAGGGTGTCCGACCGCCCTGCACTTTCCGTTTGAGCACCGCGCGCTCCGCACTTTGCGCTCCGCACTCCGCACTCTGCGCTCCGCACTCTGCGCTTCGCACTCTGCGCTCCGCACTCTGCACTCCGCACTCTGCACTTTGCACTTTGCGCTTACGGCACGATACCCTATCTTACCATACACGCATCGCCATGATTTCACCCGGAAACAAAGCATTGACGCCTGACAAACAGACCGCACGGGAGATCTTCGACCGCAACATTGCGAACAGCATGGCGGTCACGAATGGTGCGTTCGAAGAGGTTCTGGCCGACATCATCGAGCAGCTTGAGCATCCGCCGCGCGTGGGAGACCGCTACCTCACCGCGTGGATTCTCGGGCGACGTATCGCCGAGGCCTTGGCGGAAGGGTTTGCCGGTCTTCCTCCCAACGGATTTGATTTTGCCTGCTGGCTCTGGGAGGCGGCCCCATTGCATGTGGTCACCATTCCGCAGGCAAATGCGATCGGAACGTCACACGGTTTTCGTTACGGTGTGATCCATCTGCGGAAAATCGCCGCCATGGTTGCCGGCACATATGTGCTGCAACAACCGCAGAAGGCTCCTTCGGTGATCGAACTGATCGACATGAGCGTGGACTGGGTGGACGCACGCAATCTTATCACATACGCACTGGTCGATCACTACCATGGTCATTTTCTGGATGCATACGACGAATTGGTCGCATTGGTTCGTTCAGACAAGCGCTGGCGGCGACTCGTCCCGCTCGGTGTGGCGGCACGCATCCTCGGCATGGAACCCGCACTCAGCTCCAGGGCCTATGGACTTGTTCGCGACGGCTGCCGCCATATCGGCGATCCGTATGTGTTTGATGCCCTCCGGTATGTGTTGCGTGTTGCAGGGATGTACGGCGACCAACAGGCAATGCTGGAGTTTCTCGGCCAGCTGGATGCTTCCGCGGAAGAGGGACTGCGCCTGCTCGTCTGCGATTTCATACGCAATCCGCGACTGCGCTGGGATCGTCTCCCCCATGAACAGTTCATCTCCCTGCTGACGCAATGGAAACGTGAGGGTGATGGGAACGGCAGCCAACAATGTCTCGATGAGGCTTTGGCGAAGCTCTCCCTGGCTCGCACGGATTCGACTATTGCACTGAACGGACAAACGCCGCATATCGCGTGAGCGACAGGCGGCGTATTCCATTCGGGAGAAACGCTATACCACAACAGGGATGATGCTCCCGATAACCCTGGGCTGTTCCGCTGCGAGGAGTTGCAGGACTTCATGCTGCACGTCGGCGTCGACAATGCAGATCATGCCGATGCCAAGATTGAACGTGCGGCGCATGTCTTCGACGGGCACATCACCCAGTTCACGGATCATGGAAAAGATGCGCGGCCATTCCCATGCGTCCCAGTCGATCTCAACGGTGAGTCCTTCTGCAACGACGCGTGATGTATTGCCGATGATCCCACCTCCGGTGACATGCGAGAGCCCGTGAATCAGGTCTTTCTCTATCAGGGGCCGAAGCAGGGGGCTGTAGGAGCGATGCACTGCAAGCAGTGCGTCGGCCAGGGTGCACCCGAGATCCTCGAAGTATGCATCGAGCGGGAAATGCGGAAGGAGCGCGGCCCGTGCGAGGGAGTAGCCGTTTGTATGCAATCCTGTGGAAGGGAGCCCGATGAGGACGTCGCCCTCTCGCACCGCTTCCCTCCGGAGGATGCGGCTTTTCTCCACGATTCCCACGATCGTCCCGGCGATATCATACTCGTTCGGAGCGTACATGCCAGGCATCTCCGCGGTTTCCCCGCCGATGAGCGCGCAGTCGTTCTCCCTGCATGCGATGACGAAGCCGTTGATAACCTGTTCGGCGATGTCCGGATCGAGACTGCCCGTGGCGAAGTAGTCCATGAAAAACAGCGGCCGTGCGCCGGTCGTGAGAATATCGTTGACGCAGTGATTGACGAGGTCTTGTCCCACCGTATCATGCCGCCCTGCCATTGCGGCAATTTTCAGTTTCGTGCCGACTCCGTCGACGCTGGAGACGAGGACGGGTTCGCGCAGTTCCGGAAAACCGGCGTCAAAAAGGGCACCGAATCCGCCGATCCCCGTCAACACGCGCGGACCGTGGGTGCTCTTGACGTTTTCCGAGATGCGGCGAACAAGCTCTTCGCCGGAATCGATGTCCACTCCGGCATTTTTGTAAGTCAGACTCACACATTACTCCAAACGGGTAAAACTATAAGTTAGATTTCACGGAAATCAGAAGCAAGGAATCAACCGCCCACACGCGAAACAGGGTGGATGCGAAAATTCCTGATCTTTTCTCATCAAAGGCCGCATTTTATATCGCAGAACTATTGAAATATACTCACATGTGACTTATATTCACTCTTGAAACGCGGTTGTCCTGTATTTCGAACTCCGACAGCGATGGAATACGACTACCAGCGTTCGTCAACCGTAGCGAACCTCACGGATAATACGTACGAGATCCTCATCCGCGTCGGCGGCATTGAGGGAATACAAGAGCGTGGTTTCGGTCGCTCTGTGCAGCCGGAACCCGACCCGATGGCGCTTGGAAAGCGGCATCACCTCGTGGATGAAACGTCCCGTTGGCAAACGGGGCGTTTTTTTAACTGAAATATCTCGGAATACCCTGGCATTCGTATCAGATGGATTGCAGGAAGCGGACGAAGGGGAACGATAGAAAACGGTCATGCTTCATACGTCCGCCTCGGGCGGACGGATCAGCATGACCGTCACTGTTTCGTGAGGCTCTTCTACAGCCTCTGTTCAGAGCGGGAGACGGGACTCGAACCCGCGACATTCAGCTTGGGAAGCTGACACTCTACCAACTGAGTTACACCCGCATATTCCTGTAGGAATATAGAATCTGCAGGGTTCGGAGTCAAGTGTTCGGAGATTGGCATCAATGGGCGTGATTGTCTATGTTAGACGGAAATATCCATCGATGCCCACCGCTCCATGAATCGACCAACTCTACGCGAACGGCTGCGATACCGCAGCGACCAGTTTTTCCAATCCGGTTTTACCCTGCAGCTCTTTATCTCCTCGCTTATCATCTTCGCGGTGGCGATGGGTTTCTACCTGCTGGTGGAACTGTTTCAGATCAATCCGGGATCGGAATTCGGCGGTGAAGGCGCATCGGGGGAGGGACCCCTGTGGCCGTCAGGGCGTCTCTGGTGGGTGGTTACTCACATGCTCGAAACCTACTGGTTCGAAACGACGACCTTCTCGCAGATCCTGTCAACCTTGCTGACGCTGTTCAACTTTCTTGTGTTTGCCGCCATTATCGGACTCGTCGGATCTCGCATTCAGCAGCGTCTCGAGCAGGTGCGCCGCGGAACATCACGCGTGATCGAGGAAGATCATATCGTGATTCTTGGATGGAGCGGGAAGGTGATTCCCATCATTCGCGAGCTGAGTGAAGGGCTGGAGGGAGGCCGGCAGGTGTATGTCATCCACACCGAGCGCCCGATCGATGAAATCGAAACACGCATGCGCAAAAATTGCCGGAAGGATCGCAGTGTTCGCTGGGTGATCCGCCAGGGCAGCATGACCGATATCAGGGATCTCGAAATCCTCGCCATCGAGCGGGCACGGGTGGTCATCATCCTGCAGCGGGATCAGGGGGTGGAACGCGGGGATGCACAGGTAATCAAGACCGTCATGGCCGCGGCGCATATCATTGAGCAGAATCCAGGTGTGCCGGGAGCGACCCCTGTCATGATCGCGGAAATCATTCATCCCTCGATGGTACGGCTGACGCGAGCCGCGGCACGCAGCGTCCCGATCAGCATTATCCAGCCACTCGAACATCTCAGCCGCATCATCCTGCAGACGGCGCGGCAGCAAGGCCTGGTGGATGTGTATGACGAAATCCTCTCACACCATTCCAACGAAGTCCATCTTCTCCCCGCCGATGTTCTGACCGGACGAAGCTGGGAGGAAACCGTCTTCTCGTTTCGCGCCGCTATTCCAATCGGCATTCTGCGAGACGGGATTCCGCATCTCGCTCCGCAACACTGGCGTTCGGCATTCACCGTCACCGATCGGGATGTCATCATCGCACTCGCGCGCAATGAAGGCGCAATGCGGATATCCGCTCCCGTGATTCCTTCATCCCCTGCACCTCCCACGGGTGCGCACGATGAGGTACAGCGCAGCGTCCGCAACCTGCTCTTGCTCGGGTGGAACGACAAGGTGTATCCCCTGCTCAAGGAATACGCGGGTTATGCCCGCACGGCGGGAAGTCAATTCTCGGTGACGCTCGTCAGCCCCGGCATCCCTGCGGATCTTCGTGCCGGTGAGGTCGCCGCCATCATCGACAGCGGCAGCGAACTGAAAATCTCCATCGCACGGGTGGATTACCTTCGCGCCGGTGTCTACGAGGATCTCGAACCCGCGCGTTTCGATGCAGTGATTGTTCTGGGGGATACGTTCACGAATGCACAGATCGAGGATGCGGATACCCGTGTGATCATGACCCTGCTGTTGCTGCGCTCCCTGCGCGAGCAGGGGGGAAACGGTGTGGCAAGCATTTTGCCCGGACAACAGATCGTCGGTGAAATCCTCAATGTGTCGAACAAAGCCCTGGCGGAATCCACCGGCACGGTTCGCGATGTCATCATCAGCAACGATCTCGTGAGTCGCATTATCGCACAGGTCTGCCGTGACCGCCGCATCGAGATGATCATCCGGGATTTCCTGGATGAGGAAGGGATGGAAATTTATTTCAAGTCCGTGCTCCGCTATGCTCCGGATGGGGAGGAACTGACCTTCGATCAGTTGCTGCTCGCCGCCCTGCATCAGGGCGAATCCGCGATCGGGTATTGTACGGAGACGTCGGGAGGACCGCGTCGCATCGTTCTCAATCCCGACCGACAGCTGACACTCCGCATCGGGGAGGAGCTCTCACTGATCGTGATCGCATCCGGGGAAGAAGGGGCGGTGTAGTCACATGAAGGCTGTATGATGCGCCGGATGCAAACCGTCGCCCTGTGCCTGTCGATCTGTGACAGTGACCGAAACAGCTTTATTTCGACAGGATCAGCAGGACCGTTTCCCTTCGTCGGTACGTAGCGACCAGCTCGGAGCATGCGCGGGATGCGGATCCGGATGCCGGGTCAGATGGGGGTGACGCCGAGCTGTTTGGCGAGCCGGTCGAGTTTCGCGGCAATGCCGATGCAGATGAGCATGCAGCCGGGGAAGAGGATCGTGTCAGGGGAGGGATTGTACTCGAACTCTCCCTCGGGCGTTCGCACGGCGAGAACGATAATGTTGAGCTCCGATCGAATGGCGGTGTCGCGCAGCGCCCTGTTCGCATATTGGCTGCTGGGCGTGACCTCGAGTTCCTCGATCTCGAGACTCTGCGCGGTGTCGTCGTTCGAGGAGCCCACCACGTCCATGAAATTCACGACATGCGGACGCATGACAGCGTTCGCGATGTAGCGCCCTCCGATCTCGTACGGGGAGATAACCTTGTCCGCTCCCGCCTGCTGCAGCTTCGTTGCCGAAGCGGCGTCGCTGGCCCGTGCGACGATACGGATGGACGCATGAAGATTTCTTGCCGAGAGCGTGACGTAAACGTTGTCGGCATTGGTCGGGAGCGTGGCAACGATCGTGGACGCCGATGCGATGCCGGCGCGCTGCAGGGAGGAATCGTCCGTGGCGTTGCCGTCGACGAAGAGATAACCGCGCGCATCGAGTGTTTCCAGCACCTCTTCGTCGCGTTCGATGATCACGAAGGGAACGCCGCGGGTTTTCAGCCGGGCTGCGACCTGCTGTCCGATACGACCGTACCCGCAGATGATGACGTGTCCGGTGAGCGTTGCGATCGTGCGTTCCATGCGTCTTCTCCGAAAGACAATCGTACTGATGAAATACTCGACAACCTGCGTTACAGCGTAAGCCACGGTACCGATGCCTGAAATGATGAGGAAAATCGTGAACAGTTTTCCCATCGTACTCAGAGGTGCCACCTCGCGATAGCCGACCGTGCCGAGTGTGATCACGGTCATGTACAGCGCGTCGATGAAACTGTATCCCTCCAGCAGCGAATACCCCGCCGTTCCGATGATCAGCAGGCCGATCATCAGTCCCACGGCGAGGAGCACTTTGATGTTGGATGTCACTGCAGTCGTAAAGGCTGTACTACCTGACGGAAAGATAGATGCCCGTCGGCGGATTTCATAGCGGACGGCACTCGCGTTTCATCCTGCTCCCACGAAGCGACAGTGCTCTCCGGTGCGGGGAGGGCTATCCGACGAAGCGATATCCGGCAGTGTGCACGGTCAATAGATAGCGCGGATCAGACGGTGTGTCTTCGATCTTCTTGCGAAGAGAGAGGATATAATTGTCCACCGTCCGGGTCGTCGGATACTGGTCATACCCCCAGACTTCGTCGAGAAGCATGTCGCGCGTCACAACCTCGTTCCGATGGATCAGGAAGTACTTCAGCACTTCAAACTCGCGGGCGGTGAGATCGAGCATATCCCCTTTCTTGCGCACTTCCCGTGTTTTCACGTTCACCCAGAGATCTCCGATGGTCACCTCCTCCGGCTCCTGCAGGTCGACGGACCTGCGGAGCAGGGCTTTTGCACGTGCGTGCAGCTCCCGAAGGGAAAAGGGTTTGGTCATGTAATCGTCCGCGCCCAGTTCGAGGCCGAGAACCTTGTCCATCTCCGCGCTTTTGCTCGTGAGCATGAGAATAGGTGTGGACACACCGTCGCTGCGCAGGTCCCGGCAGATTTCCTCGCCGTTTTTCGACGGCAGCATGAGGTCGAGGATGATCAGGTCGGGCCGGAGTTTCCGTGCGGCCTTGTATCCCTCCTCACCGTCCATGGCCTTGATGACCTCGAAATGTTCCGCCTGAAAACTGGCTTCCAGTCCACTGATGATCGCGGGGTCGTCCTCGATGATCAATACGGTTTTCATGCTGCCTCCACGCTGTTCAGGGAAATGATGAACGTGCTCCCTTCTCCCGGAGTGCTGCGCACATCGATCCGGCCCTGGTGCGCATCGATGATGTGCTTGACCAGGGCCAGGCCCAAGCCCACACCGCCGTGTTTCTGGACGTCGCCCGCCTGCGACCGGTAGAACGGTTCGAAGAGGTGGGGAATGTCACCCGGATCAATACCCAGTCCGTGATCCTGAATCTCGATTTCGACGCTTCCGTCCG
>JAFGKR010000367.1 GCA_016928515.1 Bacteroidota bacterium | reverse complement strand
TTGAGGCATTTTCCATGGAGGTTGAGGCATTTTCCATGGAGGTTGAGGCATTTTCCATGGAGGTTGAGGCATTTTCCATGGAGGTTGCAGCGTCTTCCGACTGTGCGACACTGGGAGATACGAAAAGGAAAAACAGGACGAGCATGCTGCCGTGTAGGCGAAGGATGGCACGGAAATGCACGAAACGCGTGAAGAGCAAAGTCATGCGTTCTCCACCTTGTCGTTACTGATAGCGACATCGAGAAAGCGGTCAGCGTCGGTGACGCTCTTCACAAGCCGCATACTGCTGTCTCCGAAGGATATGCGGAACGAGTTCACGATGTCGCCTGGCTTTGTCACACGCACATCGTACGCCCCGGCGAGATCAAACAGATCCACGACACTCTCGGCGACGCCCGTTCCGGGAAGCAGGTCCTTTGCCTTCAATCCACGCAGCGTAAATCGCAGCACTCCCTTTTCTTCCAGCTCCTCGATGGCGATGTTGTAGCGGAAATGCGTGAACTCCTCCGTTGTACGGAAATGAAAACGAACACAGTCCCGCTGTTTCTCCGTATTGAAGGCGGGATAGATTTCCAGGGAGTATTCGATCGGTCCCTTGTCGATGCGGGGAAACATCAGCGGCTCTCCGTGTTGTCTGTGAGGTGATTCATTCGGGAAAAGTAGGAAGTGAGATGCTGAAACTCAACGCCCTCCTGCGTCCCTACGCGCATGTTCTTTACCTGAGCGACCTGCGCCTGCATTTCGCTCTCTCCGACCAGAACCACGAATGTGCTTCCGAGCTTGTTCGCCTCGCGCATCTGCGCCTTCACGCTGCGCCCGGCATAATCGATCTCCGCGGAAACACCAATGCGACGCAGCGTCATTGCAGTCCGGAAAGCCCAGGTCCTGCTGGCGTCATCCATGCCGATCAGATAGACCAGTGGTTCGGAGACCGGGAACGCGTACCCGTTCTTCTCGAGCACGATAAGCAGACGTTCGATACCGGCAGCGAATCCGACTGCGGGTGTCGCTTTCCCACCCAGTTCTTGGACCAGTCCGTCGTAGCGACCACCACCGCCGAGCGCATCCTGCGATCCGAGATCCGAGCTGATAAATTCGAAAGCGGTGCGGGTATAGTAATCCAGCCCGCGCACGAGCCGGGGATCGATGTCATACGAGATGCCGAGATCATCGAGCAGCGCGAGGGTCTGCTCGAAATGTTCGCGGCTCTCATCGGTAAGATAATCGAGAATCACCGGGGCGTTCGCCGTCAGTTCCCTGTCGCGCGGATCCTTGGAATCGAGCACCCGCATGGGATTCGTTTCCGTACGTCGACGGCTCTCCTCGGAGAGTTCGGCAAGCAGAGGCCGCAGGAATGATTGCAATGCCTCGCGGTAGCGGGGACGACAAAACGGATCACCGACGGAATTGATCTTCAGGGTGGAATGGATACCGAGGCGTCGATAGATCTCGGCCGCCATGGCGATGATCTCCGCATCGCAGAAAGGACTGTCCTGTCCGATACATTCGAAACCGAATTGATGGAACTGACGGAAACGTCCCGCCTGAGGGCGTTCCTGGCGAAACATCGGTCCGATATAATACAGTTTGTTCAACCCGCTTTGTTCTCCGAGGTTGTGCTGTATGAAGCTGCGGATGACCGGTGCGGTCATCTCCGGTCGCAACGTCAGACTGCTTCCGCCTTTGTCCAGGAAGCTGTACATCTCCTTGCCCACGATGTCTGTCTCTTCCCCGATACCCCGGGCAAACACCGTCGTCTCTTCAAATACCGGTGTACGAATTTCTCCGTACCGGAACCGCTCCATCACCTCACGGATCAGTTGCTCGACATGCAGCCACGCGGTAGTGTCGACGGGCAGAAGGTCTCTCGTCCCCTTGACGGATTTGTACGTCATCGTTCCACCTGTGTATGGGTTTGACTGGCAAGAAAAAGGCACGCCCCGGGCATGCCTTGATCATGTTCTTCACAAACTGATGGTGCAGTGGACGAATCAAACGTCCAGATAATTCATCTCTTCATCCTTGAGGATTTGCAGGATTTCGCTGGAAGTCCCTGCCTGCAGGAGACGGGAGCGCAATTCCTCCTTGTTCATCAGGCGGGAAATCCGGCTGAGCAGCTTGATATGCGCGCCGACGAGACTGTCCTTTCCAATGAGGAGAAAGAGCAGGCGGACGGGTTCATGATCGAGCGATTGGTAGTCGATCGGTTTCTCCGTCACACCGAACGCTGCGACAATGTCTGTCACGGCATCTGTTTTTCCGTGCGGGATGGCGAAGCCCTTCCCGACTCCGGTCGACATGATTTTTTCCCGTTCGAAGATCGCTTGACGCACCTTCTCGATATCCTTGATCTTCTGGGATGCCGCGGCCAGATCGATGATCGCGTTGATGACGTCATCCTTGCTCTCACCGGGAATGTTGACCTTGATCAGGTCTTCGGTCAAAATGCTGGTAATCTTCATGATCGTGTGTTTCGTGTAAGCGCTAGCGATATTCTTTCAAACTTACGCATTGTCCCGCCATTGAACAACTTTTTGCTCATATTCCGATCGCAGGGCCATGGCGCGTTCCTCCGTCTCGGCTTCCACCATGACGGTAAAAATTTCATGCTCCTTGCTCGGAACGAGAAGCACCCAGGTCAACGGATCGAAATGAATCTTGATCCCATCGATGAGTGTACGTTCGTATTCCTCCGACGCGTGCATCGCGTGTCGCATGACACGCCCCTTGGCCTGCCAGGGACAATGCACATCCACAAACGTCCGTATCAGGCGACGGATGCCGTTGTCGACGTCTCCGAGACGCCATCCGGTGATTGCCATCATTTCCATGATTTTTGCGACGCTGTACATGGCGTCTGCAGCAAAGAGGAATTCCGGGAAGATGAAACCGCCTCGTGTTCCCGCGACGAATTCGATTTCCGGATCGGTGAGAACCGCCTGCATCATACCACCGTGTGTACTCGGTGTACGGATGAGTTCCACGCCATACTCCTGGGCAACGAGATCCATCTCCGAGGAAGCCGAAACGGGGGAGGCAATTTTTTTCACCAGGTTCCCTCGCTGCCTGCGGCATTCGAGATACATTTTGGTGACGACGGCGGCGACCCGGTCCTCGGCGAGGAACTGTCCGCGTTCATCTGAAAGAAACACTTTCTCCGCACCGGCGTCGAGGAGAATACCCAGATTGCAGGACAGCGACTGAACAATGCTCGACACGTTCAGGCAGGCGGCCTGAAATTCCTCACGGGAGCGCGTCAGGCGCGTCCTGTCGATATAGGCATTGAGCGAAACGACCTGCGCACCGAGCTTGCCGAGGATATTCGGGAAGATGGAGGAAGCGATACCGTAAGAATAATCCACCACGATATTGATCGCCTTTGACGCGACCAGTTCGTAATCCATGGTGGAAAGAAAACGCTCGCGATATGCCTCCGTCGTTCGTTCCGGAAAATACAGCGATCCGATGGTTTCATGTCCTGCACGACGGAAATCCTCGGAAAAGAACTGTCGCTCAATGGATTTGGTGCGTTTCGTCGGGAGGTCCTGTCCGTCGGAATCAAAGAAAATGATGTCCATCGAGCGTTTGTCAAAGGGAGATTTTCGGACGTGGAAGCCTGCGGCGTATTTTCCGCTACGCAGGACCTGACGCATGAACGGGATTGAGCTGGTCTGCATGTCATGCACATTCACACCGGAGGACATGAGTCCGCAGGCAATGGCACGTTTAATCATGCGTGATGCGTTGTCCGGATCACGACTGGCCAGCACCTGGCTGCCCTCACCCATGCTGGCACCGAGCGATGTGCCAAGCTTCGCGCCGAATTCAGGGTTGACCTCGATGTTGGCCGAACCGGTGATGCGCGCATCCGCAAACAGCTCGCGGAGCCATTTATCCTCCCACACGAGGCTCTTGGACAGAACCGCACCATCCTGTACGACCTTCTCCGGCCACAGCTTGATGTTCGACAGCAGGGACGCCCCCTGCCCGATATTGCACTTGTCACTGATAAAAACATTGTCGGCAACGGTTGCATCTGCGTGAAGGATGGAATCGTATCCCATCACCGAATTGGAAATCTGGACGGATTCCTCCAGTGTGCAACCATCCCAAATGACGGAGTTGAGAATGACCGCTCCATCGTGGATGGTAACGTTGTTGCCGATGACGGAGTTGATGATGCGCGCGGAATCCGCTATGCGGGAATTCCGGCCGATGACCACTTTTCCCTCCCAGTGGCTGCGGTCTTCAGGGACGGTACACCCCTCACCAAGCACGACGTTCCCCGAGTGTTCCCCATCGTACAGCACACGGACCTCATCATTGAGGCAGTCCATCGACGCCTCATGATACTCCCCGAGATTTCCGACATCCCGCCAGTATCCCTCCGCGATGTAGCCGCAGAGTTTCTTTCCTTCCTGCATCATCATCGGGAAGAGATTCTTGCTGAAATCGAAATCCTCCTTGTACGGAATCATCTGCAGGATCTCGTTTTCGATGATGTAAATACCGGTGTTGATGGTGTCGCTGAACACCTCTCCCCAGGAGGGTTTCTCGAGGAACCGTGTGATATTCCCTTCTGCATCCACAATGACGACACCGAATTGCAGCGGATTCGTGACCCGCGTGAGGACCAGCGTCGCATCCGCTCCCTGTTCCTCATGGAAGCGCAGTGCCGCGGTGAGATCGAAGTCGGTCAGCACGTCTCCGCTGATGATGAGTACGCGATCATCCCCGATTTTTTCATAGGCGTTGCGGACGCTCCCCGCGGTACCGAAATCCGCCTCCGCATGCATATACTCCATCGTGATGCCGAACGATTTTCCATCGCCAAAGAAGTTCCGGATTGCGTTGGGATGATAGAACAGCAGGGAAATGACCTCATGAAAGCCATGCTGTTTGAGGAGATCGACGATGTGAAGCATCATGGGACGATTCACCATGGGAACCATCGGCTTCGGAATATTGCAGGTCAGCGGGCGCAGTCGCGTCCCGAATCCGCCCGCCATTATGACTGCTTTCATAAGAGTCTGCGCAGGTGATGGAGGTTTTCGCTTCGTAAAAAGCAACCTAAGAAAATCGGTGTCCGTGTGCAACTGAGCGGGTATCGTACGGCGTGAGAATTGCGTGAAAAACGCCGATCGGATGGGACGCAGCACGGAGATAGCAACAAGTAAGGGACGTCAGAACGGCTGCAGGTTGTTAGAACGGCTGCGGCGGGAGGTTGACAAAATCGACGACAATATCCACCCCCTCGACGAATCGTCCACTCCCGAGGTCCACTGGTGACGGTGATTCCACATCACCGGTGATCGTGTAGACGCCGACGGCACGCCATTGGGTAAACAGATCGGGCCCATAGTTCTGCGCTACCGCGATGTAGTCGAAAACCCCATTGTAGGAAGGATCCTGCAGTGTATACGGAATCGTCGTTTCTCCGTACGGCAGTTCGTCGGTGTAGACCGCGTTGCCGCTGAGCACCTCGGAAAGGACATCCGCGGAAGGATACTTGCGGAAGGCGACAACGCGCAACTGTCGAACGCTGTCCTGCGGGGGCCACGATCCCCGGACGGTGATCGTCCCGGAAAATCCGGGTTCGCCGAGCGCTTCTCCGGGATCGAGTCCGTGATCACATGAGGCGAGAAGAAGGCCGGTTGCGAACAGAATCGTCAGGATTATCGAACGCATGCCGTTTCCCTCCTACTTCACCTGTGCGCCGTCGGAAAGCACCGACAGCGGCGTGAGAATCACGGGACCTTCATCCTCGGTGGATCCCGCCAGCAGCATGCCCTGTGATTCGATGCCGAAGAGTGTCGCCGGTTTGAGGTTCGCCACGATGATGATCTGTTTTCCGATCAGGTCCTCGGGTTTGTACTGCATCGCGATTCCCGCGACGATCTGGCGTTGCTCTGAGCCGATATCCACGATAATGCGGATGAGCTTGTTGGATTTCGGTACGTTCTCCGCTTCGCGGATGGTGCCCGTGCGCAAATCGATGCGCATGAAATCCTCGATCGTGATCTGTGGCTTGAGAGGCGGATGGCTTCGCTGCGCTCCCTCTTCATGCGCACCTATCCCGCCGAGTTTCGCGGTTTCCGCCTCCACCGTTTTGTCGTCAATCTTCTCGAACAGCAGCGCCTTCTCTCCGAGCCGGTGTCCCGAGGGAAGTCGATATTCCGCCGGACCATCCCAGCGCAGCGGCGCGTCCCCAGGGAGACGGAGAAAATCGCGAAGTTTCTGTGCCGTGAACGGCAGCACCGGCTCGATGAACACGCTCAGCGCGTATATCGCCTGCAGACTGCAGTTCAGCGTGGTCGCGCAAACGGCACGATCGCTCTTGACCGTTTTCCACGGCTCGCGATCGTTGAAATACTTGTTCGCCGCGCGGGCGAGGTTCATCGTGTTCACCACCGCGTCGCGGAAGCGGTAGCGCTCGTAATTCGAGGCGACGGTTTCGGCGGTTGTCGCGAAGGAAGCGAGAAAGGCTTCGTCCACCGTATCCGGTGCACCCGCTTCCGGTACGGCATTGTCGAAATGCTTGTCCACGAAATGCGCCGTGCGATTGACGAAATTTCCGAGAATGTCCGCCAGTTCGTTGTTGTTCCGTGCCTGGAAATCCTTCCAGTAGAAATCGCTGTCCCGGGTTTCCGGCATGTTCATCGCGAGCGTGTAGCGCAGCGGATCGGCGGGGTATGTATCGAGGAAGTCCTGAAGTTCGATGGACCACCCCTGGCTTTTGGAGAATTTCTTCCCTTCCAGGTTCAGGAATTCGTTGGCAGGAACATTGTCGGGAAGCACGTATCCGTCGCGTGCCATCAGCATGGCGGGAAACATGAGGCAGTGAAACACGATGTTGTCCTTGCCGATGAAGGCGACGTACTTCGTGTCCTCGCGGCACCAGTATTCCCTCCAGCGCTCCGGTGTACCGGATTTTTCCGCCCATTCCTTCGTGGAGGATATATACCCAAGGACGGCTTCGAACCAGACATAGAGCACCTTGCCGTCGTCCTCGCCGGGTACTTTCACGCCCCAGGTGAGATCGCGGGAGATGGGACGGTCGCTGAGTCCGGCTTTCAGCCACGAGCGCACTTGCTGCAGGACGTTCTCCTTCCAGTCCTTTTCATGCGAGGCGACGTAGGCCTCGAGTTTCTCCTGGAATGCACCGAGCGGGAAATGCCAATGCTCGGCTTCTCTCACGATCGGATCCGCATCGCTGAGCAGGCTGCGGGGATTGATCAGCTCCGTCTGGTCGTAATACTTGCTGCAGTTCTCGCACTGGTCGCCGTAGGCGCGGTCGTAGCCGCAGTGGGGACAGGTACCGACGACAAAGCGGTCAGGCAGAAACATCTTCGCTTCGGGATCATAGAGCTGCTGCTCGGAACTGCGTGTGAGCAAATTCTGATCGCGGAATGCGGTGAACCACTCCTGTGCCGTTTCGTGGTGGATCGGAAGTGACGTCCGTGAGTAATTGTCGAAGCTGATGCCGACGCGTTCGAACGCGCTTTTGTTGAGTTCGTGGTAGCGGTCGATGATGTCCTTCGGCGTCACTCCCTCCTTCTGTGCGGAGATGAGGATGCTCACGCCGTGTTCGTCCGATCCGCCGATGAACAGAACGTCCGTTCCCTTCAGGCGCTGGTAGCGCACGTACATGTCGGCAGGCAGATACGCGCCCGCGAGATGGCCGAAATGGATGGCGCCGTTCGCATACGGAAGCGCCGATGTGACGAGAAGCCGTTTCTGCTGCATGATGATCCGTCAGGTGTCGATACTGTCCTTTCGCGGTGATTCACCGCCGGATGGAATCATGTAGTATAGGAAATTCGGGAGGATGGAGCAATATGGGATCGGCGACGCGGAGCCGCAACCCGGACGCGTACATCCGTGATGCTGATCTGTTTCATGCACTTTTCATTCTGTACAGTAGCGTACATTATTCTGTACAGAACGGCAGATTGTGGCATTCTTCCCTGCCATGGTACTACTTGTCCGGACTCTGTTGATTGACAGATTGAATTCTCACCGCACGACGCTTATCATCCGCACCGCCTGTGCTCCATTTTCCGATACCGCCCGCAGCAGGTACACGCCCGCGGTGAGTTGTGC
>JAFGKR010000084.1 GCA_016928515.1 Bacteroidota bacterium | reverse complement strand
GAACAGGTGTTCGTCTCGCAACATTGCACGATATCCGGTTCCGTGCACATCGGACGAGATACGCTCATCGGTGGTTTCGTCACCATCATCGACGCGAACCACCGCATCGACGATACACGTCGTCCGGTGCGGGAACAGGGCGGTACGCGAGCACCGATCGATATCGGTGTGGATGTGTGGATCGGCAGCAATGCCGTGATTCTGCAGGGTGTCACTATCGGAGATCACGCCGTCGTCGCGGCGAATGCCACGGTCACTCGGGATGTCCCGGCATGGGCCGTCGTCGGCGGTACACCGGCGCGTGTCATCGGCGACAGGAGGGAGGAGGGATGACGATCACGCGCACGACGTTCGAGGATACAGAACTCCGCGAATGGTGGATGCGCGTTACGGCGGATGGATCTCTCATCCGCAACACCTTTTTTCAGACCTGGGAATGGAATGTGCACTGGTTCCGAGCCTTCGTCGAACCGGACGCGCGACGCGAACTCGTACTGCTGAAAGTCAAGGAGAACGGACGGGTCATCGCTGTTGCGCCATTCTTTCTTCAGCTGCGTCGAGCAGGACCATGGACAGCCTGGCGCTATCTGCTCTTCATCGGCGACCGACTGGCACAGTATACCGACATCGTCATTACGACGAGTGATCTTCGGTCTGTCTGGGTAGGCATTCTGGATTATCTCCGAGCACTTTTCCCCGACGCATGGCTTCTCCTGCACGACGTCCTTCCGGAGTCCACGATCGCTGGACTCGATTTCCCCTCGGAACATGAAGCCGGAGATACCTATCTCCGCATCCCGCTCGGTGGAGAAAACGAAACCTCGATTGTGGAACGCATGGATCCGCACATGCAACGCGAGATCCGCCGCGGCCGGCGCCTCTTCGAGCAGGAGGGAGCATTCACGTGGGAAGCCGTGCACGCTCCCGATCCGTCTTTGGTGGAGGAACTGATCCGTCTCAACCGCATGCGCTTCGGTCCGGCGTCGTGGTTCACGGAAAAAGTGCATCGGGATTTTTTCCTCGACATCACGCACGCGGCGGGAAAACAATGCGTTTTCACCGTCCTTCGGCATGAAGGGACCGTGATGCACCTGATGGCATCGTGGGTGCACGGAGACAGCCTCTTGTACGTCCTGTCCGGAATGGATCCGGCATATCGGCGCTTCAGTCCGGGCACCATGAATCTGGACCGGACAATCCGATATGCCATGAACAGGGGATGTACCTATTTCGATTTCCTTCGCGGCGATGAGCCGTACAAGCAGGAATGTGTTCCGCAACAGCGACAGAGCGAGCACTGCATACTGCGTCCTTCCCGCACGCTGCTGCGCTACCGTGCCGCACGTGCCGTCCAGCGGCTGATGCGTGCACGCATGCGCAGAAGGGAGGCACGATGACCTGCTGTGAGCGACATGCACTGCGGTTTTATCGCCGCACCTGCGTTCCCGTCACCCTGTTGACGGGCGAAGTGACATTCCGTCTGTCGGATATCCACACCTTCCCCTGGAATTCCCATCCGCGCCAGGAGCATTTCGACCAGTACCGGCAGCGTTTCGCCTCCGGCACCCGCGCCCTTATCGGAATGGACGGTGATCGTGTCGCGTTCACGGCATGGGTGGAAACGCGTTGCCTGCGTATCGATGAGTTGCGGTGGACCTGGCAGCTCGCCTCGCCTGACGCCGTTGTGTTCGACGTGATCACCGAGGAAGCATATCGCGGGCACGGTTTGTATCCGGATGCATTGCGTCGTCTCAGTGGATTGCTCGCGGAGGAAGGATTCCGCTCTCTCTGGATCTACGCGGAGGAAAACAATGCGGCATCGCTGCGCGGGATCGAGAAAGCCATGTTCGAGTATCACGGCAGCATTCGATCGACGACAATGCTGGGTGTCACGTGGCGAAAAGGCAGGATAGAAGGAGTGAATGCATGACCGGTGTCCGCCAGATCCTGGAATATCTTTCCGTCCGTCGTCTGCGTCAACGTGCGCGGCAGATCGTCGACCTGGCGACTGATCCTTCCGTCACCGTGTATCCGCGTCCGATCGATTTTCACGGAGCGGCGCGGCGCGTTGTCGTCCTGACGCCGCACGCCGACGATGAGACCTTCGGCGCCGGCGGGACGATTCTTCGGCATCGGCAGCGCGGTGATGCGGTCACCGTTGTTCTGTTCTCCGACAATGTCGCGTCCATCGATGACGATCACCTGACGGATGACGATAAAAGAGATATACGGGAACGGGAATTCCGTAATGCCATGGACATGCTCGGAGTGGGGGACAGCATCTTGCTGCGACTCGGGAACCGGTCATTTCGGGACCGCGTATACCCTCAGTCGGTTTTTCGACGTGTGATTGAGAAAGAACCCGATGTTTTGTATCTTCCTTCGTTATTCGATAATCATCATGATCATCGAATACTGAATCTCTGGTTCTTACGGGCATTGCAGGATCATCCGCGTGTCCGGCCTCTGGTACGAGGATATGAGGTCTGGAGTCCGCTCCCGGCCACCGCGGCAGTTGACATCACACGGCAGATCGAGCGCAAACGCGCAGCGATGCATTGTTACCCCAGTCAGCAGGAAGCCATCGACTATCAGCATCATATTGACGGACTCAACGCCTACCGCGCGATGACTTTCGGCGGTCGCAGCGTACGGTATGCGGAAGCGTTTCTGGAATTGCCCGCCGATGCGTATCTTGAACTCGGAATATCGACAGTGTTTTAGTAGATCCCTGAATACGTTCCCAGGAGGAATTTCAATGCGGAAATCGTCGAAAGCGTTTGTAAGCATCGTTCTGGCTGCCACGGCATTCCTGATCTGTTCCGTGCAGCTGAATGCGCAGATCGGCCAGAAACTGGTGATCAACCGGTTTGTCTCCGATCCCGACAACATCGAAACGCACGTGGTGATCAGCGACGTGGACGGCGTCGGTCCCAATCTCAAGATCACGATCTACAACGAGGAAGGTCGTCTCGTGTACGAGCGTTACGAAACACTGAACGCTTTCGGGAAGATCAACTATGATCCGCTGAGCTACCTGAATGCCTATCAGCATGGATACAACCAGAATCCGAAATTCAGCGGCACGGTACGCATCGAAAGCGACGGCGGCAATATCGTCGGCCAGTACTGGGAGAAATACCGTAATACGGAAAAGGCGTATTTGAACATCGCCGTTCCCGCAGCGGACGGCAATGGGTACGACAAGCTCGTCTGCCAGCATTTCGTCAGCGACAAGTCGGTCAATGCGCAGATCATCATCTCGAACACGGAGATTGCGCGTCCGGTGACGATTGATGCGAAGTTCTATTCGGACAACGGCGGTCTTGTCGGCGTCGAGAAGCGCGTCATCCCTGCCAATGGCGTGATCAGCATCAATCCCTTCAAGTCTCTGAAGGGAGTGCAGATGACAGGGACTGCGTACATCGTCGTCGTCGGTGCCGGAAAGATCACTGGCGAGTACTGGCAGGCGGCTGAGCGTGAAAAATACCAGGTTGCGCTTCCGCTGGAGGGTGTCATCAAGATTCGCTGAGAGGGCACCGTGATCCTGAACGGGTTCCGCTTTATCTCGTTCCTGCTCCTTGTGATTGCGTGCGTGTCCGCCGGGGCACGCGCGCAATTTGCATCTGAGGGTGATCATGCTCCGCAGCTGCGCGTGGGAGATCAGCTCATTGTGAATTATTTCGAGGCGGATCCAGACGTCTTCGAAACGCATCTCGTCATCACTGATCACGAAGGAAGCGGATCGGTGGTCAACGTCCTGCTCCACGACATGGATGGAAACCTCGTCGCCGAGCAATCGTATTTCCTTCCGATTTTCGGGAAAATCAATTACAATCCCGCCGAGTCCCTGGGCGGAAAGAAATTCAAGGGTACAATCCGGATCTACTCCGACGGGGGAAACGTCTCCGCGCAGTACTGGCAGTTCTACCGGGATCCATTGCGTTCGGCGTACAACACCGCAATCCCGGCCTCCGACGCACACGGTTCGAAAGCTCTGCTTTGTCAGCATTTCGTCTCCGCGCCCGGAATCGAGGCGCGGCTCGTTCTCGTCAATCCCGCCTCCGACAGCGCCGTCACCGTATCCGTCACCTTTTATCTTGACCGCGGAAAGCAGCTCACCCGTGACAGGCATGTCATCCCGCCGAACGGAATGAAAGTCCTTGATCCCCATACGGAAAACGAGGGACTGATCAAAACCGGCCTCGCTTACTGCGAAGTCGTGGGGGAGGGAGCCATCACAGGGGAGTACTGGCAGGCGAGTCCAGGGGAGGATTACCAGGTTTCCCTTCCGCTCGACATCATTCCCGTCCGCAAAAAGCACTGGTAGACACCGATGGTCGTTATATTGCGCACGGATACGATCCCACCAGTCCGTCTGCAATTCCTCGTCCCACGCACCAGCGATCGGCAAATCTCGACGACGTTGATTGTACGACGACCCGATATTCCGTTTACCCGGCCGCTGATATGGATTTAGGCAATGCTAAAAAATATTTTAGGCATGCCTAAATTCACGACAAATGACTGCAGCGTGCGATGGAAGCCATGATGGGATCCTCGTCGATCATCCTGGTGCATAATCATCCGTCCGGCAGACGGGAAGCCTCGCGGGAGGATCACAACATCACCCGGCAGCTGGTGGATGCGGGCAAGACCATCGACATTCCGGTCCATGACCATGTCATCATCTGCGGAGACTCGTACATTTCCTTCGCCGAAAACGGTTGGCTGGAGACTTCTCCGTAGTATATTGCATTCTGCCTCAGCCAAGGCAGACTCCGAGCCCCGCCGAGTTGCAAGAAACCCCGCAACAAAGCGGGGCTTCCTTTACACATAACGGCACTTCGTTCAGACACCTACTTCATGAGAGTCATCCGACGATTAATGACGTGTCCATTCCATTCGAGCTGGTACACATAGGTGCCGGATGGATGATTTGTGGCATTAAAGTCCACGGCATACGCTCCCGCCGGTCTTGTCTCGTCCACGAGCATAGCTACCTCACGTCCAAGGAGGTCGATGACACGGAGGCGGACTGCACCTTGATCTGGAATCCCGAACTCGATGGTTGTGGAGGGATTGAACGGGTTAGGGTAGTTCTGAGCGAGGGAGAAAACCCCAGGAATGACAGCACCTTGCTTCGCTGTCTGACAGCCACCGAGAATATCTCCTAACTCTAGATGCGCAGGGACTGCACTCAATGCTACACAAATGTTATGCCCATTATGGCATAAAATAACTTTGTCCAGGTTGTTCCCACACCGCCAGTCGAGGACATTCACATAGACATCGTCCGTTGCGGTCTGATTGTTGGCATCGGTAACCGTGACGGTATAGGTCGTCGGTATAGTGGGGGTCACCGTGACGGATGCTCCGGTTTGAGGCGTTGACCACGAAGGACAGGACCAGGAGTACGTGTAGGGAGATGTCCCGCCTGAAGCTGTTGCAGTAAGTGTTCGTGATTGTTCGCCATATCCGAGTGTGACAGTTTGATCCGGACCGGCGTCCACAGTTAGTGGGGAACCTTGGAATAGAGTCTGGATTTCGCTTAATGACAAAGCTCTGTTATAAAAACAGATGTCATCCAGTTTCCCGGTGAGATATTTTGTGTAATCATATCCTCCCGGCCCGCGCCAGACACCGAGGTAGGTGGGATTGGGCAAGCTGCTCCAAGCAGACGGATTTACACCTGTGGTTAGACCAGCCAGCGCGCCATCAATGTACAGACTGTAGGAGCTTGTTGAAGAATTGACAACGTATACGAAGTGATGCCACGTGCCGTCATTGAGGCCTGATTGTGTGGTTGCAACCCCGTTCGCGAGCGTGGCGCCATCATGGCTGGCACAGCCAACTTTCCCAGATGTCCAGAGATGGCATGTGTACTTGTACGGCCACGAGGTCCCACGGTCGGAGATAAGCATGCCTTCGTACCCCTGTGTTCCCAGGAACCAACACGATATCGACATGTCAGAAAACGAATTAGACATCAACATATCATCTATCTTGACGTAGCCATTGCCCGAGAACTGCCATGCGGATGCTGGATTTCCAAAACGGTCCGTCGTTGCTGTTGAGTTCACTGCAGAACCGTGATGGTCATTTCCGCTCTCGTCATTTACATTCCCATTGAACGGGTACCATGCAACCAGGCCGCTGGTAGGTATTTGGGCTACACTTTGGACACAGAACACCAGCACCGCAACAAGTGATAATACAGCGTGTTTCACGGTAGATCTCCTCTGATTGTTTTGTTCTTGTATGAATGGCAAGAGCCGTTACGAAGATATGAACACTCGTAACAGTGCACTCTTTCGATGCCTGTATAGCCGATTACAGAGGACGACGAATCCGTTTTCAACCCGTCTTTATGAACAATAACCTGATGGATGCACAACTATACATTAAACGGACATCATTGTCAAGAGACCTTCTTGAGTCGATCAATATTTATTTTCGAAGCCATAGGGACAGCGCACGCAATTGCTTATACCGCCTGATCTGATCAATGGACCGCACCGACGCCGATTTCGAATGTTACATTCGATTGTCCGATCCCCATACGTGTTGCCTTATATTTCAGACATGAGT